>JBPCPM010000176.1:0-48084 GCA_050999155.1 Solirubrobacterales bacterium
CGACTTGGCCGGTACCCAGAAGCACTTGCACAGCGACTTCCGCAACTTTCTCGAACGCGCTAGTGTCTGCGAGATGGCCGCTCGCGTCGCGGCCGCTGCCCTGGCCCGCCGCTACCTCGCCGCCTTCGGCGTCTCGGTCCACAGCCACGTCGTGCGGATCAGCGGCGCCGAGGCGCCGCGCCGCGCCGACCTGCAGCCGGAGGACTTCGCCACCGTCGACGAGAGTCCGGTGCGCTGCCTCGACGCCGACAGCGAACAGCAGATGGTCGAGGAGATCAACCGGCTGCGGAAGGCCAACGAGAGCCTTGGAGGTGTCTTCGAGGTCTGGGCGTTCGGCCTCGT
Organism: Solirubrobacterales bacterium; assembly: GCA_050999155.1. Taxonomy (GTDB): domain Bacteria; phylum Actinomycetota; class Thermoleophilia; order Solirubrobacterales; family 70-9; genus JBPCPM01. The sequence goes on from JBPCPM010000176.1 coordinate 343, forward strand.
CCCCGGCCTCGGGTCCCACGTCGCGTGGGACGAGCGCCTCGACGGTCGCCTCGCCCAGGCGATGGTCTCCATCCAGGCCATCAAGGGCGTCTCGATCGGCGACGCGATCCAGGTCGCCTCCCGGCCCGGCTCCGAGGCCCACGACGAGCTGTTCTGGGACGACGACCGCGGCTACGTCCGCGAGACCAACCGCGCCGGCGGGGTGGAGGGCGGGATGTCCAACGGCGAGCCGCTGATGCTCTCGGTCGCCATGAAGCCGCTGCCCACGCTGACCAAGCCGCTGCGCTCGGTCGACATCGACAGCCACGAGCCCGTGCAGGCGTTGCGGGAGCGGACCGACTCGACCACGGTGCCGGCCGCCGGCGTGGTGGGGGAGGCCATGGCCTGCCTGGTGCTGGCCGACGCCTACGCCGAGAAGTTCGGCGGCGACCACATCGACGACGCCCTCGCCGCGCACGCCGCCTACCGCGAACGCAGCGGCTGGCGACGCTGACCCAGGGCATCCGGTGAGCGACGCCCCACAGCCCCCGATCGCCTTCGTGGGGTTCATGGGCGCCGGAAAGACCACGGCGGCCCGCGTGGTGGGCGACGCCCTCGGCGAACCGGTCGTCGACGCCGACGAGCAGTTCGTCCTGCGCACCGGCGAGACGATCTCCGAGCACTTCCAGCGCCACGGCGAGGCGGCGTTCCGCGAGCGCGAAGAGCAGATCACCCTCGAGCTGCTCGGCGGGGGCGGCGTCGTCGCCCTCGGCGGCGGAGCGGTCGAGAGCCCGCGGATCCGCGAGGCGCTGAAGGGGGCGGTCACCGTGCTCGTCGAGGTCGACGTCGGCGAAGCCTGGCGTCGCAGCCGCGACTCGGGGCGGCCGCTGGCCATGGACTTCGACGCCTTCCAGGCACGCTACGAGGCCCGGCGCAGCCTGTATACCGAGGTCGCCGACGCGATCCTCCCGCCCGGCGACGCCGACCAGCCGGGACGGGCAGCCCCGTGGCTCGCCCGCCTGCGCGCCGCCCCCGGGATCCAGATGGCCTGGGCGCGCTCGGCCTCGGCCGAGTACCCGGTGCTCGTCGGGCCGGGGGCCGTAGACTTCGCCGGCCAGGCGGTGGGGCCCGGGCGGCTGTTTGCCCTGGCCGACCGCGAGGCGGCGCAGGCGCTCCCCGAGCTGCTCCCGGGCCACGAGCAGCTGCTCGAGGTCACCGGCGGCGAACAGGCCAAGACCCTTCGCCAGGCCGAGCAGCTGCTCGAGACGCTGCTCACCGCCGGCGTGCGGCGCGACGACACCCTCGCCGCCTTCGGGGGCGGCGTGGTGGGCGACCTCGCCGGCTTTTGCGCGGCGGTGTACCTGCGGGGCGTCCCCGTTGTCCAGATCCCGACGACGTTGGTGGCCCAGGTCGACTCGGCCTACGGCGGCAAGACCGGCGTCGATTTGCCCGCGGCCAAGAACGCCGTCGGCTCGTTCCACCTCCCGCAGGCGGTGCTGGCCGACCCGGCCGCCCTACGGACGCTGCCGGCGGCCGAGCTTGCCGCCGGGTTCGCCGAGGTCGTCAAGACCGCGCTGCTGGCCGGGGGCGCCCTGTGGGAGCGGGTGCGGGTGATCGATGCGCTGGACGCGGCCGCCCTCGACGGGGTGATCTTCGACTGCGCGCGCACCAAGCTCGCCGTGGTCGCCGCCGACGAGCGCGACACCGGCGCGCGGGCGGCGCTGAACCTCGGGCACACCGTCGGCCATGGCATCGAGGCCGCCGGCGCCTACGGGCGCTACCGCCACGGGGAGGCCGTGGGTCTGGGAATGCTGGCCGCCCTGCGCCTCTCGGACGCCTCGCACCTGCGCGGGGAGGTGGCCGAACTGCTGGCGCTGCACGGCCTGCCGACCGCCCTCGATGCGACGGTGGAGACCGACGCGGTGATGCAGGCCATGACCCACGACAAAAAGCAGGCGGCGGGCGGGCTCGGTTTCGTGTTGCTCTCCGAGCCGGGGCATGTGGAGGTCGGCCACCGGGTCGACGAGGCCGACATCCGGGCCGCGATCGACGAGCTGCGGGGGAGTCCGCGATGAAACAGCGAGTCCATGTGCTGCACGGCGTCAACCTCAACAAGCTCGGCCATCGCGAACCGGAGCACTACGGCTCGCTGACCCTCAACGGGCTCGAGCACAAGATCACCGGGTGGGCCGCGGAGCTGGGCATCGAGGTGTCGTTCTTCCAGACCAACCACGAGGGCCGCATGGTCGAGGAGCTGCACCGGCTTGGTGAGGGCGCCGACGGCGCCATCCTCAACGCGGGCGCCTGGACCCACTATGCCTACTCGTTGCGTGATGCGCTCGAGGCGGGAGGGTGTCCCTGCGTCGAGGTGCACCTGTCCGACGTGCAGGCGCGGGAGCCGTGGCGCCGCCAGTCGGTGTTCGAGGGCCTCGTACTCGGCGTGGTGTCGGGCAAGCACGAAGAGGGCTACCGCGAGGCGCTGCAGCTGCTGCGCACCGAGTTCGACGCGTGAGCGCGCGCGAGCAGCGGGTCGCGCGGCTGCGCGAGGCGATGGCCACCGACGAGCTCGACGCGCTGCTGGTCACCGAGCCGACCAACATCCGCTACCTCAGCGGCTTCACCGGGACCAACGGCCTCTGCCTGCTGACGGCCGAGGGCGGCCGGTTTTTCACCGACTTCCGCTACACCGAGCGCGCCGAGGCCGAGGTCCAGGCCTTCGAGCTCGCCGATGCTGCCCGTGACCTCGTCCCCAAGGCCGTCGAGGGCCTGACGGGTCGGATCGGCTTCGACGACGACGAGTTCACCGTCAGCCGTCACCGGAAGCTGACGGAGAGGATCGAGGATGGGGCCGAGCTGATCGCCGCCGGAGGCATGGTCGAGGCGTTGCGCCGGCGCAAGGACGCTGCCGAGCTCGAGGTGATCGCTGCTGCGGCCGAGATCGCCGACCAGGCCTATCGGTGGGCGTTCGAGCAGGGCCTCAAGGGCCGCACCGAGCGCGAGGTGGCGGTCGCCGCCGTGCGGCGAATGGTCGAGCTGGGCGCCGACGGCCCCTCGTTTCCGCCCATCGTCGCGACCGGCCCCAACGGCGCGCTGCCCCACGCCGAGCCGGGCGACCGGATCATCGCCCCCGGCGACCTCGTGGTCTTCGACATGGGCGCCAGCGCCGGCGGCTACGCGTCGGACTGCACCCGCACCGTGGCGATCGGCGAGCCGGCGGGCCGCGGACGGGAGATGTACGAGCTGGTCCAGGCCGCCCAGCAGGCCGGCCTGGACGCGGTGGCCGCCGGCGCCGAGGGCGCAGACGTCGACGCCGCCGCCCGGGCGGTCATCGACGAGGCCGGCCACGGCGACGCCTTCGGCCACGGCGTCGGCCACGGCGTCGGCATGGAGGTCCACGAGGCCCCCCGCCTCGCTCCGACCGCCACCGACACCCTGCAGGCCGGCGACGTGGTGACGATCGAGCCCGGCATCTACCTCCGCGGCGAGCTCGGCGTCCGCATCGAGGACCTCGTAGCCATCACGGCCGAAGGCCCCCGCAACCTCAGCTCGCTCCCCAAGGACCTCCTCGAGGTCGACTGACCCGCCCCCGCGGCCCGACTCCTTCCCAACCCCCACCCGCGGCCACAATCAGGAGCCCAACGCCGTCTGGGTGCACAGGAAGGAGCCGGTCTCGGAGGTGAGTCGACGCCCGCGGCCACTTTCAGGAGCCGAACCGTTGCAGGGTGCGCGGGAAGGAGCCGGTCTCGGCGGTGAGTCGACGCCGGGGACGCGCATCGATCTAGTGGCGTGGAGCGCCGTCACGCGAGGAGCATCCGGAGGTCGCTCAGCACGGACTCAGGTTCATCGCGCAGATGGCGCCAGGTGACCCGCACCACCCGCCAGCCCGCCCGGGCCAGAACTCGGTCCCGTGAGCGGTCGCTCTCGAACGCGTCGCGGCCGCCATGCCAGGCGTGGCCGTCGAGTTCGACGATCAACCCACGATCAGCCCATGCGCAGTCCACCTCGAAGACCCGGCCGCCCGCCCGCACCGATCCGTTGACCCGCGGCGGTGGCAGGCCGGCAACAGCCAGCAACGAGAGAAAGCGATCTTCGAGTTCACTCCGGGTCGGTGCCAGCCCGATGTCGTAGTGCTCGACGAGCTCACGCATGGCGGGGGCGCCGCGGGCCCCGAAATGCCGTTGCGCCACTGCGCGCAGGTCATCGTGGTCGAGGATCCCCAGCGTCTCGGCCTCGCGGGCGGCGCGATGCACGGCCCCGCCCGGCAGGATGCGGGCGAGGTCGAGCAGCGTTCGGGCGACCGTCGTGACCGGAATCGAATCGACGGTCGTCACCTCGGAGGGGTCCAGGTGAATGCGATGGCGCCGCACGCCGGGCGGCCCGGGAGTTCCGTGGTTCACGATGACATCGGCGATCGACGAGGCCGAGGCCCGGATGGCCCACAGGGCAGCGGCTGACCCGCAGCCCAGTGTCCCGCCGCCGCCTCCTCCTGCGAGCACGGCCGCCATCCACCGGCCCCGAGCGCCCAGAGGGGCGCCGCCGACGGCGTAGACGGACAGGTGAACCCGCTCCAGGCGCCCGATGGCGAGCCGTCGCTCAATCACTCGGCGGCCGATCCCCAGTCCGCGAAGTTGTGCGCGCGTCAGCACGCCATGGTGGCGAGCGGCGACAGTCGAAATCACCGCGTCGGGCGCGAGCAGGTCTTCGGTTCCTTGTCGTGCACCCATGTCGAGATCGCCTCCTGAATGTGGCCGCCGGTGGGGGTTGGGGAGGAGTCGGGCGGATGGTGGCGCGGGAGGGTGCGCCGGACGCGCATGGCGGGGTGCGGGGGTGTGGCGAGATGGTCACCAGCCGGTTGACGGGGCATCTCGGGGCGGATGGGCGGCAGGCGGGGGCGGATGCGCGACGGCCGGGGGTGGGCGGGCGGCTGTCCGCGGCGGGCGGGTACCCTTCGGCCCGCGGTGCCTCCCTCTGGCGTTGTGCTCCCGGCCGCCTCGGCCGGCCTGAACCCTGGAGGCCCGCGAACCACATGATTTCCACGAACCAGTTCAAGAACGGCACGCACATCGAGGTCGATGGCGTGATCTTCAAGGTGCTCGAGTTCCAGCACGTCAAGCCCGGCAAGGGCGGCGCGTTCGTGCGGACCAAGATGCGCAAGATCAGCGACGGGTCGGTGCTCGACAAGACCTTCCGGGCGGGGGAGAAGTTCCGCCAGATCCGGACCGAGAGCCGCAAGATGAGCTTCCTCTATGACGCCGGCGACGCGGCGGTGTTCATGGACACCGGCAACTACGAGCAGATCGAGCTGCCCAAGGATCTCGTCGAGCCGGCCCTGCAGTGGATCCGGCCCAACGACGACGTCGATCTCCTCTACGTCGACGAGCAGCCCTCCGAGGTCCAGGTGCCCAGCGCCGTCGACCTCGAGGTCACCCAGACCGAGCCCGGGCTCAAGGGCGACACCGCCTCGGGTGGCGGCAGCAAGCCAGCCACCATGGAGACCGGTGTCGTGGTCCAGGTGCCGCTGTTCATCGACGAGGGCGAAAAGGTCCGCGTCGACACCCGCAGCGGCGACTACGTCTCCCGGGCCTGATCGACCGTGCGGCGCTCCGAGCAGCGGCGTGAGGCGGTCTTCGCCGGCTACCAGCACGAGCTGACCGGCCGGCCGCTCGACGCGCTCCTCGCGGACAGCAAGCCGTTCGTCCGCGAGCTGGCCGAGGGCGTCGCGGCCCGGACCGATGAGCTCGACGCCGTCATCGCGCGTCACGCCCAGGGCTGGACGCTCGATCGCATCGCCCCGTTGGAGCGCAACATCATGCGCGTCGCCCTGCACGAGATCACCGCCCGGGTGGACATCCCCGACGAGGTCGCCATCGACCAGGCCGTCGAGATCGCCAAGGAGTACTGCGGCGCCGGGGCGCCCGCCTTCGTCAACGGCATCCTCGCCGCCGCCGCGCGCGAGCACACGGGGCAGGCCGCGTGACCGACGACAGCGCCCAGCCCGACGGGTCCGCCCAGCCCGACGGGTCCAGCCAGCGCAACGGGTCGGCTCCCGTCGCCGAGCTGCGAGCCCTCGCCGAGCGGCTCGCGGACCTCGGCGGCCAGATCGAGGCCGCCACCGATGAGCAGGAGCTGGTCCGGCTGGCCCGCGAGGCGGCCGACGCCGCGGCCGACGCCGGCGACGCGGCCGACCGCGCGCGACGTGCCGTCAGCCGCGGCGAGTTCGAGCAGGGTGAGCTGCTGTAGTGGCCGGCGCCGCTGCGGGGTAGTCACCGATCGAGCATGGCCGACCAGGCACCCCCGATGGACGTCAGCGCCTACCCCGACCACCTGCGCAAGGAGGTCGACCGGGCCCTGCGCGACCTGCCGCTCAGCCCTCGCGACGCCACCCGCGGCCTGGACGACGCCATGCGCTACTCGCTCACGGCGGGTGGCAAGCGGATACGGCCGGTCCTGTGCCTGGCCACCGCCCAGACCGTCGGGCTCGAGTGGGACGACGCGTTGCCGATCGCCCTGGCCCTCGAGCTGATCCACACCTACTCGCTGATCCACGACGACCTGCCCGCCATGGACGACGACGACCTGCGGCGGGGCCGGCCCACGTGCCACGTCGCGTTCGGGGAGGACGTGGCGATCCTGGCCGGTGACGGCCTGTTTGCCGAGGCCGTGGCGCTCCTGCTGGCGCCGGGCGACGACGCCGGCGCCCCCGACCGCCTGGCCGCCGCCCGGGAGGTGGTCACCGCCACCGGCGTCGAAGGCATGGTCGGCGGCCAGTACATGGACGTGGTCGGCGAGCAGCGCACCAAGGACGGCCTCCGGGAGCTGCACCGGCTCAAGACGGGACGGCTGATCGCAGCGAGCGTCACCGCCCCGCTGCTGGCGGCCCGGGCTCCGGAAGCTGCGAGAATCCCGCTGCGCCGATTTGCCACCGAGCTTGGCGTGCTCTTCCAGATCGTGGACGACATCCTCGACGTAACCGGTACCGACGAGCAGCTCGGAAAGCCCCAGGGCTCCGACGAACGCCACGGAAAGTGGACCTACGTGAGCGCCTTCGGTATCGAGGAGGCCCGCGGGTTCGCCGGGTCCGCCCACGCCGCCGCACGGAGCCACCTCGGCGAAGTTCCGGGCGACACCGCCACGCTGCACGCCATCACCGACTTCATCGCCACGCGTAGTTCATGACCGACAAGCACACCCCTGACACCCGGCTGCTGGACGGCGTTTCGGACCCGTCCGACCTGCACGGGCTCGACGACGCCCAGCTGCAGCAGGTCGCGCAGGAAGTCCGGGAGCAGATCATCGACACGATCGGCGAGGTGGGCGGGCACTTCGGCGCCAACCTCGGCACCTGCGAGCTGGCCGTCGCGCTGCACAGCCTTCTGGAGTCACCGCGCGACAAGGTGCTGTGGGACGTGGGCCACCAAGCCTACCCGCACAAGATCCTCACCGGGCGCGGCGACCGGCTGCACACCATCCGCAAGACCGGTGGCCTTGCCCCGTTCTGCACCCGGGAGGAGTCCGAGCACGACATCATCGGCGCGGGCCACGCCTCGACGTCGATCGGGTACGCGGTCGGGCTCAAGGAGGCGATGCGGGCCGGGCACGGCCCCGACGGCCAGGTGGTTGCCGTGATCGGCGACGGAGCGCTCACCGGCGGGGTCGCCTACGAGGCCCTTCACCACGCGGGTGGCATGCAGACACCGGTCGTGATCGTCCTCAACGACAACGGGATGTCGATCTCCCCGAACGTCGGCGCGCTGGACCGGTACTTCAACCGCTTCCGCCTGGCTCCCAGGTCCTACGCCGCGCGCGAGCGCTGGGAGGAGCGGCTCACGAAGCTGCCGCTCGGCCTCGGCGAGCGGATCGAGCACGTCGGACCCGAGATCAAGGCGGCGCTGAAGGCCCACTGGGCGCCCGGACTGTGGTTCGAGGAGCTCGACCTCGCCTACGTCGGCGTGGTCGACGGTCACGACGTCGCCGACCTGCGCCAGGCCTTTCGCCACGCGCTTGCCGCCGATCGCCCTGTCGTCGTCCACATCCACACGGTCAAGGGCAAGGGGTTCGCCGCCGCAGAGCAGGGCGGGCTCGAGGGCATGGAGCAGTGGCACGCCGCCGGTGCGCGGTCGATCGTCAACCGCGCTCCCGCACCGTCGCCGTCGGAGGTCACGCCCACCAAGCCGGCCGGACCGCCCAGCTACACGAGCGTGTTCGCCAACGCCCTCGTCGACGAGGCCCGCAAGGACTCCCGCGTCATCGGCATCACCGCCGCCATGGCGGGCGGGACGGGGCTGACCAAGCTCCAGGCCGAGCTGCCCGACCAGTACGTCGACGTCGGCATCGCCGAGCAGAACGCGATCCTCTACGCGTCCGGGCTGGCGCTGATGGGAGCCAAGCCCGTCGCGGCCATCTACTCCACCTTCCTGCAGCGCGCCTACGACCAGATCATTCACGACGTCTGCCTCCAGGAGCTCGATGTCGTGTTCGCCATGGACCGCGCCGGCCTGGTCGGCGGTGATGGTCCCACCCACCACGGCGCGTTCGACGTCTCCTACTTCCGCCCGGTCCCCAACTGCGTGGTCATGGCCCCCCGGGACGAGGCGATGCTCGTGAACATGCTCCACACGGCGCTGGCCGAAGGCGGCCCGGTGGCCCTGCGCTACCCCCGCGGCGCGGCCGAGGGCGTCCTGCTCCCCGACACCCCGGAGCGGCTCGAGGTGGGCACCGGCGAGGTCCTGCGCGAGGGCTCACGCGTCGCGCTGGTGGGCTACGGGTGGGGCGTCGCGCTTGCCCTGGCCACGGCGGAGCGGCTGGCCGAGCACGACATCGACGCGACCGTGGCCGACGCCCGGTTTGCCAAGCCGCTGGACACCGAGCTGATCGACAGCCTGTCCTCGTCGCACGAGCTGCTGGTCACGGTCGAGGAGAATGTCCTGGCCGGGGGCTTCGGCTCGGCCGTCGTCGAGCACCTCGCCGACCATCCGGTCGAGGGAGCCCGGGCGCGCGTCATCCGGCTGGGCCTGCCCGACGGCTACGTGGCCCACGGATCGCCCGCCGACCTGCGCGCGGCGGTGGGGCTGTCGCCCACGGGCGTGGCCGACCGGGTGACGAGCGCGCTGCGCACGGGCGAGTACGTCGGCTAGATATTCCGGGGGGGTTAACGAGGGACGCCCCGCCTGGGGGAGGCAGGGCGTCCGGTGCGAGAGGAGTTGGAGGGAGGAGAGGTATGTACCAATCGTCCTCTCGGGTTTGTGGGAGGTTGTCGGAGCCGCTTCAAATGCCACGTGTGGCGTGGGGGTAACACGCGTATCGTGGCGGCGGGACCGACGGTGAAGTCTGGTCTGCACCCCGTCAGAGCACTCCCTGACCCTGACGCTTGTTAAGAGTAAGCGACGAGTTCGGCGTTGTGTGTGAGCTGGCCCACAGTCGCGATGGGTTCGGTGCCGAGTACCGTTGCTGGCGTGTCACGAGTACGTATCGACAGCCTCCTCGCCGAGCGCGGGGTGTTCCCGAGCCGCTCGCGCGCCGCTGCCGCCGTGCTGGCCGGCGAGGTCCAGGTCGGCGACCCTGGCCGGCTGGCGCGCAAGCCCGGCGAGCTGGTCGGTCCCGACAGCGCCATCCACGTCGCCGACGGCCCCCGATACGTCTCCCGGGGTGGGCACAAGCTCGCCAACGCGCTCGATGCGCTGGCGATCGACCCGCAGGGCCGGTCGTGCCTCGACGCCGGGGCGTCGACGGGGGGCTTCACCGACTGCCTGTTGCAGCGCGGAGCAACGCGGGTCTGCGCTGCCGACGTCGCCTACGGCGAGCTCGCCTGGGCCCTGCGCACCGACGACCGGGTCGAGGTCCTGGAGCGAACCAACGTCCGCCACCTCGAGCCGTCAGCGATCGGATTCACCCCGACGCTTGTCGTCGCCGACCTCTCGTTCATCCCGTTGCTGAAGGTCCTCGACCCGCTCGCGTCGTGCATCGACGACGATGGGGAGATGCTGTTGATGGTAAAGCCCCAGTTCGAGGTCGGACGCGACCGCGTCGGCAAGGGCGGCGTCGTGCGCGACCCGGCAGAGCGCCGCCGGGCGCTGCGCCTGGTCGCAGACGGGGCAGCAGCACGCGGGCTGGTCGCCCGCGGATTCGCCTCCTCCGGCCTGCCCGGCCCCAAGGGCAACCGCGAGACGTTCCTGTGGTCTGGTCGGCGTGGGGAGGGCGTCGATGTCGACGCGGCCATCGCGAGGGTGGAGCCCTGATGCTCGACCGGCTCGAGGCTCCCCGGCCCATCCGGCACGTCGACGTCTGCGCCAACGGCCACGCACCTGGGCGCGTCGAGGCCCTGCGCCTCGCCCGCGAGATCGCGGGACCGGACATCGTCCTGCAGGCGACCCCGCGCGAGGCCGCGAAGTTCGGTGAGGCGGGAGCCGACCTCGCGGTGCCCGACGGCACGGCGACCGCCGCCGACCTGTGCCTGGCCTTTGGCGGAGACGGCACGATCCTGCGTGCGCTGCGGCGGTTCGCCGGCACCCAGGTCCCCGTCTTCGCCGTGAACTTCGGGAAGATCGGGTTTCTCGCCGCGACCGAGGCCGACGATCTCGCCGACGGACTCCAGCACGCGTTCCAGGGGCGCTTCGAGGTGATGCCCCTTCCGGCGCTGGAGCTGCGTACCGGCGGGCACACCCACCTGGCGGTCAACGACGTCACCTTCGCCCGGGCCCCTCAGGGTCCGGTGGCCGAGCTCGCCTACGCCCTCGGCGGCGAGGAGGTCGGCCATGTCCGCTGTGACGGCCTGGTCGCTGCGACCCCGGCCGGGTCGACGGGCTACAACCTCGCAAACGGCGGGCCCGTGATGGCCTGGGGTGTCGCCGGGTTCGCCGTGAGCTTCGTCGCGCCACACACGCTCACGGCCCGCGCCCTGGTCGTCGCACCCGATGACGTCCTGCACGTGCGCAACGCGGGCGGCCGGGAGCCGGTGTCGGTCTCCGTCGACGGTGTCCACGTCGACGACGTCGAGAAGGGCGTCGAGGTCGATGTCCAGTTCCGCGACGCCGCCGTGCACCTGGCCCAGATGCCGGGATCGAACTTCTACCACCGCATCCGCGAGAAGTTCGGACGGCTCGCCCAGTAGCGCGATCCGAATGCGGTTCGGCCGCTGTGTAGTGTCGGCCGCCCCCGCACCGAACAAAGGCCGGCGTGAGAAGCAAGTGGTGGACCCTCGGCGTCGTGCTCGTCGCGACCTTCATGCTGTTGCTCGACGTGACGGTGGTCAACGTCGCGTTGCCCGAGATCCAGCGCGACCTCGATGCGAGCTTCACCGACCTGCAGTGGGTCGTCGACTCCTACGCGCTGGCCCTGGCGGCCACCATCCTGATCTGCGGCTCGCTCGGCGATCGCTTCGGCCACCGGCGGATGTTCATCGGGGGGCTCGGCGTGTTCGTCGTGGCGTCGCTGGCCTCGGGCCTGGCCCCCGATCCCCTCGTGCTCAACGTCTTTCGCGCCAGCCAGGGCCTGGGCGGCGCGGCGATGCTCGCCACCTCGCTGGCGCTGATCGCCAACGCCTACGAGGGCCGGGACCGCAAGCTGGCCCTCGGAGCGTGGGGAGCGGCCACCGGCGCGTCGGTGGCCATCGGGCCGCTGGTCGGCGGCGCGGTCATCGACACCCTCGGCTGGGAGTGGATCTTCTTCGTGAACGTGCCCATCGGCCTGGCCGCCTTGGCCATCACGGCAACGCGGGTCGGCGAATACCGCGATCCCAACGCGTCGGGGCGTCCGGACATCGCCGGGCTTCTCACCCTCAGCGGGGCTCTGGTGGCCCTGACCCTCGCCTTGTTCGAGGGCAACGACAACGGGTGGGGCAGCCCCCTGATCCTGGGCCTGTTCGGCGGCGGCGCGGCCCTGCTCGCCGCCTTCGTGGCCATCGAGGCCCGTCACCCCAACCCCCTGCTGGAGCTCTCGATCTGGCGCAAGCCGACGACGGCCGGCGCCTCGATCGCCATCTACGCCGTCGCGGCGGCCGCGTTCGCGCTGCTGCTGTACCTCGTCCTCTACGTGCAGAACGTCCTCGGCTACGGACCCTTGACGACCGGTCTGATCCTCCTGCCGCTCACCGTGCCGTCGTTTCTCGTGGCCGCGGTCTCGGGGCGCGTGGCGGGCACGGTCTCCGTGCGACTGCTGGTCGCGGTGGGCCTGGCCGTCACCGGCACAGGGGCGCTGCTGATGCGCCTGGTGGAGCCGGGGTCCGACTGGCCGACCCTGCTGGCCGGCAGCATCGTCATGGGAGTTGGGATCGGCCTTGTCAACCCCTCGGTCGCCGCCGCAGCCATCGGAACTGTCGAGCCGGCCAAGAGCGGCAAGGCCTCGGGCCTCAACAGCACCTTCCGGCTCGTCGGCGTGGCATCGGGAATCGCCGGCCTCGGCGCCCTGTTCGAGCACTCGATCTCCGACAGCCTGGAATCGGCCTTGCCCCAGGCTCCCGCGCAGGCCGTGGACGCGGTCGCCGCGGGCCGCCTTGACCAGCTCGCCGCCCAGGCCCCCGCGGGCGTACGCGACACCGTCCTGCAGGCGGCCGACGTTGCCTTCTTGTCGGGGCTGGACGCCATCTTCCTGGCCTCGGCGGTGATCGCGTTCGTCGGCGCCGCGCTCGCCGCGGTGCTGATCCGGGCGACCGATTTCGTGGAGCCGGGGAACGAACTTCCGTCCGCGGATGGCTCTATACCGGCAGGCCATGCTGCTTGAGCTTCGCGTCGAGAACCTCGTCCTCATCGAGTCCGCCGCCCTGCGCCTCGACGCGGGGCTGAACGTCATCACCGGCGAGACCGGTGCGGGCAAGACCGTCCTGACCCAGGCGCTGAACCTGCTGCTGGGCGGGCGGCCGTCGAGCACCGTGGTGCGCCCAGGCGCCGAGGAGGCCTACGTAGAGGGCACCTTCGCCGTGCCCGGCGGCCTCTGGGATGCCCCCGAGCTGGCCGAGCTGCGCGAGCGGGTGCCCGACGACGAGCCCGAGCTGGTCCTCGCCCGCCGCGTGTCCGCGGCCGGGCGCAGCCGGGCGTTCGTGGGCGGTCGCTCGGCCGCAGCCGGAGATCTGCAGGCCCTGGGGTCGCGGCTGCTGTCCTTCTGCGGCCAGCACGAGCACCGGCGCCTGACCGTCACCGCGGCGCAGACCGACATCCTCGACGGCTGGGCCGGCCCCGACCAGCAGCGCCGGCGTGCCGAGCACCGGCGGCTGCACACCGAGATCGCCGGGTTGCGCCGCGACCGCGAGCAGCTCGCCGACGAGGAAGGCGCGCGGGAGCGCACGCTGGATCTGCTGCGCTACGAGCTCGGCGAGATCGACAAGGCCGGCCCCGACCCCGATGAGCACCTCGGGCTCGCCGCCGAGCGCGAGACGCTGTTGCACGCCGAGCGGCTTCGCCTCGCCGCCGCGCGGGCGGCCGGACTGCTCGGTGGCGACGAGGTCGATCCTTCCCAGCCGTCGGTTGTCGGCGCGGTGGCCCAGGCCGAGGCCGCCCTGGCCGATGTCGCCGGGATCTCGACCACCCTCGACGAGGTCGGCGAACGGCTCGGCCGACTGGCACTGGAAGCCGAGGACGCGCTGTCGGAGCTGCGCGGCGCCTCGGCCGATCTGGAGGCCGACCCCCAGCGACTGGCCGAGGTCGAACAGCGGCTCTCGGACCTCGATCGCCTGCTGCGCAAGCACGGAGGCACCATCGAGGCGGTCCTCGCGCACGCCGACGAGTGCCGCCGCCGGATCGGCGAGTTCGAGAGCGCCGACGAGCGGCTGGCCGAGATCGACGGCGAGATCGTTGGTCTCGAGGCCGAGCGGGCCGGCCTCGCCGCCGCGATCACCGATGCGCGGGTCGCGACCGCCTCCCGGCTCGAGGAGGGGGTCACGGCGGCCCTGGCCGACCTCGGCATGGACGGCGCCCGCGTCGAGGCCGCGCTGGAGCCCCATCCCGACGGTCACGGCCCCCTGGGCGCCGAGCGCGTCGAGATCCGGGTCGCACCCAACCCGGGCCTGCCGTTGACCCCGCTGCGCGACACCGCGTCCGGCGGCGAGCTGTCGCGGATCATGCTCGCCCTCACCGGCTCGGGTCCCGGGGCGACGGCCGCGACCATGGTCTTCGACGAGATCGACGCCGGGGTGGGGGGGACGACCGCCCGGCTGGTCGGCGAGCGCCTGCGGGGCCTGGCGCAGTCAAGCCAGGTCCTGTGCATCACCCACCTCCCCCAGGTCGCGTCCCTGGCCGACCGCCACTTCCGGATCGCCAAGCACGTGGCCGACGGGGCGACGGTTGCCAACGTGTCGCCGGTGGAAGGGGAGGCGCTGGTGAGCGAGATCCGGCGCATGCTCGGCGCCGACGAGGGTGACTCGGCGGCCGAGCGCCACGCCCGGGAGCTGCTGGCTGCCTGACCCGCGGGTGCCGGGGGCCAGTACCCTGCGGGGCGTGGCTCGCTTCGGTGGATCGGCCAAGCGCCTGTCGGGCGGCAGTCGGCTGGCGGATCCCGCCGAGCTGATCCGCGGCACCGCCCGGCTGGGACGCAGGACCAAGGACCTCGTCAAGCGGCTGGAGCCCGGCGAGATCGCGATCATCGACCACCGCGATCTCGACCGGATCTCGGCCGAGGAGCTGGTCGACCGTCGCGTTGCCGCGGTGATCAACGTCGCCGAGTCGACGAGCGGCCACTACCCCAACGTCGGGCCGCTGCTGCTCACGCGTGCCGGCATCCGGCTCGTGGAGGCCGTCGGCGCCCCCCTTTTCGAGCTGATCGACGACGGCTCGGAGATCGTGCTGGAGGGCGGATCGATCCGGACGGCGACCGGCGTGGCCGCCGAGGGCCGCCAGCTCGACACCGAGGAGCTGGCGCTGGAGCTCGAGCGCCAGCGGGCCGAGATCGACGACGCCATCGAGGCGTTCGCCGAGAACACCGTCTCGCACCTGCGCCAGGAGGGGGCGATGCTCACCGGGCGCATCGACTTCCCCCACATGGAGACGATCTTCCGCGACCGCCACGCCCTGATCGTGGTGCGCGGCACCGACTACAAGAAGGACCTGCGGACCCTGCGCGCCTACATCCGCGATGTCCGACCGGTCCTGATCGGCGTCGACGGCGGCGCCGACGCCATCGTCGAGGCCGGATTCAAGCCCGAGGTGGTGCTGGGCGACATGGACTCCGCGACCGACGAGACGCTGGCCGGCGGCGCCGAGCTTGTTGTCCACGCCTACCCCGACGGGCGCGCCCCGGGCAGCGACCGGGTCCGGGACCTCGGCCTCGACCACCACCAGGTGAGCGCCCCTGGCACCAGCCAGGATGTCGCGATGCTCCTGGCCTCCGAGAAGGGCGCCGAGCTGATCGTCACCGTCGGGGCCCACTTCAACCTCACGGAGTTCCTCGACAAGGACCGGGGCGGGATGTCCTCGACGTTCCTCACCCGCCTGCGCGTCGGCGAGCTGCTGATCGACGCCAAGGGCGTGAGCCGCCTGTACCGCCCGACCGCCGGGCCGGGCCTGCTCGCGGTGATCGGTGTCTCGTTCGTGGCGCTGATCGCGGTGATCGCCGTCAGCTCGCCGGTCCTCGACAACGTGATGGAGTTGTTGTGGCTGAAGCTGCGCGTCATCCTCGGCATCTAGCCGCGCGGAGCCCGGGGCGGTCCGGCGCCCGACGGGTGCCGCCGCGCGTGGGGAGCCGCATCTTGTGAGCGTGATCCGAGCGGGCTTCGACGGGCCGATCGCGCAGATGGTCCACCTGCGGATCATCGCGCCGACAGACCGGGCCGAGAAGGTCGTCTCGTTGCTGTGCGCCATGGACTCGGTGACCAACGTGGTCCGTCTCGAGGAGTGCGCCCACAAGCCCCACGGCGACGTGATCCTGGCGGACGTGGCCCGCGAGGACGCGAGCGTGCTGATCGGCGACCTGCGCGAGCTCAAGATCGATGTCGACGGCTCGATTGCCCTGGAGATCATCGACGCCGAGATCTCCGCGGCTGCGGTCGAGGCCGAGGAGGCGGCCGCCGGCACTCGCAGGACGCTGTGGTGTGGGAAGAGGTCGAGGCGCGGACCTCCGACGAGACCGAGCTGTCGCGGACCTTCGTCTACTTCATGTGCCTGGCGATGCTGATTGCCGAGGTGGGGATCGTCACCGACGAGCCCGTGCTGATCGTCGGCGCGATGGTCCTCGGCCCCGAGTACGGGCCCCTTGCCGCCATCGCGGTGGCCACCGTGGAACGTCGCGCCGCGCTGGCCCGACGGTCGCTGACGGCGCTGGCGGTCGGGTTTCCCGTCGGCATCGCCTTCACCGTCGTCGCGGCCTTGCTGCTCAACGCCTTCGGAATGGTGCCCGACGACTTCTCCCAGGCCGACCACCCGCTGACCGCCTTCACCTCGACGCCGAACGCGTACTCGTTCATCGTGGCCTTCGCCGCGGGGATCGCCGGTGTGCTCACGCTGACGTCGGCGAAGTCGGGGGCGCTGGTCGGCGTCCTGGTGTCCGTGGTGACGATCCCGGCTGCCGCGAACCTGGGGCTCGCGCTGGCCGTCGGCGACTTCAGCGAGCTCGCGGGCTCCGGGCTGCAGTTGCTGATCAACCTCGTGTGCCTCGTCGTCGCCGGGATCGTGACGCTGGCGGTACGGCGTGGCGTCTACCGCCTGCAGCGCCGTCGCCACCTCGACGAGACCGAGCGCCATGAGGCCGGGCTTCCCGAGGGCGGTCCGGCCGCCGGCGCCGACGAGGAGACCGGCAAGACGGCGGCCTCACCGGGCTGAAGCCGCCCGCGCTGGCATCCTGTGATGTCTCATGGGTCTGAGCGTCCGCTACCACGCCGTCTCGATGGCCGCCGTCTTCCTCGCGCTGGGGGTCGGCGTGCTCATCGGCGTCGGCTTCGGGGATTCCGTGGTCTCGGGCGCCCAGCGCAACCTGGAGACCAGCCTCCAGGGCGATCTCGACTCGGCCCGCTCCGAGCGCGACGATGCCCGTGATGAGCTCAAGGCCGAGCAGCAGTTCTCCTCGTCGGTCTTCCCGCTGTTGGTCGAGAACCGACTCCGCGGCGAGCGGATAGGCATCGTCTCGCTTGGACCGCTGCCCGAATCGGTGTCCGACGAAATCACCGACACGCTGGAGAAGGCCGGAGGCCGGCTGCGCTCGGTCGTCGTCCTGCGCGAGCCGATCGACGACGGCCAGGTCGAGCGGGCCCTGCGCAGCCCCGTCGACGCCGGCACCACCGAGGAGCTGCGCGCCTTCGGCCGCCGCGTCGGCCGCGAGCTCGCGACAGGCGGCGCCGCCTTGCAACGTCTCAGCCAGGAACGCAGCCTCTTCGAGCGCACGAGTGGGCGCACAGGCGAGCTCGACGCCGTGGTCGTCGCGCGCTCTCGCTCGGAGAACCTGACCGAGGCGGAGGCCGAACGCCAGGACCTGGTGGAGAAGGCCGTTCTCGAGGGCATCGGCGAGCGGTCCGTCCCCTCGGTCGGGGTCGAGACCCAGGACGCCGACCCGTCGTCGATCGGCGTCTTCCAAGCCCAGGGGCTCAGCACCGTCGACAACATCGGGACCGCCGCCGGGAAGGTCGCGCTCGTGTTTGCGCTGACCGGGAGCGAAGGCGACTACGGGGTGGGCGGCAAGGCCGACCGGCTGCTGCCCGAGCTGCTGCTCGGGCCCGACGAGGACCGAGAGCGCTGACCGCGATCGCGATCGTCGTCTCCGCGCTGGTGCCGCTGCTGCTGGCACGGGGAATGATCGACCGGCTCGAGCGAAGCGGGGCCGTGCGCGAGAACCACGCCGGCCGGCGGCCGGCGTTTCCGGGAGGCGTCGTGATCGTCGCGTGCGCGCTCACAGCGCTCCTGCCGGTGGCGCTCATCGCGCTGCGCCCCGGCATCGTCGGGGGCGGCTCCATCGTCGCCGACGGCCCGGGGGAGCCGTTTGGCCTCGGCTACGCGGTGGCCCTCGGACAGGGTTCGGTCTGGATTGCCCTGGTGCTCGGCGTCGCGTTGCTGGGGCTGGTGGACGACCTGATCGGCCGTTCCGGAGCCCCGGGGAGCCCCCGCGGCTGGCGTGGGCACCTCGGCGCGCTGGCCTCCGGCGAGCTGTCGACGGGTGTGATGAAGCTGGTGGGGATCCTGTCGCTGGCGGCCCTCACCGTCCCGATCGGCGTGGAGGCCGCCGGGGCGGGCGCGGGAGGTGACCTGCCCGGTGGAGACTGGCCCGAGCGGCTGGTGGCCATCGCGCTCGTCGCCGGACTGGCCAACCTGCTGAACCTCTTCGACACCCGTCCCGGGCGGGCGACCAAGGTGTTCGTCGTCCTGGCCGTGATCATCGTGGCCGTCGGCGGATCGTTCGAGCCGCTGCACGGCTACGAGTGGCTGATCGGCCCGATTCTCGTCGTCGGCTTCCACGACCTCCGGGGCCGGGTGATGCTCGGCGACATGGGCTCCAACCTGCTGGGCGCCCTCCTCGGGGTGTGGGCGGTGACCTCGCTGGGCCCGATCGAGCAGCTCCTCGCCATGAGCGCCGTCGTCGCCCTCACCGCCTACGGAGAATTCCGCTCCTTGGGGGTTTTGCTCGAACGGCTTCCGCTTATCAAGCATCTAGACTCGCTTGGCAGCGGTCGATGAGCACTCCTTCTTCCATCTCCGGCACACGTTTCATCTTCGTCACGGGCGGCGTGGTCTCGTCCCTGGGCAAGGGAATCGCGGCCGCGTCGATCGGTCGCCTGCTGGTCAGCCGGGGCTTCACCGTCCAGATCCAGAAGTTCGATCCGTACATCAACGTCGATCCGGGCACGATGAGCCCGTTCCAGCACGGCGAGGTGTTCGTCACGGAGGACGGGGCCGAGACCGACCTCGACCTCGGCCACTACGAGCGGTTCACCGCCGCCAACACCACACGCGCATCCAACGTGACAGCGGGCGCCGTCTACGACTCGGTCATCCGGCGCGAGCGCCGCGGCGACTACCTCGGCGGCACCGTCCAGGTGATCCCGCACATCACCGACGAGATCAAGAACCGGATCCGCCTCGTCGCCGAGTCCAGCGCCGTCGACTTCGTGATCACCGAGATCGGTGGCACGGTCGGCGACATCGAGTCGCTGCCGTTCCTCGAGGCCATCCGCCAGCTCTACACCGAGCTCGGGCCCAAGCGGTGCATGTTCGTCCATCTCACCCTCGTGCCCTACATCGGTCACGCTGGCGAGCTGAAGACCAAGCCCACCCAGCACTCGGTCAACGAGTTGCGCCGCATCGGCATCCAGCCCCACGCCGTGGTCTGCCGCTCCGAGAACGGCCTCGGCCGCGACATCCGCCGCAAGATCGCGCTGTTCGCCAGCCTCCCCGAGGAGGCCGTGATCAGCGCCCGCGACGTGGACAACATCTACAAGGTGCCGCTGGTCTTCCGGGCCGAGGGCGTCGACGACCTGGTCCTCGACCACTTCCACATCACCGATGCCCAGGCTCCGGAGCTCGGCGAGTGGGAACAGCTCGTCCGCCGGGCCGACGAGGCCCGCGAGGCCGGCCGCAAGGTCCGTATCGCCATCGTCGGCAAGTACGTCAAGCTCGCCGACGCCTACATGTCGGTCGTCGAAGCGCTCGGCCACGGAGCGACCCACAACTCGCGTGAGCTCGAGGTCGTCTGGGTCAACTCGGAGGACTTCGATCCCGTCGATCTCGACGACTGCGACGGCATCCCCATCCCCAGCGGCGTCGGGGAGCGGGGCAGCGAGGGCGGGGTCACCGCCGCCCGCCGGGCTCGCGAGCGCCAGATCCCGTACCTGGGCATCTGTCTCGGGATGCAGATCGCCGTCGTCGAGTATGCCCGCAACGTCGCCGGGCTCGACGGCGCCAACTCCGCCGAGTTCGACATCGAGACCCCCTACCCGGTGGTCGATCTGCTCCCCGAGCAGAAGGAGGTCACCGACATCGGGGGGACCATGCGCCTGGGCGCCGACCCGATCAAGATCCACGACGACACCCGCGCCCGCGAGATCTACGGCGAAGCCGTGATCTACCAGCGCCACCGGCACCGCTACGAGGTCAACAACGTGCTGCGCCGGCGCCTGGAATCCGAGGGCATGGTCTGCTCGGGGACCTCGCCCGACGAACGCCTCGTCGAGATGATCGAGCACCCCGACCACCCATTCTTCGTTGCCTCGCAGTTCCACCCGGAGTTCAAGTCCCGGCCGACGGCTCCGGAGCCGCTGTTCCGCGACTTCGTCGGCGCCGCCGCGGTGCGAGCCGATGAGCGAGCCGAGGCCGACGAGCAGCCGGCCGAGGCTGAGTACGAGTCTCGGACCGAGATCCGTGACCGCGCCGGCTGAGCCGGCCGGCCGCCTCCCAGCCCCTCGTTCCCGGCGCCGGCGCCTCCGCCGGGCGGCCGGGAGGTCGTGATGTCGGCCGCCGATCTCGATCTGCACAGCCGGTTCGTCGCGCTCTGCCAGATGCCCAGCGCCACGGGAGACGAGCGGGCCGTTGCCGACATGGTCGCCGACGAACTCCGAGCCCTCGGCGTGCCCGTGGCCGAGGACGACGCGGCCGGGCCGGCCCAGGCGGGGGCCGGGAACCTCAGGTGTCGGATCCCGGGCACGGGGCAGGGGGCCGTGATGTTCTGCGCCCACCTCGACACGGTGCCCCACGAGCATCCGGTCGAGGTGGTTTGCGACGAGGGCGTCTACCGCAGCGCGGGGCCATCGATCCTCGGCGCCGACAACAAGGCCGCCGTCACCGTCTTCATGGAGCTGGCCAGGCGCTGGGTGAAGACCCCGGGCGCCGCGGCGCTGGAGCTGGTGTTCACCGTCGCCGAGGAGGACGGGCTGCGGGGGGCCCACGCGTTCGACGTGTCCACCCTCCAGGCGCCCATCGGGTACGTCTTCGATCACGCCGCCTCGATCGGCGAGATCGTCACCTCGGCCCCGACCTACCACCGCCTCCGTGCCGAGTTCGCCGGCGTCGCCTCCCACGCAGGCCTCGAGCCCGAAGCCGGCGTGAGCGCCCTGCGTGCCGCTGCCCGGGCGGCGAGCGAGCTTCCCCAGGGGCGCCTGGACCCCGAAACCACGGCCAACCTCGGCCGGATGGCGGGAGGGACGGCGACGAACATCATCGCGGCCAGCGCCTGGCTGGACGCCGAGGCGCGGGGGCTCGACGACGACCGGGCTGGGGCGGTGATCCAGACCATGGTCGACGCCTGCAACTGGGCGGCGGGGGAGGAGGGCTGCGACGTCGACGTCGAGGTGACGACGATGTTCCGTGGCTACCGCCAGAAGCGGTCGGACGTCGCGGTCGCGCATGCGGCCGAGGCATTGCAGGCCTGCGGCCACGAACCCTGCTTCGTCTCCTCCGGCGGGGGAAGCGACGCCAACGCCTTCATGGACCGCGGTCTCGCGTGCGTGAACCTCGCCAACGGCACCGCCGCCGTCCACACCGACAACGAGTCGGTGGCTGTCGCGGACCTCGACGCCGCCCTGCGGGTCGCCGAGCTGATCGCCCGCTCGGCCGGGCAGGACGGCTGAGCCGGTGCTCAAGCTGCGGCGCGGCACGGTCGTGTCGTGCGATCCGCTCGAGGTCGAGATCGCCGGGCGCCGTCGGCCCGCATGGGCTGACAGGTCGCTGGTCGGCGAGACGCGCGTCGGCGACGAGGTCATTGTCAACACCGAGGCCGTCGACCTCGGCCTCGGCTCCGGCGGTCAGGACATCGTCCACGTCAACCTCACCCGCGGGCTGCAGGGGGCAGGCCACGAGGGCGGCGCGCACGTGATGAAGCTCAACTACACGTCGCTGCAGCACCCCGTCGAGCCGGCCGAACCCCCACTCGCGGACGGCGACGCAGCCGCCCAGCTCCGGCCCGAGCGACCCATCCCGGTGCTCGTCGGCTCCCTGCACGGACAGCTTGCGCCCGCCGTGTGGGCCTTTCACCAGCACGTGCCAGGCAAGCGCCTGGGGTTCGTCCAGGGTCTGGGCGGCGCGCTGGGGGCCCACCGTTCGGAGACCGTGCGCCGGCTCCGTGACGAGGGTCTGCTGAGCGAGACGCTGACCGCCGGTCCCTGCCACGGCGGCGACGCCGAGGCCATCAGCCTGGCCGGGGCCCTGCGCGCCGCGTGTGACCGGGGGTGGGACGCCGCCGTGGTCTGTCCCGGGCCGGGCATTCTCGGCTCCGGAACCGCCCTGGGCCACGGCGGCATGGCCGCCCTCGACGCGGCCCACGCCGCCCTGGCCCTCGGCCTGCCCGCGATCTTCATGCCCCGGGCCTCGACGTCGGACCCCCGGCCCCGCCACCGGGGACTGAGCCACCACGCCGCCGCCGTCCTGGACCTGGTGCTGGCGCCGCTGACGGTGGCCGTGCCGGCCGACGACGACGAACTGGCCGCCGAGTCCGTGCTCGACCGCCACCGCATCGAGCGGCGCGCCGCCGACCTCGACGCCTACGTGGGGTCCGGATTGCCCTCGACCACGATGGGCCGCGATGCCGCCCAGGATCCCCGATTCTTCGCCGTCGCGCTGGCGGGAGGCGCGGCGCTGGCCGCGGCCGCCGGATGAGCTACGAGATCACCGGCAGCCGCCGGATCTACGACGGGACGATCATCGGCGTCCGCATCGACGAGGTCCGGTATCCGGACGGTCGACGAGCAGGCGCGAGGTCGTCGAGCACAAGCGCCGCCGCGATCGCCGAGACCGAAGACGCACAGACGCTGGTCGGGCTCATGCTCCTGCGCGAGCGGCTTCACTGAGAAAGCCCGCGACGGAGCGCCTGCGAGCGGCCATGCAGCCGCAGGAGAGGCCCTGCGCGGAGCCGAACCCCCCGCAGGTGAGCATCGCCGAGCCCGCCGACCCTCCGGTCCTCGACGCCCGCTTCGAGGCGTTGATGCTGGATTTCCTGGCCTACCTCGAGTTCGAGCGGGGATTGTCGGCCAACACGCTGACCGCCTACCGATCCGACCTTCTGCAGTACGGCGAGCATCTCGCCGCGAGCGGCGTCCAGGCCACCGAGGCCCGGCCCGAGCACGTCCGTGGCTTCCTGGAGGCCTTCGGCGACCTCTCCGCCGCGACGGTCAACCGCAAGCGCGCCTGCCTGCGCTCGTTCTACCGCCACCTGCGCCGCGAGGAGCTCGTCGACGACGATCCGACCGCCGCGCTGCGCGCGGCCCGCCGCGACCGCCGCCTGCCGCCGGTGCTCAACCACGGGGAGATCAAACGGCTGCTCGCAGCTCCCACCGGCTCCGACGCCGCCGCCCTGCGCGACCGGGCGCTGCTGGAGGTCATGTACGGATGCGGCCTGCGGGCCTCGGAGACCATCGGGCTCGACGTGGCCGATGTCGATCTCGAGCAGGGAACGGTCAGGGCCACCGGCAAGGGCTCCAAGCAACGGCAGGTACCACTAGGCCGCCACGCCGCGGCCGCCGTGTCGGGATGGCTGCGCGACGGCCGGCCCACCCTCGGAGCCGGCCCGGCCGAGCCGGCGCTGTTTCTCAACCTCCGAGGGACACGTCTCAGCCGCCAGGGCCTCTACAAGCTTGTCCGCCGGCATGCCCGCACCGCGAGGCTGGAGGGCAAGATGAGCCCGCACACCCTGCGCCACACCTTCGCGACGCACCTGCTGTCCGGCGGCTGTGACCTGCGCTCGGTGCAGGAGATGCTCGGGCACTCGGACATCGCAACAACCCAGCTCTACACCCACCTCTCCAGCCAGCGGCTCAAGCGCGCGTACTTCGACGCCCATCCCCGCGCGCGCAGCAGCTGACCACGGCCTGCTAGAACGCGGGGGTGCCCGCCCTCGCCGTCCAGCGACGTTGCGTCGCGTCGCTCGCCGCCGCGCTGGGCCTCCTGGTCGCGGGCTGCGGCGCCGAGCGGCAGGTCGCCACCGTCGGCGGACCGGCCGCTGAACCGCAGGGCATCGCGCTGTACGCGTCCCCCGACGGCGACGTGCGCTTCCAGCGACCGGCGAACTGGACCGTGGTCGACCAGACGGCGCCCGGCGTGGCGACGATCGTCTCGGGCGAGGCCGTGGTTGCCGTCTTCGCCTACCGCCGGGATGCCGTCCCGACGGCAAAGCAGGACCGCGAGGAGGCGCTGGACGCCCTGCGCGACGAGCTCGGGGACGAGTCGCAGGACTTCCGGGTATCGGAGGGCACGCTGCGACGGGTAGGTGACCTCGATGCCGTCGAGGCCCAGGGGACGGGAACCGTGGGCAGCCGGAAGGTCACGCTGCGGTCCGTCCACGCCTTCGACGGCAACGGCGAGTACGTCATCGAGGCCTACGCCCCACCCAAGGCATTCAAGGACCTCGACCGGACGGTCTTCGAGCCCCTGATCGACAGCCTCAAGGTACGCGGCGACCCGGTCGAGGTGCCGGCCGACGCCACCGAGACCGGCGGCTGATGCCCGAGCTGCCCGAGGTCGAAACCATTCGGCGCCAGCTGGCGCCCGAGCTCACCGGGGCGGTCATCAGCCACGCCGAGATCCTCGATCCGCGGTTCTCGCGCCCCGGCGAGCCCGCTCCGATGGCCGACGGGCTCCGCGGCCGGCGCATCGAGAAGGTGGATCGACGGGGCAAGTACCTGCTGCTGGTCCTCGACGCCGACCGTACGCTGGCCATCCACCTGCGGATGACCGGAAACCTGCTGCTCGAGCCGGCGGCCGGCCCCACGCTGGACCCCTCGCCCGTTCGCCTGTACACCCACGCGGCGACCGAAGATCACCTGCGGGCCCGGCTGCACCTGGCCGACGGGCGGATCCTCCGCTACACCGACGTGCGGCGCTTCGGCCACGGTGCGCTGCTGCTCGGATCCGAGCAGCGCACCTACATCGACGGCCGCCTCGGCCCCGAACCGCTCGGCCAGCGCTTCGGGGCCGAGCACATCGCACGTCACGCGCGCGGCCGGCGCGCCCCGCTGAAGTCGTTTCTGCTCGACCAAAAGGTCGTGGCGGGAATGGGCAACATCTACGCTGACGAGACGTTGTTCCGCGCCCGCCTGCATCCCCTCAGCCCCGCCGGGTCGACCCGTGCCGAGCACCACGAGCGCCTCGCCGTCGCCGCCACCGAGGCGCTGGTGACCGGGATCGAGCACGGCGGCGCGTCCATCAGCGACTACCGCGACGCAACGGGTGCCCAGGGCAGCGCCCAGGAGGAGTTCCTCGTCCACACCCGCGCCGGGCGGCCGTGCATGAGCTGCGCCGAGTCCGTGAGGCGGATCGTCGTCGGCGGGCGGGCCACCCACTTCTGCCCCCGGTGCCAGATGCGCCTGCGCGCGCGACGCAGGGCGACCGCACGGTGAGTGAGCCGACCGCCGCGCCCCCGGCCGGGTTCGCCATCGGCCATTGCACCGACCGGGAGGGCTCGACCGGCTGCACGGTCGTGCTCGCGCCCGACGGGAGCCGCTGCGGCGTCGACGTGCGCGGGGGCGGTCCCGGCACACGGGAGACCGACATCATCGGCCCCTACGCGGGGCGCGGGGAGGCGACGGCCGTGCTGCTCACGGGCGGCAGCGCCTACGGTCTGGCCGCCGCCGACGGGGTCGTCGGGTGGCTGGAGGAGCGGGGGAGAGGAGTTCCCACGCCGGCCGGGGTCGTCCCGATCGTTCCAGCCGCCGTGGTCTTCGACCTGACCGAGGGCCGCGCCGACCGTCGGCCGGGACCCCGTGAGGGCCGCGAGGCCTGCGAGGCCGCGCGGGAAGGCGTACCCGGGCGCGGCTCGGTGGGGGCGGGCACCGGCACCGCCGTGGCGAAGATCAAGGGCCGGGAGCACGCGACGGCTGCCGGTGTGGGCTACGCGGCGATGACGCTCCCCGACCACACCACCGTCGCGGTCCTCGCGGTCGTCAACGCCTTCGGTGACGTGATCGGGGAGGACGGCGGACTGCTCGCCGGGCCACCCGGGGGCGAGCGGACCACCGAGGCGCTGCGCGAGATTCCGGCGCCGCCGTGGGAGCAGCACGAGGGCCAGAACACGACGCTGGTGGCCGTCATGACCGACGCGCCGCTGTCATCCGTCGGATGCGGGTCGGTCGCCCGGATGGCGTCGGCCGGGGTGGCACGGGCCGTGGACCCGGTCTTCACCCGCGTCGACGGCGACGCGGTCTTCTGCCAGGCGTCAGGCGACGGCGAGGAGGCCTGGGCCACCACCATGGTGGTGGGGACCACCGCGGCCGAGCTGACCGCCGCCGCGATCCGCGACGGCGTCCGCAGCGCCGGGCGCTAGCGGCACCGGGACTCAGGCGACGGCGAGGTCGCCGAGCTGACCGGCGCGGTCCAGCGCGGCCATCGTGTCGAAGCCGCCGATCGGCTCGTCGTCGACGAGCAGCTGGGGAAAGGTCATCAGCCCGGTCTTCTCGACCAGGGCCTCACGGCTTTCCATGTCGCGGCCGAGGTGGATCTCCTCGTACGGGATCCCGCGCTGGGTCAGCAGCCGCTTGGCCGCCTGGCAGTAGCCGCAGAAGGCCGTGGTGTAGAGGACGATGTTCCGGGCGCGGTTCGCGGCTGCGTCGGGAGTCGCTGCGTCGTCGGTCATTTGCGTCAGGCTAGCGTCAGCAGCGGGAAATCTGCCGCTTGCTGAACCGATGCTCCCGCCTGCCTGTGCGCCATGCTGAAGCGATGGCCGGTTCGCTGAAGACCGACGCGGTGATCGTGCGCAGCATCCGCTACGCCGAGGCGGATCGCATCCTGCACGCCTACACGCCCGCGATGGGGCGGATCTCGGCGATCGCCAAGGGCGTGCGCCGGCCTCGGTCGCGGTTCGGCGGGCGGCTCGAGCCGTTCACCCGGGTCGGCCTCGTGCTGCACCAGGGGCGCAGCGACCTCATGACGGTCACCGGCGCCTCGACCCTCGATGCCCACCCCCGGATCCGCACGGACGGGCGGGCGCTGGAGGCGGCGGCCCACGCGGCCCAGGCGGTCAGCCGGCTGCTCGACAGCGCCGAGCCGAACGCGGCCGCCTACCACCTGCTCGCCCGGTACTTGCAGCTGCTCGACGACCCGGCGCTGCAGCAGCGGACGGCGGCCGTGTCCGGGCGGATCGCCTTCCGGCTCAAGCTCGCCCTGGCCACCGGGTTCGGTCCCGAGCTCGCGTCGTGCGCGAGCTGCGGGGAGGCCGACCACCTGACGGGGTTCTCCGGCGCAGCCGGCGGCGTGGTGTGCTCGGCCTGCGAAGCGGCTGCCTTCCCGTTGTCGGCCGAGGCCCACCGGCTGCTGGTCGACGCGCTGGCGGCGCCGCTCGCCGAGGTCCCCGAGGCGTCGCAGAGCGCCGAGCGCCAGGCTGATCGCGCGGTCCGCGAGGTGCTCGAGCACCACGCCAACGTCCGGATCCGTTCCGCCGCCTGAGCACCGGGCAGGTCGCGACAACCGGCGGGCCGGTTGCGCCCAGATGGCAGGATGGGGTCGTGGCGTACTCGATCCGCACCACCAAGCTCGATCCCCAGCCGATGCTCGCCGTCCGCGCGACAACCGTCCCCGCGGAGCTCGGGGACGTCCTGCGGCAGCTGATGTCCGAGGTCTGGGAGGACGCGGCCGCCCGCGGGGTCGAGGTCGTCGGACCGCCGTTCGCCCGCTACTACGACTTCCACGACGACCACGTCGACCTGGAGGTCGGCTTCCCCGTCGGGTCCGCGCAGCCGCCCGGCGGCCGGGTCGAGGGCGGCGAGCTGCCTGGCGGCAAGGCGGCCGAGACGATGCACCGCGGTCCCTATGACGATGTCGGCGCGGCCCACGACGCGATCGGCGACTGGGTGCTCAAGAACCAGCGTGACCCACGCGGAGCTCCGTGGGAGAGCTACCTGACGGACCCGGCGCGGGAGCCCGACCCGTCGAAGTGGCAGACGCGAGTCACCTGGCCGCTTCGGTGAGCGTCCCGCGCGGCAGCGACAGGTCCCATACCGCGCGGCCGGACTTCGAGGCGCGCGCCCGGATCCGGATCCGCTGCATCCGGCCCTCGACGGCGGAGGCGCGTCCGGGCTCGGTGGTGGCCTCCTCCATCGCGGGGTACACGGCGATGGACGCCAGCGAGGTCTCGACCGAGCCGGTCCCGACGGCGACATCGTCGTCGTGGGGCGCGAATGTCGACCACTCGAGAAGGTCCCCCGGGCGGGCGCGGACCTCGATCCGCACCCCGTCGCTGCGGCGCGAGTAGCGGAACCGCACGGATCGCCGGGCCCACCGGCCCTTGAGGCGGAAGCCGCCGTTGACCGTGACAACGCCCGACGCCGAGGCGCGGGAGCGCAGCCCCCGGGGCGTCGCACGGCCCGACTTGGTGACCAGGACCGGGCCCGTCTCGCGCTCGTCGGACCTGCGCGGCGTGAGGCGGGGGAATGCCGGGAGCAGGTCGCGCCAGCGCTCGCCGTCGAAGGCCTTGGCCCTGACCAGCCCGAACGGGTAGCGCAGGTCCTCGGTGGTGCGCAACGAGCGCGCCGGGCGCACGGCCAGCCAGTGGCGCTCGCCGCCGACGACGGCAAGCTCGCTGGAGCCGTTGCCCAGCCGGTGCGCAGAGCGGGCAGGCGGCGCGGGGGCGGGTAGGGTGGCCGGAAGGCTCTCACGGGCCCACTGGAGTCCCATGGCGGTCAGCCCGGCGTAGGTGGAGTCGCCTGCGTGGAGGTCGAGGCCCTTGATCAACTCCCGGTTGATCTCGCCCTCGACGAAGCCGTCGAGCGACGGGGTGATCAGCAGCCGCTTGGCGCCGACGTGCTCGGTCCGCAAACGCTGCAGGTACCGGGCGGCAAGCTCGTGGTAGGCGGCCCGCCGACGCGGCGACGAGGTCAGCTTCGCCCCGCGCAGGGCCGCGTAGGCGGCGAACGAGAGCGCCCAGGACTGCTCGCCGGAGCGGCCGACGTAGGCGATGTCGCCGTCGGGCCCGGTGGCGCGGCGCAGCCCCTCGACCATGCGCAGCAGCACGGCGCGCGACCGGCGGTCGCGGGGGCGCTGTTCCAGGGCCCGGGCCAGGAACGCGGCGCTGAGGGCGTGGTAGGCGAGGGGATTGTGCGGCGGGTCCGACAGCAGGTTGGCGTTGCCGCGCCGGTTGTCGCGGTCGGCCCGGCGCAGCTGGACCCGCAGGAACCGGTCGGCCAGGCCGCGGTAGTGCGCGCGGCGGGCGAGGATACCTCCCTTGCGGCTGCGAACGCCGGTGCGAAGCAGCTCCCCGACGGCGACCACCTCGACCAGCGGCTGGTTGAAGAACCGCGGCTCCCGGTGCAACAGCACCGAGCGGCGCGAGCGCAGCCACGCGCGCCAGTCGGCCTGGCGTTCCATCCAGACGGGGTGGGTGGAGAGCTTGCGCCGCGCGAGGTTGTAGGCCGCGGCCATGAACGCGGTCTCGAAGACGTTGGGCTTCTCGATGCGCCCGGAGCGCTTCCAGCGCTCGAGCTCCCAGGAGATGGCGTCGAACCCGGAGCGCACGTAGTCGTCGTCGCCCTGGGCGACCCCTTCGGCCAGCAGGGCGTAGCCCAGGACCGTCTCGTCGTAGCCCCGGGCCCGGCCCGCCCGGTTGCCGTGCAGGTAGTCGGGGAAGGCCCCGGCCTCGGTCTGCTCGTCGACGAAGGGCGTCAGCGTGGTTTCGAGCAGGCTCGCGAGCTGGCTCTCGGCGGCCGTCGGGTTGTCGTCCTGGGCCTCGGCGGGTGCGGCGGCGAGCGCCATCGCCGTCGCGAGCAGCGCCACGCACAGCAGGGCGGCGAGTGGCACGTCAGTCGGGCCGATATAGGCGCTCGGTGACGCGAAGCTGGACGCTGCGCGGCGTGGGCAGGTCGGCGATGCGCATCAGCCAGCGGATCTTCGCGCCGGGGACGACTGCGCGCCGGTTGCGGTCGTAGGCCTCCAGGGACTCGGCGACGCACTGCTGCGCGCTGATCGCTCCCGGGATCTTCTCCGCGCCGTCCTCGAATCCGGCCACCTTCTGCCACTCGGTGGGCACCGGGCCGGGGTTGACGCACAGCACGCGCACGCCGGTGTCACGCAGCTCGGTGTGCAGGGCGTCGTGGAAGGTCCGGGCGAAGGCCTTGCTGGCGCTGTAGACGGCCTCGTAGGGCAGCGGCTGCTGGCCGGCCGTCGAGGCGACGGTGATGACGCCGCCCCAGTCGCGCTCGACCATGCCGGGCAAGAATGCGTGGGTGAGTGTCACCACGGCCTCGCAGTTGACCCGGACCTCGTCTGCCTCGACCGCCGCTTGCTGGTCGAGGAACCGCCCGTGGGTGCCAAACCCGGCGCTGTTGACGAGCAGGTCGATCTCCAACCCCAGCTTCTCCACGGCGCCGGCCACGTCGGAGGCCTCGGTGCTGAGGTCCATGGCCAGGACCTCGGTGCGCGTGGGAAGCTCGTCGGCAAGTGCCCGCAGCCGGTCCTTGCGGCGGGCCAGGAGCACGAGCCCGTAGCCGCGATCGGCGAGCTGGCGGGCGAACTGCTCGCCGATTCCCGAGGAGGCTCCGGTCACGAGGGCGGTAGGCATCGGCGCAGGGTACCGACCGGCCCGCCCGGGCCGCCTAGAATCGGCGCTGAGCGACTTCACTCGGGGAAGAAGGATCCGCGCGCCCCAGCGCCAGCCCATGGGCACCCACGCCGACGACACCGCGACAGCGCAGGCCGCCCCGGCGGCGGACGGCGCCCCTGCGCCGGGCGCTCCGCGCTCCGCGCCGGCGTCGCGGCCGCTGTCCGAGCGGACGTCCGCGCGCGAGCGGGGCGAGCTGTGGGAGCTGGCGGTGCCGAGCTACCCGGCCCGCCGCGCCCAGGCAGAGCCCGAGAGCCCGATGCGCACGCCATTTCAGCGCGACCGCGACCGGATCGTGCACTCCAAGGCCTTCCGCCGCCTCAAACACAAGACGCAGGTGTTCATCGCGCCCGAGGGCGATCACTACCGCACCCGGCTGACCCACACGCTCGAGGCGTCGTCGATCTCCCGCGGGGTGGCCCGGGCCCTCGGCCTCAACGAGGACCTCACCGAGGCGATCAGCCTCGGCCACGACCTCGGGCACCCGCCGTTCGGCCACATCGGTGAGGAGGCGCTCGACCGGGCCCTGGCGGCCCACTCGGACCGGCGGTTTCGCCACAACGAGCACTCGCTGCGCGTCGTGGACTCGCTGGAGCGCGACGGGCGGGGGCTGAACCTCACCGAGCAGGTCCGCGACGGGATCCTGCACCACACCGGAGCGGTGGAGCCGGCGAGCCTGGAGGGGGCCGTCGTCCGGTTGGTGGACCGCGTCGCGTACATCAACCACGACATCGACGACGCAATCCGTGCCGGGATCCTCGTCGAGAGCGACCTGCCCTCCGACGAGATCGACATGCTCGGCACGACGGGCAGCGACCGGATCGACGCGCTCGCCCGAGACATCGTCGACACGTCGGCCCGCGAGGGTGCGATCGCCCAGAGCCCCGAGCTGGCCGAGGCCATGCAGGGCCTACGCTCCTACATGTTCGAACGGGTCTACCTCAGCCCGCAGGCGCGGGCCGAGAACGACCGGGTCCAGCGGATGCTGCAAGCCTTGTTCGAGCACTACGCGCACCACGCCGGGGAGCTGCCTGCGGGCGCCGAGACCGCCGCCGACACCGTCCAGCGGGTCACCGACTACCTGGCGGGCATGACCGACCGGTACTGCATCGCGACCTTCAAGGCGCTGTCGGTGCCCGAGGAGTCCCCGCTGTAGTGGCCGGCTTTTCCCGCGAGACGATCGACAAGGTCCGCGACGCGTCGGACATCGGCGAGCTGGTCTCGGTGCACACCGACCTGCGGCGCACCGGTCAGCGGCTCACCGGACTGTGCCCCTTCCACGACGAGCGGACCCCGTCGTTCTCGGTCAACCCGGCCGACAAGCTCTACTACTGCTTCGGCTGCGAGGCCTCCGGCGACGTTTTCACCTTCGTCATGGAGACCGAGGGTGTCGACTTCGGCGAGTCGGTGGAGCTGCTGGGCGAGCGGTTCGGGGTGGAGGTCGAGCGCGAGGAGCAGGACCCAAAGGCCGAAGCGGCCCGCCGGCGCCGGGCGCGCTACCTCTCGGCCCTGGACCGGGCGTCCGGGTACTACGCCCGCGTGCTGTGGGAGGGCAACGACCGCCAGGCAGTGCGGGCCCGCGAGTACCTCGCCGGCCGGGGGCTGGGCGAGGAGGTGCTGCGCACCTTCGGGGTCGGCTTCGCGCCCAAGGCGTGGGACACGCTGCTGATGCGCGGTCAGCAGGGCGGCTTCTCGGTGGCCGAGCTGGAGGGGGCGGGGCTCGTGCAGCCGGGTCGCAAGGGCGGCCACTACGACCGGTTCCGGGGGCGGATCGTGTTTCCCATCCGCGACGGTCGCGGCCGCACGCTGGGCTTCGGCGCCCGGCGGACCGACGAGGATGCGTCGGGTCCGAAATACCTCAACTCGCCCGAGGGCGAGCTGTACCACAAGAGCCGCACCCTCTTTGGCATCGACCAGGCGCGCGGGCCGATCGCCCGGGCCCAGCGGGCGATCGTCGCCGAGGGCTACACCGACGTGCTCGCGCTGCACCAGGCGGGCATCGACACCGCGGTGGCGGTCATGGGCACGGCGATCACGCCCGAGCAGCTGGCCACGCTCTCGGCCCTGGCCGAGGAGGTGGTGCTGGCCCTCGACGCCGACAGCGCCGGCCAGGACGCCATGGTCCGCGCACAGCGGCTGGCCGAGCAGCGGCGGATGCGCCTGCGCGTCCTGCGGATGCCCGAGGGGGTGGACCCTGCCGACTTCTTCGCCGACCACGGCGCCGAGGAGTTCGAGGCCATGGTCGAGGCGGCGGTCGAGCTGCCGGAGTTCCAGGTCTCGACGATCCTCGACCGGGCCGACACGACCAGCGCCGCCGGTCGCGACCAGGCCCTGCTGCGGCTGGCGCCGGTGGTCGACGCGCTCGACGAGTCGGTCCGTCGTTCGGAGCTGGAGCGCCGGGTGGCCGACGCGCTGGACCTCCAGCCGTCGCTGGTGCGCACCGCCATGGCCGACGCCCGCTCGGGCGCCGGGCGGCCGCAGCCCGACCAGGCGGCCCGTCAGCGCCGGCCCGGCCCGGCCCGGCACGTGGTCAACGCCAGTCCGCGCGAGCGGCGCGAGCAGGCCCTGCTGGCCATGTGCATCGCCAACCCGGCCGACGGACAGGAGTTCCTGGATCGGCTGACGCCCGGCCACCTCTCGTCGCCGCTGTCGGTGCGGGCCGCGGAGTGGCTCGCGGGCCACCTCCAAGCGCCGCTGGAGGGCATCGACCGCGAGGACGAGGAGCTGGCGGGCCTGCTGGCCAAGCTCTCGACGATGGCCGACGCCTCCCCGGCGCCGCGCCACGCCCTGGAGGTCAACTTCCTGCAGCTGGAGGTCCGCATGCTCGAGGACCAGATCGCCCGGGTGGCCGCCGGCGACGAGGAGGAGCGGATGCAGCTGGTCCGCCGCCGGGCCGAGCTGCGCGAAGAGCTCAGCCGCTCGGCGCGGGCGTAGCCGCGTCCGCGCGTAGTGCGAACATACGTTCGTGCAGGCCGATGCGCTCGCCACCATGATCAGTTCCGGACTGTCCTACCGCGAGATCGGGGAACGCGTCGGGCTCAGTGGCTCGACGGTTGCCTATTGGGCTCGTAAGCACGGCCTCGAAGCCCAGGGCGCAGCCCGGTTTCGGGCGAAGGGACCCATTGCGCGGGCAACCTTGGAGAGCCTCGTCATACAAGGGCTGACGACGCGGCAGATCGCCGAACGCACTCAGCGAAGCCAGACCACCGTCCGGCATTGGCTGCGTCGGTACGGCCTGGAAACGGCGCGGGCATCCCGATGGGGCACTCGCAACCATCAACCGGGCCAGCCTCCGGTCCGCCAACTCGAGTGCGCGGTGCACGGGCGCACGCGGTTCGTGCTCGAAGGTCGCGGGCGGTATCGGTGCGCGGCATGCCGGTCCGAAGGGGTGACCGCGAGGCGGCGCCGCGTCAAGGAGATCCTCGTCGCCGAGGGCGGAGGGCAGTGTCGACTGTGCGGGTACCGGCGATTCGTCGGTGCGCTGCAGTTCCACCACCTCGATCCCGCGAGCAAGGAGTTCGCCATATCGCTTGAGGGCGTCACCTTGTCGCTGGATCGGGTCCGCGCTGAAGCTCGCAAGTGTGTCTTGTTGTGCGCGAACTG
This sequence comes from Solirubrobacterales bacterium, assembly GCA_050999155.1. GTDB lineage: Bacteria > Actinomycetota > Thermoleophilia > Solirubrobacterales > 70-9 > JBPCPM01. The sequence goes on from JBPCPM010000176.1 coordinate 34,336, forward strand.
CCACGCGGAGGTGGAAGCTGGCGTTGCCGTCGTGGGACGGGAGACCGTGGCGTCGCAGCACGGGCCGTCACCTGCTGATGCCTAACGAGCCGGTACCCTCCCGGGGCCTTTCCGGGGTAGCTCAATTGGCAGAAGCGCTCGACTGTTAATCGAGAGGTTGTGGGTTCGAGCCCCACCCCCGGAGCTCGACCTGGGAGTGACGATGGCTTCTAGCGCCCGCTGGGCGCGGCCTGCGTCCGACTCGCGAGTCGCTCCACCAACTCCGCGGCCCGCACGGTCCCCGGCCCGTTTGCCCTCGAGGCGGCGCCGATCTCCGCGGCCCGACCGGCGAACGCCGGGTCTCCGAGGATTCGTCGCACCGCCCAGCGCAGCGGGCTGGGGTGGACCCAGCGGCCGGGCAGGCTCAGCCCCGCGCCCGACCAGCCGAGGCGGGTGCCGTTTTCCGTCTGGTCCCCCGCAGCGGGGCAGGCGAGCACCGGCACCCCAGCCTCCAGCGACCGCGCCAGGGTTCCGTGACCGCCGTGGCAGACGCACAGCGATGCCTCGCTGAGCGCCTGGGTGTAGGAGACCCAGTCGACGAGGGTGGCGTTGGCCGGCACCTCGATCGGCTCCGGGCGGGTGTGGTTGTTGAGCGTGGCCAGGACTCGGACCGGCTCGTCGGCGAGGCCGTCAAGCGCGGCCCGCACCAGCCGGCAGTCGGGGTCCTGGGAGGTGCTGGGCGCGACCAGGACGAGCGGCTGATCGCCAGCGGGCAGCTCGATGTCGGGGTGGGGCAGCTCGAAGGCCAACGGGCCCGTGACGTGGACGTGGTCGGGCCAGGCGCGCGGGTACTCCAGCGCCGGCAGGGTGCCCACCAGCACGAGTTGTTCGCTGAGCCCGCCGTGGAGCCGTTGCTGCGGGGGCAGGCCGAGGACCGCGCGCGCGTCGTTGAGCTCGTCGCGGCCCTGGCGCAGCCCCGTCTCCAGGGTGGGCCGGGCGCGGCGCCACAGCGCTCTCCCGAGCCCTGTGCGCGGCGGCCGCGCCCCGACTCCGAACAGCGGCGCGTTGTCGGCGCCCTGCTCGGAGGGAAACGGATGGGGCACGAGCGTCGCGCGCGGGATTCCCGCCTTCTCGGCGGCGAGCGCGGGGGCGAGGGTGAGGATGTCGCTGACGATCACGTCGGGGCGCAGCTCGGGGAGCAGGGGTCCCAGCGATCCCGCCGCCCGCGCGGCCGACATGAACGTGGCGGCCAGGTCACCGGGGTCCGAGAGCCCCGCACCGGCGTCGGGGAACACGACGTAGTCCTCGGCGGCCACGAACGACAGCCCCGTCTGCTCGACGGCATCGCGCCACCGGCCCCAGCTCTCGACCGTGACCTCGTGGCCCCGGCCATGCAGCTCGCGCGCCAGGGCAATGGCGGGAAACGCGTGGCCGGGATCGCCGAACGCGCTGACCAGAAGACGCAGCGGGGAGTGCAAGATCTCGTTCGGGAGGCGAAACCGATTGCGGAAAGGCCCGGTAGCCGATATCCGTTACCGGGACGCGCACCCTACCGCCAGGTCGGGGCACGCACCTGTCGCATCCGATCCCTCCCGGAGGTCCGAGCCTGCCATGAAGAACCGCTCCAGCCAGATCGAGCGTCTGCGCCGCTCGGTCGAGTTCATGCCGCGGCCCACCCGCGAGGCGATGCTGCGTGGCATCGACGGCAACGAGATCGTCGCCGGCTCCTACACCGACAAGGACGGCGGCGTCTGCCCGATGCTCGCCGCCCACCGGGCCGGCGGACGTACCTCCTACTCGTCCTTCGCCCGCGCCTGGGACGGCTTCACCGGCGCCCGCACCGCCCGCCGGGCCACCGAGCGCGAGGTCCGCGTCCTGCGCAGCCACCTCGAGATGAGCCTGATGGCCGAGTCGACCGACAACCGCCCGCTCACCCAGATCGCCGCCGAGCTGCGCACCGAGCGCGCGCAGGCAGCCCGCCGGCGGGTCGTCGAGCGCCGCGCCGACGGCCCGGTACCCACCGGAGAGCGGGACCGCAGCGCCGAGCTGCGCAACCGCAGCCGCTGGTCCTGGCTGGTCCCGGTCCGTCGCTACGACGACTGGAAGCGCCTGGTCGCCGCCGCCGAGGAGCAGCTCGCCGAGCAGCGCGCGGGCGAGCTCGCCGCCTCCGAGCGCTTCGCCGAGCCCTCGCCGCACTGACACGCGGCCTCGGCTCAGCTCGCTACCCCGGCTCCGGACCGCCGGGCAACAAGGATCGCTCGAACACCAGCTCCAGCCGCGGGTCCCTCCAATCGGCGTTCCCCGTCGTCTCCATGCGACAGCGCGCCGCATCGGTCGAGAACTCAAGTCTCCCCAGGTGGTTGGCGTAGTTCGGCCCCTCCACGGTCCGCCAGGCCAAGGGCGGGTGGGGTACGCCCGCGGCTGCCGCCAGGCCCCGGCCGACCATCTCGCCGGCCCACGAGTGGCCGAACTCCATGACCTTGCGCTCGTGCGGCTCGAGGTCCTTGCGAAACGGCGAGCACACCGCCTGCCACAGGGATGTCTGTGACCCGGTTCCGGGTGGCAGCCCGATCTGCTGCAGGAAGCAGTGGTGGACGTCCCCGGCGATCAAGGTCATGGTCAGCGGGGCCGGTCCAAAGGTGCCCGTCGCAACGCCGCGCAGCAGCTCGCACAGCCGCAGGAACGAGTCCTGGAACGACCCCCAGTGGTCGAGCACCGCGGTCTGGCGGATCCGCTCGGCGATGCGTGACGCTCGCGCGCCCCACGCGCCGTCGGCCACGGCCTCGTTCCACGCCTCGCCGTACTGGATGCCCTCGGCCATGAGAAACGGCACGGAGCTCGCCAGGACGATGTGCTGGGCGCCCCGCTCCAGCGCTGCGCGGATCCGCTCCTCGATCCAGTCCCACTCACCGTCGTGGCACATCCGCCGCTCGGTGGGGGTGAGAACGCGCTCGGCCCGCGAGTCGACGGCGATGACCTGAGCGTTGCCCAGGTCACGTTCCCAGGTCCACCGGTAGCGCTCGGGCACCCGGTCGGACTCGACGGCGAGCTGGCGCAGGAATGGCCCCAGGGGCGCGCCGCTGCGGATGTGGCGGCAGACCTCGTCGTGGTCGAGCTCGTCGGGTGCGAGGTTGCCGGCGTGCTGGTAGATCCAGTAGGCCGACAGCCCATCCGAGATCCGCTGGTCGTACCACCCAAGCGCCCGGCGCTCTTTCAGCCAATCGAGGGAGATCTTCCACTCGGCGGAGATCTCGTGGTCGTCGAACAGCATCCCGACCGCCACGGTGGACAGCAGCCAGCGCACGATCTCGTCGCTCCAGGCTTCCTTGTAGGCCTCGGCGTAGTCGGAGAAGTCGCTGAGCTCGTCTGGCGGCTCCTGGCTGGAGTCGACGGTCTCGAGCATGCGGGGGGAGAGATCGTCCGCGTAGATCTGGTCGCCGAGCATCAGCAGCAGGTGCGGCCAGTGGTCGGGATCGCCGCGCAGCAGCTCGCACCCCAGCGTGCGCAGGGCATCGATGCCGCGCCCGCGCTCGTCCTCGGTGATGCGGTCGGTGTAGGGCGGTTCGTGTGGTCCTGTCGTGCGGCAGGACCCGAACGCGATCCGCTGGGTGTCTCCGGGCGCGACGGTCCGGATCATGGGGGCGGGGTGGGGGTAGTCCGGGGGAGGCCAGGCGTGGTCGCCGTCGAGCGTGACCTCGTACGGCGTCTCGCTGCCCGGTTCCAGCCCACGGATGCCCACGATCGCGTAGTGGTGGCCGTCCATCGAGAACGTGTCCTCGGAGGTGCCCAGGACCTCGACGCGGCACGGCCCGTCGGTCTCCACCCACACCGTGGCCTCGCAGTCTCCGACGTAGCGGAGGATCGGTCCGAGAAGCAGGCTGGCCATCGCGATCAGCCGGCGAACAGGTCGATGACGGAGAACGAGCCGACGTCGACCGGGCCGCGGTCGGTGACCTTGAAGGCCGGGATGACCTCCAGCGCGCAAAACGACAGCAGCATGAACGGGTCGGCCACCTCGCTGCCCAAACGGCCTGCGGCGCGGTGCAGCTCCCGGTGGGCGTCGGCGACCACGCCGGGATCCGCCTGGCTCATCAGCCCGGCGACGGGCAACGCGAGCGCGGCAAGCGTCTCGCCGTCGCGTACCGCCGCCTGGCCGCCGCCCAGGTCGGTGACGACCTGCGCCGCGTGCGTGATCTCGTTGTCGGAGGTGCCGGCCACGACGAGGTTGTGGCAGTCGTGGGCCACGGTCGACGCGATGGCGCCCCGCGCCAGCCCGAGCCCCTGCACGAACCCGACCCCGACCCGACCGCTGCCGTGGTGGCGCTCGAAGACGCAGATCTTCGCCACGTCGCGCTCGGGATCGGCGACTGCGGTGCCGTCCTCGATCCGTGCCTCGAGCTCGCGCAGCTCGGTGACGATCTGTCCCTCGGTCGTCCCCACGACCCGTAGCGCGCCCGATCCGGCCTCGACGCGCAGCGCGGCGGGGTCGGGGTCGATGCGCACCCCGCTGTCCGGCGGTGGCCCCGCGTCCGAGCGCACCCGCTCGGTGAGCCGCCCGCCGGAGGCCACGGTGTGCCCACCGTGCAGCACCGTGCGAGCCCGGAAGCCCACGAGGTCCTCGAGGACCACGATGTCGGCCCGGCGGCCAGGCGCGAGCATGCCGCGGTCGTGCAGCCGGAAGTGCTCGGCGACGTTGATCGTGACCATCTGCAGGGCGACCAGCGGGTCGAGCCCGTGCTCGAGCGCGCGGCGCAGCTGGTGGTCGAGGTGGCCGCGGTCCGAGAGGTCGGCGGCGTGGCAGTCGTCGGTCACGAACATGAACCGGCGGCTGTTGGCCGGTGTCACGAGCCCGATCAGCGCATCGAGGTTCCGCGCCGTGGACCCCTCGCGGATCATGATCCGCATGCCCCGGCGCAGCTTCTCGCGCGCTTCTGCGGCGGTCGTGCACTCGTGGTCGGAGGCGGGGCCGGCGCCCACGTACGCGTTGAGTCCCAGGCCACCCAGGCCCGGGGCGTGACCGTCGATCACCCGGCCGGCGAAGGCGTCGAGCTTGGCCGTCACGTCCGGCTCGGCGGCCACCACGAGGGGAAAGCTCATCACCTCGGCCAGCCCGGCGAACGGCTGCTCGTCGTCGAGGGCGAGCAGGTCGTCGACCCCGAGCGTCGCCCCCGCCGTCCCGAGGTCCGAGGCGGGCACGCACGGCGAAGCCCCGTAGCGGATGTCGACCGGCAGGCCGCGTGACGCGTCGCGCATCCACCGCACACCGTCGGCCCCGCAGACGTTGGCGATCTCGTGCGGGTCGGCGACGACCGTGCCCGTGCCGCGGGGAGCGACGAGCGCCGCGAATCCGGGTGGGGTTAGCAGGCTCGACTCCACGTGCAGGTGGCCCTCGATGAAGGCGGGAGTCAGGAATGTCCCGTCGACCTCCAAAATCTTCTCGCCGTCGTACGGGCCGAGGCCCGCGATCAGGCCGTCGGCGATCGCGACATCGGCGCGCTCGAGCTCGCAGCTCGCCACGTTGACCACCGTGCCGCCGCGCAGCACCACGTCGGCCGGGACGTCGCCACGGGCAACCGCGGCCAACCGGGCGCGGGCAGCCAGTGGGTCGGCGGGCGCCGAGGGGGTGGGCAGAGGCGGCACGGGCTGCGGCCGTAGCTAGAACCCGGCTTCGCCGGGTCGCGTGTAGACGACCTCGGGGATCAGGCAGTTCGGTGAGGTCCGCAGCAGCAGGCGCACGGTCTCGGCGAGATCCTCGGGCTTGATCATCTCCTCGGGATCGACCTCGTCGCGCACCCATTCGGTCATCGGCGTGTCGACGAACCCCGGGCACAGGGCGGTGACCTGGATGCCCGACTCGCCGAGCTCCTTCTGGGCCGCCTGGCTGAAGCCGATGACCGCCGACTTGGTCGCCGAGTAGACGGTGAGCCACCCCTGCCCCTGCTTGCCGGCGATCGACGCGGTGTTGACGATCAGCGCCTTGCCGTGCTCTGCCCCGGCTTCCTTGAGCATCGGCGTGCCTTCGCGGGTGGCGAGGATCACACCACGGAGGTTGACCCCGAGCTGCATGTCGACCTTCTTGGCCTCGAGCTCGGCGATGGGCCCGCCGATGCCGACACCCGCGTTGTTGACGAGCACGTCCAGGCGCCCGTGACGGTCCTTGTGGGTGGCAAACAGCGAGGTGATGTCGTCTTCGGAGGTCATGTCGGCGGGGACGGCCTCGACCGGCAGACCCGCGACGGCGAGCTCCCCGACAGCCTTCTCGAGCTTGTCGGGACGGCGTGCGCTCATCGTCACCGCGTGGCCGTCTTCGGCCAGCGCTCGGGAGATCGCCAATCCGATCCCGCTCGAGGCCCCCGTCACCAGCGCTGCTCGATCTGCCACTTTTCGTCCTCTCGATCGCGGTTTCCGGTGACGGTACCCCAGGGACGGGCCGCCCAGTCCCCGACGGGGCGACGGAGCCCGCTCGCTACGATCGCTCGCGATGTCGTCGCGCCGGCCGCGCATGCCAGCCCTGTTCATTGCGCCGTTGACGCTTGCCTTGCTGGCGGGCTGCGGCACCGACTCCAGCACCTCGACCGGAGACGGTCCCGAGGCCGTGCCCGCCGCCGACGCATCGGTGTTCCCCGAGGCGGGCAAGCGCACCCTCACCGAGTTCATCGAGCAGGAGGGCGAGAACCGCGATGCGCCCGTCCTCACGCCCGGCGGCATGGTGGCCCGGCCCGGAACGCAGCGGTTCAGCTTCGCGCTGTTCACCATCGCCCGCGAGCAAGTGTCCGACGTGGACGAGGTCGCGCTCTACGTGGCCCGGGGCGCCGACGGCACCGTGACGGGCCCCTACCCGGCCCGGCGAGACCCGTTGACCACCGAGGCCCGCTTCCGTTCCAAGACGGCCGGCGAGGAGGATGCCGAGGCCGTCTACGTCTCCGACGTGGAGTTCGAGGGCAGGGGGGAGAGTCGCGTAGCCGCGGTCGTGCGGCGGGGGGACACCAACCACGTGACCCGCCCGATCAGCGTGGTCGTTCGCAGCTTCGACCGGATTCCCGCCGCCGGCGACCGCGCACCCAAGGTGGGCACACCGACGGTTTCCGATGTCGCCGACGTGTCGGCCATCGACACCCGCCAGCCGCCGACCTCGATGCACGACACGGACCTCTCGAAGGTGCTGGGCCGAAAGCCCGTGGTCCTGCTGTTCGCCACCCCGGCCCTGTGCCAGACCCGGGTCTGCGGACCGGTGGCCGACGTCACCGAGCAGGTCAAGCAGCAGACCCCCGGCGACGAGGTGCAGTTCATCCACATGGAGATCTACAAGGACAACGACGTGGCCAAGGGGCTGCGGCCCCAGGTGCAGGCCTACGGCCTTCCGACCGAACCCTGGGTGTTCGTCACCGACCGCAAGGGTGTCGTGCGCACGGCAATCGAGGGGGCGTTCGGCGTCGACGAGCTCAAGAAGGCCGTGGCCGAGGTCCGCTAGCCGGGTCCGGGGAGGGGCCGGGGCCGGGGCCGACGGGTCGGCTAGATGCCGAGCCGGGGGTGCTCGATGGCCGGGCAGCGGTCCATGACGACCTCGAGCCCGGCACCCTCGGCTCGGGCGGCGGCTGCCGGGTCGACGACACCGAGCTGCATCCACACGGCCTTCGCGCCGATCGCGATCGCCTCGTCGACGTGCTCGCCGGCCAGCTCACTGCGCCGGAAGATGTCGACGACGTCGACCTGCTCCGTCTCGGGGATGGAGGCCAGGTCGGGGTAGCACCGCTGTCCGAGGACCTCCTCGACCGTGGGGTTCACCGGGATCATGCGGTATCCACGTTCCATGAGAAACCGCGCGACGCCGTGGCTGGGACGGCCGGGGCTTGGGGAGGCGCCCACCACCGCCCACGTGCGGGTGGTCGACAGGACCTCGCGGATTGTGTCGTCGGTGGCCACCGATTCAGCCTAGTGGACACCGGCCAGGTGCTCGGAGACGCGCCGACCCTGCGTTTGCCGGGTCCGGCGCCGGGGGAGATAAGAGCTTCAGCCCCGAACGGGGGCAACCGGGTTCGGGAGGTAGTCGTGGGAACTGTCATCGTCATCGTCATTGCCGTGATCGTGATCGCCTTGCTGGGCGTCGCCGCGGTGATGTTCAAGCGCAATCGCGACGAGAAGCACGAGGAGCAACGCGGGCAGGCCGGCGCGCTGCGTTCCTCTGCCCAGGAGCGGGAGGAGGTCGCCGCGGAACGCCAGTCCGTCTCCCAGAAGCACGCCGAGCGCGAGAAGGAGCTGTCGGGCGAGGCCAAGGAGGCCCGCGAGCGCCACGACAAGATTGCCGAGCAGCGCGAGTCGGCCACCTCCGAGGCCCAGCGAGCCCGCGAGGAAGCCGAAGCCGCCCGGACCCGCGCCCGCGAGCTCGAGGAGGAGGCCGAGCAGCGCGCTGCCGACGCGAGGGCCAAGACCGAGGAGGCCCGCAGCAAACGCGGGGAGCAGGAGGAACTGGCCGGGAAGGTCTCCCAGACCGAGTCCGCCGCAGAGAAGTCCGCCCGCAAGCGCGAACAGGCCGAGGGCGAGGCCGCCGAGGAGCGCCAGGCGGCCGAGGAACGCAAGCGCAAGGCCCAGTTCCTCGATCCCGACGCCGACGATCCCGAGGGTGACGACGAGTGGTCCGCGGACAAGGATCAGGCCACGGACAACGAGAAGAGCTGAGCGGCCGGCGGCTCTGCCGCCCCGACGCCCGCCGGAGCGGCAATACTCGGCCCTCAGGGCCGGTAGCTCAGCTGGTTAGAGCAGCGGACTCATAATCCGTAGGTCGAAGGTTCGAGTCCTTCCCGGCCCATCGCCCCGAAGGCCGCTTGGCGCCCCGCAATCCCGCTCTACCAGCGGGGGTTCGGGCCTTCGCCGCCCGGACCGCCGAAGGTCAGTCGGGGTCAGTCGAAGTCACCGAATCGGCCGTTTCGGTCCCACGCCGGTCCCACGTCGGTCCCACGGCCACCCCGGAGGGGGGTCACTCTGGGCGCGCCAGAAAGGCGTCGAGCTTGGAGCGGACCTCGGCCTCGGAGCCCGGCATCAGGTGGCCGTAGCGGTCAAAGGTGATCGCTATGGACCCATGGCCCATGTAGGTGCTGACCGCCTTCGCGTTGACGCCCGCGGCGATCAGCAGCGAGGCGAACGTGTGTCGGGCCTCGTGCAGGCCGAGCGGTTCCAGCCCGGCCCTGCGCCATGTTCGCTTCATGCGAGCCACGAGCGCAGAGTGGCTCATCGGGGACGCCCCCCTGGGGCTTCCTCTCGGGGGGGTCTGGAAGCAAGATGGAAGCGGGTACCTCGCGGCCATTCGCGGACGGGCCGAGGAGGACGTCGCTCGCTTGGATCCTCCGGTCAGGCGCCGGGTGCTAGACGCCCTGCGAGCACACTCCGAAACCGACGAACTGACCTAGCCCGGATCGATGAGGCCGTCAGCCTCCAGCTCCGCAAGATCGCCCAGGCCCTCGGACTGACTCTTGACGGCTTCAGCCTCGGTGCGTGTCGGTCGCGCCTCATCGGTGGGTGGTTGCTGCTGATCCTTCATGCTCGGGAGCTTGGGAGCCTTTGGTTGCGGAGGCATTAGATCTTGGACCAGGTCCCTGTAGAAGTCTGTCGCCTGTTTCCGGATGCCAGCAGCAAAGCTGCCCTTGTCCAGCCCGCCCTTCTTTGCCATGGGCATCGAGCGAGCCAGCGTGAACGTTCTCGGCTCTCGCTTCGGATCGTCTGGGTTCAGCAGACATCCGGGGTCATCACGGCAGTCTCCGAGCAACTCTGACGTCGTCTGACGTGACGAGGAAAACCGAACCTCGATCCTCAGGTCGTCTGGCGCCTCCTTCAGTTGCCGCAGGAGCCAGTTGACCTTCGTCTTCGGCAGCTTCATGTCCTTGGGGGCGTCGAGCTCCACGGACGTCGTGACTAACCGTGCCTGAAGGTTGGCCTCGAGATGGATGGGTCCGATCGCATCGGGCACCTTGATCGCCCGCTCGAGGATTCCATTCTCGGCCAGCTGCTGAGTCGACTCAGCCACCCTTTCCAGGGCGCTCTTCCGCCTTGGCTTGACCTGCTTGACATCTACGCCAAGCTCTTGGCTGAGATGGAGGCATAGGTATTCGACGAGTTGCTCCCATCGAGCCGCAACGGCCTGGGCTCCGTCGTCGGTGCTCCTGAGCGTGCCGGTCCGAGCGGCGTCCCGCACACGGACCCAGTTTTCCCCCATGCCCTCGAAGCCGCTCGCTCCCGAACGTGGATCGTCGAGATATCGAACAAGCTCTCCGAGAATCCAGGCTTGCTCTGGATCGCTGACTCCGCGGAACCGATGCTGCACGACGGCCTCGGTGAGGATTCGCCACCAAGAGGTGTGGCGGACGATGAGCTTGCCGACCTTTCGCTTGTCCACCTCGTAGGGCAGGCTCTCAGCATCGCTTCGAATCTGGTTGGAGATCGTGAGCAGGGCGTCGAAACCGTGCTCGCGCGCCATCTCGAGATAGCGCTCAACCTGAGATGGATCGAGAGTTGCTCTTCCCGTCTTGACTTCGACCAGGCAGGACCAGCGCGTCTTGCCCCGCTCGACGACGATCGCCCCGTCGGGAATGTGGGCCTTGCCGCGGGAGTCCTTGAGGCGAACCTCGGTGAAGGTCGAGATCCGGCCTTTCGGCGCCTTCAGATCTCGCAGCAAAGCCTGGCCGAAGTCCGGCACCACGGGCAGAACGGCGAGAAGCACGGAGGTTGCCTTCGTCTCTTGCTCCTCGGGGCGCATCTTCCCCGCCGGTATGAGCCGTGCGGGCACCCAGTCTTGAGTGCCGTTCTCGTCTGCAGATGCCATCAATCCTCCCTCGCTGCTCGCCTCGTTCGGACCCTATGCGTTTCCTTCCCACGCTGGGCTCGTTGTCGGCACGATCGACACCCCGATTTCGGCTGTTGGGGACTGACACGAGGCACCCGCGTCGATCCGGATCGACGCCTCGGACCCCAGCGGGTTGCAGTCCGACCCCTCGACCGACAAGCGTCACGCGGAGGGCTAGGCCACCCGTAGCGGGCACCCTGCGCAAGCCCGTGGGCTCACCCGGACTTGTGAAAGTCCGCGCAGTCGCTGGTATTGATGGCCTTGTCGGAAGCAAGGATTTCGAGGATCACCGGTCCGTCGGCGTTGTCGTTGTCGATGATGTCGCTGGTGTCCAGGCTCGACAATCGTGCCCAGTAGCACCCCGGCTGCGCCTCCGCGCGGTACGTGCCGGGGTTGACATCGGTGCCTATCTCGAATGTCCCGGTGCCAGGGATCGTGTTCTTCTCTGCCTCGGCCCGCGCCCCGCTGACCTGGTTCTCCAGGCGATCCAGGCGACGGCGTTCGGCGGCCACCTTTCGCTTCTGCGCGCGCAACTCGTCTTTCTGTTCGGCGGCCTTCTTCTCTAGGCGTTCTAGCTCGGTCTTTGCCTCGCGCTGATCTTCCTTGATGGTTGCGCGGGCCGCCGATTTCTCTTTCTTGATCTTGGCCCGCGCGTCGGCCAACTCCTTTTCAGACTGGTTGCCGCCGCAACCGCCGAAAGCAATCAAGACGAATACCGCAAGCCCCACAGTCCGTCGCATCCGACGCCTCCCGTCATCGTTGACCGCACGGTAAGTGAACCGAGCGGGACTCTACCCCGGTGGGTCCTACCGCACCAATCGCCTCTGTGAAGCGAAACGGCACGCGCTACCACACCACCGTCCGGGACGTTCGGGTCCTCTGCGCGAACTGCCATCGGATGGTCCACCGTCGGCGCCCAGCGCTCGCCGTTGAGAAGCTGCGAGACCGCCTGGGGCTTGCTCCTTGCCCGCCAGTCGAGGGTCTAGACGAGGCTGAGTCCTAGACCACATGCACGGGGTTCGGCAGGGACGCTCAACGCAGTAGGACCGGGGCGATCTCTCGCATCGCTCAATGGGGCCCGCTTCGTCAGCATCGGGATGCCCTTCCCCACCGTCTTCCGACGACCTGAGCAGCCACCGGAGTGCATTTGCGCGACCAAGGCCCTGGGCGGAGGTTCGTCCCCATGGGCGCGATTGGTTCGAAAGGGTGCGAACGGGCAATCTAGGAGCCGAATTCACAGGCCACGGCTACCGGGTTGCTACCGAGTATGGAAAGGACGGTGGCGCGGCACGAATGCTACCCGTGTTGAGCGACGCCTTGTCCGGCGGTCGCCAAACAGTCGATCGGGCGTAGGCGCGTCAAATTCCGTCACTCTCAAGAAGGAGCAAGCCGGGGCCTGCCGAATGTTGCGATGTGAATGCCAGCTCCGAGTATGAGTTCTCTCCCGGTGAGATCAGCGCGCTCGCCGACCTCCGGGGAAGTCTCAAGCAGGTCGCGGAGTGGCCGCCCGATAGTCCCTTGGCCTTTGTCCTGATGCTCGCGCCGCGCACTCGCGGCAAGCTCGGGGAGATGTTGCTCGAGCAGATCGGCAGGGACGCGGGAATGGCCGTAGGAAAGGCTGAGTCAGTCGCCTACGACGTGAGGCTCGACGAGGTGCGTTGCGAGGTAAAGTTCTCGACCGAAGATCCTCCCCGCTTCCAGCAGGTGCGAGATCCACGCGAGGCGGGGACCACGAAGTACGACTACCTCGTCTGTATCTCGGGTCGGCCGCACGGTCTCGTCTATTGGCTTATCCCCGCCGAGGCGGTCGGCGTTCTAATGGACGATGGCCACATCACGGTGCAGCACGCGATGAGCGACACGAAGTGGTTTCTTCCATCACGCACGGATAGCGATGCCTTCTCGGCGTTTCGGTGTACGTACGAGGACTTCTTGGAAGCGCTAACCACGATTGACATCTAGAAGAGCGCGGTGACGGTCTCCGGTTCCAGCGGCGTCGGCTCTCTCGGGGTCGAGGGTGCTTCGATCGCCTGCAGGCGCCGCGTCGCCACCTCGATTGCCTCGGGGTTTTCGTCTATCAGGACATAGCCTCGACCGTGTTTCGCCGCAACCGCCCCAAGCGTCCCGCTGCCCGCGAAGAAGTCAAGACACCAGCCACCCGGACGGGACGACGCCGCCACCATGCGGCGGACGATCCCCTCTGGCTTCTGGGTCGGGTAGCCGCACTTCTCACGCCCGTTGGTCGGGACGATCGTGTGCCACCACACGTCGGTCGGCAGCTTGCCGAGAGCCACCTTCTCGGGGGTCACAAGGCCTGGAGCCATATATGGCTCACGATCGACCTCGGTTGAGTCGAAGTAGTACCGCTCAGCGTCCTTCGCGTAAACGAGGATCGTGTCGTGCTTGGCGGGCCACCGCTTCTTCGATCGTGCGCCGTAGTCGTAGGCCCAGATGATCTCGTTGAGGAAGTTCTCGCGTCCGAAGATCTCGTCGAGGAGAAGCTTGCAGTAGTGAGCTTCCCGGTAGTCAATATGGAAATACAGAGTTCCCGAGTCGGTAAGCACCCGCCGTGCCTCAACCAGACGCGGCTCGAGGAACGCGAGGTAGTCAGCGAACTCGTCGAAGTACGACGACTCCGCGAGCAAGCGGCTCGCGTAGCGACGCCCGCCGAAGCCGATGCGGTCGCCATCGACAGCGGCTTCCGCTTTGAGGGTCCTTCGCGTCTGCTTCTTTCCCGTGTTGAACGGGGGGTCGATGTAGATCATCTGGAACGTTTCGGCTGGCAACGTGGGAAGAACCTGCAGGTTGTCGCCGAGAATGATGTCGTTCGCGCGTGCGGACATCTAGGTAACGGTACGGACTGCAGCGGCGGAGCTGCAGCCGAGCCGTGCCGGGACCGGCGGTCGTTGTTTCCCGGCGAAAGGACATGAAGATCA
>JBPCPM010000021.1:0-64181 GCA_050999155.1 Solirubrobacterales bacterium
ACGACCGGGCGTTGGTGCGGGGGTTCGGCGCGTTGTTGCAGCGCTCCTGCCTCGGGGGAGCGGCCCCGCCGCTCAGCGGCCCGGCGGCGCTCCGCCGGCCGCCGAACTCGATCTGCGGCGCCACCGCGCCGACATGCGCGGGTCCCTGGGTGGCCTGGCCGTTGCCGCGATCGCGGTGACCGGCCTGCTGACCGCTGTGGAATTCGGCCTCAGCGCCGAGCCGGTCGTCCTCGTCCTCGCCCTGGCGCTCGCCCTGCTGCCGGTGCCGCTGTTCATCGGCCTGGCCCTGTGGATCGACCGCTACGAGCCCGAGCCGCGGGCCCTGGTTCTCGGCACGTTCCTGTGGGGCGCGACCGTCGCCACGTTCGTGGCCGGCATCGTCAACTCGGTGGGGACGCACATCGTCGGCCTCAGCCTCGGGGGTGACGTCGGCGAGCTGTACGGAGGCTCGATCTCGGCCCCGGTGGTGGAGGAGGGGGTCAAGGCACTGGCCCTGCTGCTCGTCTACCGGCGGGTCCGCCACGAGTTCAACGGCGTGGTCGACGGGATCGTCTACGCGCTGCTCGTCGGGATCGGCTTCGCCATGACCGAGAACGTCATCTACTACCTGCAGGGTGCCGCCGAGGAGGGGGTCGTGGGCGCCGTCGGCACGTTCGTCGTCCGGGGGATCGTCTCGCCGCTGGCCCACCCGCTGTTCACCGCGGCCTTCGGGATCGGGCTCGGCATCGCCAGCCGCTCACCGCACGCCCTGGTGCGGATCGCCGCGCCCGTCACAGGCCTCGTCGTCGCCGTCGTGCTGCACAGCCTGTGGAACACCAGCGCGGTCACCGGGACCTTCGGAACGGTGTTCGTCGGCTTCTTCGTTCCCGCCCTGGCCGCGGTCGCCCTGATCGTGGTGCTGGCCCGGCGCCGCGAGGGGCGGACCATCCGCGCCGAGCTTCAACACGACGTCCGCGCCGGGACCCTGACCGGGTCCGAGGTCGAGGGCCTGGCCTCCCTGGCCGCGCGCAAGGCGGCGGTCCAGCAGGCCATGAACCGCGGAGGAGAGCAGGCGGCCGATCTCGTCCGGTCCTACCACCACGCGGCGAGCGAGCTCGCCTTCTTCCGCCTGCGGGCCCGGCGCGGGCTCGGCGGCCGGGACGGCCCGGCGGCGGGCGAGGGTCAGCGCTACGAGACCGCGGTCCGCGTCTACCGAGCTCGCCTGTCCGAGGCCAGGGCCGGCGGCGGCTGGTGAGCTGGGCGGTCGGCCGCGTTTGACATGCCCCGGGCCGCGGGCATGTCAAGGGTATGAGCGCCACCGACGAAGCACCCCTGGTTGGATCGTTCGTCCCCGCCTCCTCGCCGCCGCCGCGATGGACGGTCTACCTCGCCGGCGAGATCCACAGCGACTGGCGTCAGGAAATCCAGCAAGGGGTTGCCGGGCTCGCCCTACCGGTGACCTTCACCGGTCCCGTCACCGACCACGGCGCCAGCGACGACTGTGGCGTGGCGATCCTCGGGGACGAGAACGAGAAGTTCTGGGCCGACCACAAGGGCGCCGGCGTCAACGCGATCCGCACGCAGACGTTGCTCGGCGCCGCCGACATCGTCGTCGTGAAGTTCGGTGACCAGTACCGGCAGTGGAACGCGGCCTTCGACGCCGGCCAGGCCGCGGCCACCGGCACGCCGCTGATAACCCTCCACGGCCCCGACCTCGACCACGCGCTCAAGGAGGTCGACCGGGCCGCGCTGGCCACGGCTCGCGAGCCCGGCCAGGTGGTGGGCATCCTGCGCTACGTGCTCACCGGCCGGCTCGGGGACGCACCATGAGCGACTCGCTGCTCGACGACGCAACCGGCCGGCTCGACCGCGCGATCGAGCACGCTCCCGCAATCTCCGATGACGCGCTGGAGATGCTCAAGCTGCCGAAGGCGGCGCTGAAGGTCTCCATCCCCGTGCGGATGGACGACGGATCACTGAAGACGTTCGCCGGCTATCGCGTCCGCTACAACGACGTGCGCGGCCCCACCAAGGGCGGGATCCGCTACCACCCTTCGGTCAACGTCGACGAGACGACCTCGCTGGCCTTCTGGATGACGTTCAAGACCGCCGTCGTCGACCTGCCGTTCGGGGGCGGCAAGGGCGGGGTCAGCGTCGACCCCAAGAACCTGAGCATGCACGAGCTCGAGCGCCTCAGCCGTGGCTACATCGACCAGATGGCCGACTTCATCGGTCCCGAGACCGACATCCCTGCGCCTGACGTCTACACGAACGAGATGGTGATGGGCTGGATGATGGACCAGTACTCGATGATCCACCGGCGGCGCTGCCCGGCCGTGATCACCGGCAAGCCGCTGGCGCTCGGCGGCAGCCTGGGGCGTGGCACGGCGACGGGCGACGGGGCGTTCTACGCAACCCAGGTCCTGGTCCCGAAGCTCATCGAAAGCGACGGGCTCGGTGGTGGCGATGAGGCGATGACGGTCGCGGTGCAGGGCTTCGGCAACGCCGGCGCGGTGATCGCAGATCGTCTCGCGCAGGTCGGCTACCGCGTGGTGGCCGTCAGCGATTCCGACGCGACGGTCTACTGCGAGTCGGGGCTTGATATCGTCGCCGCCCGGGAGCAGAAGGACGAATCCGGCTCCCTGGGCGACGTGGATCTCGGCGCGCTGGGACTCGACGGCCAGGCCGAGCAGCTCGACCGCGATGCGGTGCTGACGCTCGACGTCGACATCCTCGTCCCGGCCGCGCTGGAGAACGCGATCACCGCCGACAACGTCGATGACGTCAAGGCCAAGGTGATCGTCGAGGTGGCCAACGGCCCGGTCTCGCCGGAGGCCGACGACGTACTTGACGACCGCGGCGTCCACGTGATCCCCGACATCCTGGCCAATGCCGGAGGGGTCACGGTCAGCTACTTCGAATGGGCCCAGAACCGCTCCGGGGTGCCGTGGACCGAGGACGAGATCCGTGACCGCCTGCGCAAGCGGATGGAGAACGAGAGCGAGACGGTCTGGGAGGTCGCGGCGATCAAGGAGATCCCAATGCGCACGGCGGCCTACGTCCACGCTCTGTACCGGATCGGCGGGGCCGTGGACGCCAAGGGCTCGTCGAAGACGTTCGCCTCCGAGTAGGTCGTGGCCGGCCACGAGAAGCTCGAGTTCCCTGGATCCCAGGGCGTGTCGCTCGCCGCCCGGCTCGAGCTCCCCCACGCCGACGTCAGCGCGACGGCGCTGTTCGCCCACTGCTTCACCTGCGGCAAGGACGTCCGCGCGGCCTCGCAGATCAGCCGCTCGCTCGCCTCACTGGGCATGGCGGTCCTGCGCTTCGACTTCACCGGCATCGGCGACAGCGAGGGGGAGTTCGCCAACAAGACGTTCACGGCCAACGTCGAGGACGTCGTGGCCGCGGCGCAGGCGCTCGAGCAACGGCTCTCGGCGCCCAAGCTGCTGATCGGTCACAGCCTCGGCGGGGCCGCGGTACTGGCTGCCGCGCGCCGGATCGAGGAGGTGGCCGCCGTCGCGACGATCGGGGCGCCGGCCCAGCCGGCCCACGTCCGCGAGCTGCTCGCCGGGTCGGCCGAAGAGATCGAGCGCGAAGGCGAGGCGACAGTGGAGATCGCGGGCCGGGAGTTCCAGGTCGGCCGCGAGCTCCTCGAGGACCTCGAGCGGATCGACCTCGGCGCAGACATCGGCAGTCTCGGCCGGGCACTGCTGGTGTTCCACTCGCCGACCGACGACACCGTGGGGATCGACAACGCCCGCCTGATCTTCGACGCGGCCCGCCACCCCAAGAGCTTCGTGACCCTCAGCGGAGCCGATCACCTGCTCTCACACCGCGAGGATGGCCAGTACGTCGCCGACGTGATCGCGTCCTGGGTCTCCCGGTACCTGTGAGCGGATAGGGTTCGGGCATGGCATCTCGCATCGTCTGCTTCGGCGCCACCGGCTTCACCGGGCGACTGATCGCCGAGCACCTCGTCGGCGCCGGGGCCGAGCCGCTGCTCGCCGGACGCGACGCCGACGCCCTCAACGATCTCGCCTCGGAGCTAGGCGGTCTGGAGACACAGGTTGCGGACGTCGATCGGCCCGAATCGGTCGCCGCGCTCGTCCGCGAGGGCGATGTGCTGGTCACCACCGTCGGCCCCTTCGCAAAGATGGGAGGACCCGCGATCGAGGCGGCGATCGGCCAGGGCGCCACCTATATCGATTCCACCGGCGAACCCTCGTTCATCCGCGACGTGTTCGAGGGCCATGGGGCACGCGCCTCGGCCGCGGAGGTCGCGCTGCTGACCGCCTTCGGCTTCGACTACGTGCCGGGCAACCTCGCGGGGGCGATGGCCCTCGAGCAGGCAGGCAACCGGGCTGTCCGGGTCGATGTCGGCTACTTCGGGCTCGGCGGCGACTCGGACTCGCTGAGCGGAGGCACCAAGCTCTCGATGGCCGGCGTGATGCTCGACCCGCAGTTCGCCTACCGCGGAGGGAGCGTCGGGACGGTCCGCGGCGCCGAGAGGGTCCGCAGCTTCGAGCTGCGCGGCAAGGACCGCCAGGCATTCTCGCTCGGAGGTTCCGAGCATTTCGCCCTTCCCCGTCTGCGCCCCGAGCTGCACGAGGTCAACGTCTTTCTCGGGTCCGGACCGATGTCGAAGGTGATGCAGGGCGTGGGTGCCGTCACCGACGCGCTGACGACGATCCCCGGCGCCCGCTCGGTCGCCCACTCGGCGGTCGAACGGGTGGTGTCCGGCTCGACCGGCGGGCCGGACGCCCAGAAGCGCGCCGAGGGGGCCTCGCACATCGTGGCCATCGCCTACGACCGCGACGACCACAAGCTCGCCGAGGTCCACCTCAACGGCTCGGAGGCCTACACCTTCACCGCGGGCATCATCTCCTGGGCGGCCCGGCAAGCCGCCGACGGTGCGATCGACGGGACGGGAGCGCTCGGCCCGGTCGAGGCCCTCGGGCTCGACGAGCTGCGCTCAGGGGCCGCCGAAGCCGGTCTCGCGCCGATCTAGCGCCGGTCCGCGAGCGGCTAGATCGCGGGCTGCGACCGCAGTCGACCGGCGCCGGGATCCCAGGCGCTCGGTAGATTCCCGTCGATGGGGTTCCCGTCGACACGGCACCGCAATCGACGATCGCCCCGGAAGCTCCGGCTCGGCGTGCTGCTGTCTGCCGCGACGCTCGCCGCGCTCCTGACCACGGCGCCGCTGGCCGCCGCCACGCTGCCCTCGGTCGACTCGGGGGCCCGGCCCGGCCCGCCGGTCCTCTACGCCGATCCGCCGTCCCGCTCCCCACTGACGGTGCAGGCGCCGTTCACGGCCGACCCGCTGCTGGTCTCCGGAACCGACGGCTACCGCGGCGGCGAGTACCTGCACCAGGACTACCTGTTCGACGACATGGGGGCCGACACCAACCCGATCGGCGGCCGGAGGGGACTGACCACCGGTGGTGACGTCGCCGCCACCAGCGCCGGCGATGTCTACTACCCCACGGGTGAGCGGTACGCGGCGAACGCGGCCGACATCGTCGAGCTGCGCGTCAAGCCCGACGGCGACGATCTTGTCTACCGGGTCACGCTGAACTCCGTGCTGGAGCCCGACACCACCGTGGTCGGCATCGGGATCGACACCCAGGCCGGCGGCGGGCCCGACGCGGCGGTCTCCAAGAGCTGGCCCTCGGGGGCAAAGGTTTCCTCGCAGGGGCTCGACCACTTCATCACCGCGTGGGGGACCGGGGGCGAGACCTGGGCCTACGACCCGCTGACCCCGGCCCCCGGTGGTCGTGCGTCGTTGCCCGACGGAGCGGTGACGATCGACGCCGAGCTCAACCAGATGACCATCCGCGTCCCCCGTTCCACGCTGGACCCAGGGACCGCGACCTGGCGCCACGTCGCCGGCGCGGGCCTGTACGAGGCGGGCGACGGTCCCTCGCAGCGGTTCAAGGCGGTGCCGGCCGGGGACTCGGGCGGGGCCGACGAGCCCGCGTCCGGCACCCCCTCGGAGGCACCCGGGGTGTTCAACCTGGCCTTCCGGTTCACCGAGGCCGGCGTCCAGGGGCAAAACGCGACCGACCAGAGCGCCGAGCCGGCCACCGATGTGACCCCGATCGGTCCGGGCGTGTGGTTCGAGGAGCAGCAGGCCAACCGTCTGGCCGGAACCGGCTGCACCGGCATGGTGGCCGCAGGCGACATCGGCTGCACCGGCTCGTTCTTTGCCGATGTCGACTTCGCCAAGCTCGCCTCCGGAGCTACCGAGGGCATCCACGGTCCCGGCACCACACAGTCGCGGATCTACCCCTCGTCGCTGGGCCTGCCCGAAGGGTATGACTACGAGAAGTTCCCGGCCACCGGCGGTCCGCTGCAGCCGTACCTGATTCGCGTCCCCGAGGGTACGAGCACCGATTCGCCGACCCCGATGACGTGGTCGCTGCACTCGCTCGGCGGAACCTACACGCAGTACAAGGTCTTCAGCCCCAACCAGCTCGACCAGTTCGGCGACGAGCGCAACAACCTCGTGGTCACCACGCACGGCCATGGCACCGACGGCTGGTACACCGACGAGGCCGAGTCGGACTTCTTCCAGGTCTGGGCCGATGTCGACCGCCACTTCAACCTCAACCCCGACCGCACGTACCTCTCGGGGTACTCGATGGGCGGGTACGGCACCTACAAGCTCGGCTCCCACTACCCGGACCTGTTCGCCAAAGCCTTTACGACGGTCGGCCCTCCGGCGCGCGGGGTCTGGCTGCCGCCGGCGCCGCCCAACGACGGCGACGGGAACTCCACGGCCTCGACGAACTCTCACCTGGCACTGGAGAACGTCCGCTGGATCCCCTTCCTCAACTGGGCGGGTGGCCAGGACCAGCTGGTCCCGATCCCCGGCCCGACGGCCCAGCAGAACCGGTTCGACGAGCTTGGGTTGCGCAGCGAGCTACGGGTGTTCAACCCCGCGGAGCACTTCACGCTGGCCACGACCGACGCCTGGGACACGGCGCGCGACTTCCTCGGTGACGCCCGCAAGATCGACGACCCGAGCCGCGTCGACTACGCCCGGGTTCCGGCGGCCGACCGCGACAAGCTCGGCCTCGTGCACGACCATGCCTACTGGGTCTCCGATGTCGCGCTCCGTCTGGCGGAGGGCGACCCGGCCACCGAGCCCGCCCGCGGACTGCTGCGCGCCGAGAGCCGCGCCTTCGGCGTGGGGGCGCCAGTGACCGGTCCCCTCAACAGCGCGGGAGCCGACGCCGGACCGCCGCTGGCCTACGTCGGGACCGGTACCGAGTGGACCGACATCGAGCAGTTCGACAAGGCCAACTGGCTGGAGATCGACCTCGACAACGTCAAGGGCGGAACCCTCGACGGCGTCCGGGCCCGCCTGGACGGGACGAAGGCCCTGCGGATCACGGTGCGCAGCGACGGCAAGGCCAGCGTCCGCCTGAACCTCGACTTCGCCGACGGGACCCGGGCGATCCGGATCACCGGGCCGGGCGACGACCTGCAGGGCACGCTGGCCGACGAGGCCAGCGGTCCGAGCCTCACCCCCACGGCCGGTGCCTCGCGGAGGACCGTCCGATCGTCGGCGCGGGCCCGTTCGTCTCAGAGTGGCGACCTCGGCGTCAGCAGCGAGGCGACCGAGACGCCTTCAGACGATGTGACGATCGACGGAGACGCAGCGACGATCGCCGTGCCCGCTGCCGGGACCCGCACCTACATCCTCGCCCGGGCGGGGACGTCCAGCGACAGCAGCGGCGATGACGACGACACGGGCTCGGGCGGCGACGCAGGCTCGGGCGGCGGCTCCTCGCCGGCGGGCACCGTCTCGGCGGCGGCGGGATCCGGCGGCGGCGCTGGCAACGACCTCGCCTTCACCGGCCTGACCCTATGGCCGCTGGCCCTGCTCGCTCTCTTCCTGATCGGGTCGGGCGCGCTGCTGGCCCGCCGCCTCCAGCCGCGCTGACCCGCTTTCGAGCGCGGGCGCTTGGGTGCCCTAGCCGAAGTACGAGCCTTGGCCGGCGACCGCGATGAGGACGATCAGCAGCACCAACAGCACGGCGCCGATCACCATCAGCACCGTCATGATCACCCCGAGCCACTTGCCGACCTTGGCGATGCCGCGGCCGTCGTAGACGCCGGGGTTGGCGTCGATCGTGCGCAGGGTCTTGGTGCCCTGGTACCAGGCGAACGGGGCGAACAGCGGGAACAGGGCCATCCCGGCGATACCCAGGATCAGGGCAACCTCGGCGCCCGGCGCGTTCTCGCGTTGCACCGCCGGCGGAGCTGGGGGGCGCGCTTCGGCGGGCTCCGGGGCGGCGGGAGCGACCTCCCGGCTGGAGGGTGGGGGCAGGGCGTCGGCCACGGGCCGGAAGCCTACTTCTGCCCGGTCGGCATGACCAGTACCTCGGAGACGTTCATCCGCTGGGGCGAGGTGACGGCGAAGCGCACGGCTTCGGCGATGTCCTCGGGCTGGAGGATCTCGCCGATCTTCTCCATCATCTCCTCGGCGGCCTCCTGCACCTGCTCGTTGTTGTGGCTGGCCAGCTCGGTGTCAACGAACCCCGGCTCGATTGCCGTCACGCGGACGCCGATGTTCAGCGCCTCCTGGCGCAGAGCCTCGGAGAAGCCGGTGAGCCCAAACTTCGTGAAGTTGTAGACGGCGGCGAACGCCCCGGCCCGGCGGCCGGCCACCGAGGAGACGTTGACGATGTGGCCGCCGCCGCGCTGCTCCATCAAGGGCAGGGCCGGGTGGGTGCACCACAGGACGCCCTTGATGTTGACGTCGATCATCCGCTCCCAATTCTCCTTGTCGGCCCCCATCACGGGTCCGAGCAACATCACGCCGGCGTTGTTGACCATGATGTCCAGCCCGCCGAACTCCTCGGCAGCGCCGTTGACAAAATCCTCGGCCTGCTGTTGGTCGGTGACATCGACCGGGATCACCGCGGTCTTCCCGCCACCATCGTTGATGTCGGAGGCCAGGGACTTCAGGCGATCCTCGCGCCGGGCTCCCAGCACGACGGACGCACCTTCGGAGGACAGCGAGCGGGCGATGGCGTCCCCGATGCCCGACGACGCTCCGGTGATTGCCGCGACCTTGCCGTCAAGTGCTCCCATGGTTCTCGGTTCCCTTCGGTTGGTGTGGTGCTGATGCTCCGGCGGCCACCAGGGCCGGCGGGAATTCTCGCGCTGCGCTACTGGCTGAGGTGATCGAGGAAGAAGCTCGTTGTCTTCTTCCAGGCGTCCTCGGCGGCCTGCCGGTCGTAGGTCTCCATGCGGTTGTGGGCGTTGGAGAACGCGTGGCCACAGCCCTCGTAGAACTCGAACTCCACCTCGACCCCGGCGTCGCGCATCTCCTGCGCGAGCTCCTTCGCGTCGTCGACCGGGACGAAGTCGTCCTCGGTGCCGAAGTGGCCGAGGACCGGGCCGTCGATCTTCGAGAAGTCCGGCTTGCCGTGGGGCATCACGTAGTAGTAGGTGACCGCGGCCTTGATCTGGTCCGGGTTCGTCGCCGCCGCCCAGATCGACAGCCCGCCGCCGAGGCAGAATCCGACCGAGCCGATGCCGGGTCCGGTCGTCGCGTCCTGGTCGGCCAGGAACTGGACGGCGCCGCGCATCTCGGCCTCGGCCTTGTCCATGTTCATGGCCATCATCTTCTGCTCGGCCTCGTCCGGCTGGGTGGTCGTGTCGCCGTCGTAGAGGTCGGGCGCCAGGGCGACGATCCCGGCGGCGGCCATCTCGTCGCACATGCCGCGCATGCTGTCGTCCAGGCCCCACCATTCATGCAGGACGACGACGCCGGGACCGGAGCCGCCGTCGGGCACGGCCAGGTAGCCGTGGGCGGGGGAACCGTTGGCGGGGAACTCGACTTCGGGCATGCTGCTCCTTGGTGGCCGCGGGGATGTGCTCCGGTAGGGGCTACCCGGACCCAGGGGCTCCGACACGCCACCGGCCACCGCCGGGAGGCACCCGCGACTACTCCAGCGAGGCGATCAGGAGGGTTCGACGCCGACGCGCAGGGAGAACGGATCGATCTTGTGCGGCAGCGGCCCTTCGGCGAGCTGCGGTTCGCGCAGCTTCAGGTCCCGGTCACGCAGCAGCGTGGCGAGCACTGCCTTGCCGAGGAACACGGTGAGTCCGATTCCTGCGCAGATCTGGGAACCGCCGCTGAGGTGGTTGAACCGTGGGTCGCGCTCGGAGCCGCGCCAGCGCTCGGGAACCACGTGGTCGGCGTCGGCCACGGTGCGCGAGTCCCGATGGTTGAACGTGTTGACGATCATCACCGGAGTGCCCTCGGAGAGCTTCGCCCCGGCGAGATGCTGCTCGCACATCGATTCACGAGCCAGGACCGGCGTTGTCGGCCACAGCCGCATCGCCTCCTCCAGACATCCCTCGAGCTGTCGTAGCCCATCGACGTCGCAGGCCTTGTCGAGGTCGGCGCCCTCGAGCTCGTCGTGCACCGTTGCCTCAACCTCCGGCTGGGAGAGCACGGCGATCACGGCCTGGGCGACGTTGAGCGCCAGGGTGTCGCCCATGGCGAACATCCAGTGGGGGATCTGCCCGGCGGGATCGTCGATCTCGGGCGCCTTGGCGGCCCGGCCGAGCAGACAGTCCTCCGGCGGATCTGAGAGGTAGTCGCGCAACGCCTGGTGAAACGGCTCGAAGTCGTCGGACTCGCTCAGGGCGGCAACGCGGTTGGCCTCGTGCATCAACCGCTGGAGCCGGGCGACGAGCTGGTGGTCGTCGCGGGCCCGGTCCCCGAAGACCACCCGCAGCATCATCTTCTCGTGCAGGGTGTCGATGTGCTCCCAGCGGAGGTCGCCCGCGGCCTCCTGCACGGCCAGGGCGGTCTCCTCGGCGGCGATGGCCGCGAACCGGTCGGCCAGCGGGTGGACCCGCTCCGCCGTGCACAGCACGGCCTCGTTGAACGCCCGGCGCTGCTTCCACTCCTCGCCGGTCGAGATCGTTACCGCGTGCGGCTGGAAGTGGCACATGCCCTTCTTCTTGGCGCCCGAGTCGGACCCGAACCGGGTCCCCGAGTTGTCGAGCACCTCGGCGATCGGCTCGCGCCCGAAGACGAGCAGCATCTTGCCGCCGAGGACCCACAGGACCTCGGCGTCGGTGCGCTCGCGTATCGAGGACAGCAGCTCGGTCGAGCGGCGGTCGACGTCCAGCGACGCGAGGCGGCCGACCCACTTCGGGCGCCGGCTGAACAGACCCTGCAGGTAGTTCGGCAGCAGGTGCCAGACGACGAAGCGCGCGCTCTCGCCGACCGAGGCGCTCGGCACCTCGGCTCCGTTGGGGCTGTCGGCCACCGGCGGCCTAGGCCGTCGACTTCGACTTGGACTTCGACTGCGAGCCGCCGTTCGACGAGGCGCCGTTGCTGCTCGCGCTCTTCGCCGAGTAGGCGTTGCTCATCCGGTCGGTCGGGTGGCGCTCGCTGGTCCGCGTCCACGGGGCGAACGGGTTGGGCACGCCCTCCAGGGCCGGGGCCAGCTCGGGGTGATGACGCAGGAGCACGTCGGTCATCGTCTGGCTCTCCACGTAGTCGAAGCCGACCTGCGAGTAGACCTCGGGACGGAAGTCGTCGGTGAAGAACCGGTCGCTCTTGAGTCGCCGCGAGGCCATGAGGATGAAGATCCGGAAGGCCGTGTCGGAGAAGCCGAAGCCGGGCGGCGGAGTCTCGGCGTACATCCCGACCTGGAGATCGACGTTGTCGATGTGCCCGTACAGCTCGCGCATCTCCTGGGCCAGCGCCCGGTCGGGCGTGAGCTCCTCGAAGGTCTCCAGGCGGGGCATCCGCATCTCCTCGCGGAAGTCGTTGTACCGCGGCACGCCGCGCTCACGGTCGCGGGTGATGTCGAGCGTGGCGAGGTCGAACAGCTCCCCGTCGGCGCGCCGGTGCTCCATCAGCGCCCGCGGGTAGTTCTTGATCGTGACCGCCCCGGGGTTGGCCACGCCCAGCGAGTAGTACAGGTCGCCCAGCGAGTGCTCGTCCATAAAGCCGCTCGTCGCCTGGCCTTGGATCTCGTCGAACTCCTTCTCGGCGACCGTCTCGTCGGTCTCCAGCGACAGGAACGTCCAGTCGTCGGGGATCAGCGGGTGCATCCGGTACACCGAGACGAACTCCTCGGTGAGCTGGAACCGCGCCCCGTGGTGGTCCTTCGACGAGCCGGTGATGCCGCTCAGCGTCTCGTCGTCGGCGACGCGGCCGAAGCGCTTGCGGAACTTCTCCCCGAGGATCCCCCACCAGTTGGTGTTCATCGAGATGTCCAGGGCCGGATGGCCGAGGATGCCCGGCGTCCACTCGACGGTGTGGATCTTGGCCATCAGCGCCGAGTTGACCAGCCACGCGGTGTCGAACAACCGCTGGTCGCTCCACTCCGGGTAGGCCTGCTTGAGCCGGTCGCAGATCGCGTTGTGCTCCTTGGTGAACAGGGTGTGCATGAGCGACAGGCCCAGCCACCAGTTCTCGGCGAAGCCGGTCAGGTCGACGCCCTCGGCCTCGGGGTCGGGCTCCAGACGGCCCTTGTCGCTGACCTTGAGCTTGCCGTCGGTGAAGGTGCGCAGCTGTTCCTGGCGCTCCTTCGTCGAGCCGTAGATCTGGGAGCCGTCCCACCAGTGGGCTTCGGTGTTGGTGTAGGTCACCGAGCCATTGGAGCCCTCGGGGCTGGCCGAGTAGGGAACCGTGCGCCGGATCGTCATCGGGCGCTCGGGCCAGGTGTCGTCCTCGGCCAGCGGGATCTCGATGACCTCGTCGGGGTTGCCGCGGCCGTGGAAGAACCAGTTGTGGTTCTGGAACTGGATCCAGGCGGCGGCGAGCACGTTGAGCGTGGTGGCCGGCTTGAACGTGTCGCGGCGCATCAGCCGCAGCGCGACCTCACGCGGGTTCGGCTCGAACATCCGCGGCTCGGACTCCGGGGTGGAGCGCTGCGGCGCGATGTTGCGGGCAAACCGCGAGCCGGCGGCGCCCATGGCGGGGTCCTCGAGGTCGGTCCAGACGCCTCCGGGCAACCGGTGCTCCAGCGCCTCGGGGGGCGGGCCCGAACCCTCGTTGTACTCGGCGACGAGGTCCTCGGGCGGCTGCGACTGGGGTGCGTCGAACAGGTTGTTGTCGCGCAGGTCGTTGCGCAGGGCGAGCAGGTTCAGGATCTGCAGCGGCAGTCCTGGCATCTCGTACCACTGCTTGTTCTTGTTGATCGACTGAAAGACCTTCGACAAGGCCTTGTCGGCCAGTGAACCGCTCATCTCGTGCTCTCCTCCTCGGGGTCCGGGCGGACGGCGTCGATGCTCGAACCCCGCCCGGTGTTCGTGCTGATTGCGACCTTACCCGGATTGGGCCATGCAGACCACCTGACGTAGAGCGCAGACCTTGTCGCGGGTGGTCCGCGTCGAGCCCCGCTCAGGTGCCGGCGGACGTGGACAGGAAGGCAGCGATCTCCGAGGCCACCCGCTCGGGCTCGTCGTGGTGGAGGAAGTGGCCGGCCTCGTCGAGGACGACCATCTCCGAGCCGGGGATCTGCTTGTGGAAGCGGTGGCCGCCGCCGATCGGGGCGAGCTCGTCCTTGGCTCCCCACAGCACGAGGGTGGGGACCTCGAGCGCGGCCAGGCATCCCTGGTAGGCGGCGAGCTCGGAGAAGTCGCCCGAGCGGTAGAGCTCGAGCTGCGCCCTGCGGCGATCGGTGGTCGTGTAGGCCTGCCAGTACTCGTCGATCGCCTCGTCGGGCATGCCCGGGCTCACGCCGCGCAGCAGCTCGCCGAATCCGTCGCGATCGAGGCCGTCGACCAGCTCCTCGCCCTTGCCCTCGGTGCGCAGGGTCTGGGCCACGCCGTTCCAGGCGCCGTCGTCGAAAAAGCCGGTGTCGGCGATGACCAGGGCCCTGACGGCGTCCGGGTGGTCGCAGGCCCAGCGCAGCCCGATCAGGCCGCCCCAGTCGTGGACGCACAGGGCGACACGATCGAGCCCCAACGAGCGGCGGAACGTCTCCACCGTCTCGATCTGGCGGTGCCAGGTCCCGGGACGCAGGGGCTCCGAGCGTCCGAACCCCGGCAGGTCCGGCGCGATCGCCCGCCATCCCTCGGCGGCCAGCGCCTCCAGCGTCGGCTCCCACAGCCGCGACCCCGTCGGGTACCCGTGCAGGCACAGAGCGACCCGCTCAGCGTCGGCCGGACCGGTTTCCCGGTAGGCGACCCCGTCGCGCTCGCGCCGCTCGACCCCCACGCCCCGATCCTACGCCCCGGGCCCCCAATGGCCCGCGACGAGCCGACCCCCCCGCTCGCTGAACGATGATCCTTCGCCCCCTGGCACCGAAAATCGTGCAGCGAACCGGGAGGCCGCGGGCGATGTTGCTCGCTGAACGATTCGCGGGGCTCCGGCGCGGAAAATCGTTCACCGAGCTGCGACGGTGCCTCCAGGTGTGTGGTGGCGCGTGGGTGGGCGTCGGGCGGTACGTTTTCGGGCGTGCGCAGACCGCGTCACTGGGGCCGGGTTCGGGGAGTCGTCGTTGCGGCGGTGCTGGCCGTGCTCGGCCTCGTCCCGGGCACCGCCATGGCTCGTGACGCGGTGGTGCGCTCGTTCGACGACGAGCCGATCATCACCCACTTCTTCCCGGCCGTGGGGCTGGGCTCCGGTGAGCGCGCCCCCACCGTGCTGGTCGGCCATGGCTTCGGGCAGTCGGGCGACGACGACCCCGACAGCGAATCCGAGGACCTCTTCGGGTCGCCGGGGCTCGGTCCGCTGCGTGAGGCGGGCTACAACGTACTCACCTGGGACGCCCGCGGATTCGGCGAGTCCGGGGGTACCGCCCGAATCGACTTTTTCGAGGTCGAGGGTCGTGACGTGCAGGCCCTGATCGACTTCGTCGCGCAGCAGCCCGAGGCCCGGCTCGACGGCACCGGCGATCCGCGGCTGGGAATGGCCGGGGTCAGCTACGGCGCCGGGATCCAGTTCGTCACGGCGGGGATCGACTCGCGCGTCGACGCGATCGTCCCGACCATCTCCTGGAACTCCCTGCTGCCCAGTCTCTACAAGGACCAGGTGCCCAAGACCGGCTGGGGCAGCGCCCTGGTCGGGGCGGGAGCGCCGCCGGCGCTCGTCGAGGGGCTGTTCGGCCGGGCGGGCCCCGAGTTCGGCAACCTCGATCCCCAGGTGTACGCCGCCTTCACCGAGGGGGCCGCCACCGGCAAGTTCTCCCAGGCCAGCGTCGATTTCTTCGCCCAGCGGGGCCCGCCCCCGGTCGTGGACAAGGTCCGCGCGCCGACCCTGCTGATCCAGGGCACGGTCGACACGCTGTTCACGCCGGCCGAAGCCGTGCGCAACCTTCGGGTCCTGCAGGGCAACGGGGTGCCGGCCCGGATGATGTGGTTCTGCGGCGGCCACGGCGCCTGTCTCACCGGTACCGGATCCGAGGGCTACCTGACCGACGCCACCCTCCGGTGGTTCGACCGGTACCTCCAGAACGACAGCTCCGTGGACGTGGGCCCGAACTACGAGTGGCTGGCCGAAGACGAGAAGTGGCGCTCATCGGAGACCTACCCACCCGCCTCGGCGGGGACGATCTCGGGCAGCGGGTCGGGCACGTTGCCGATCGCCCCCCAGGCTGGGCAGGGTGCACTGATCCTCGCCACGCCGGTGGCCGGCGACGCGGTCAACGTCGATGTGAAGGCTCCGGCCGGCGCCAACATCGTCGGCGAGCCGAAGCTCACGCTCACCTACCGCGGCACCGCCGCCCCCGAGCAGACCAAGCTGTTCGCCCAACTCGTCGACACCGAGCGCAACATCGTCGTCGGCAACCAGGCGCGGCCGATTCCGGTGACGCTCGACGGCCAGGAGCGGACGATCGAGCGGCCGCTGGAGCCGATCGCCACCCGCAGCGGTCCCGGGGGCTCGACCTACCGCCTGCAGATCATCGACTCCACGACCCTGTACGACCGCCAGCGCTCGGGCGGAAGCGTCGAGCTGACGGACATCGACATCGAGCTGCCGCTGCGCACAGAAGCCGCCGACACCCGTGCGCCGGTCGCGGCGATCACCGCCCCCCGGGTCTCCTCGAACGCGTCGCCCAACGGCACCGTTCCGCTGTCGTGGTCGGCCACCGACGTCGGCGGGGGCGTCGCCTCCTACGACGTCCAGGTGCGGCGGACCAACCGCGCCGTCGATCCCCGCTTCTCCTCACGCCGCTGGACGATCCTTCCGGCCATGCGCGGCACCACGCGGACCTCGACCGACTTCCGGGGCCACTCGGGCAACAGCTATGAGTTCCGCGTACGCGCGCGGGACCGGGCCGGAAACGTCGGCGGCTGGACCGTCTCGGAGACGATGGTGGTGCCGAACGTCGAGACCACCATCGGCTCGACCTACTCGGGCCCGTGGCGGCGGGTGCGCTCCTCCGGTGCCCTGTACGGACGCGAGCAGCGGTGCGCGAGTAGTCGCTGCACCGTCCGGCTGCGTTACCGGGGCGGCACCTTCCATCTGGTGGGCCGCACGATGCGCTCGGGCGGGAAGGCGCGGGTCACCGTCGGTGGCACGACACGGACCGTCGACTTCGCGAGCTCCTCGCCTCTCGCCCGTCAGGTGCTGCTGACCCACCGCGCCAGCCACAAGAAGCGCACCGTGACGATCGAGGTTCTCGGCGGCGGCACGGTGGCAATCGACGGCTTCGCGCTGACCGACCGCTCTCCTGTCCGCTAGCCACCACGGCCGAACTCAACGAACCGCCCCCTATAGCGGTGTCTTCGTAGGGTTCGGCGGGGGCGGGCGCAGGTCAGCTGTCGGCGCGCGGGCGGATGACTATCGCCATGCGGTCGCCGAAGTCCGGTGCGACCATGCGATCGGCGATGCCGACCGCGCGCGCCGCGCGCTGAAGCGTGGCGCCGGCCGGTCCGCTGTACCCCGACAGGCGGCCCAGGTAGTAGTCGACGGAAAAGTCCTTGGGCGAGCGCCCGGCTTCGAGGATCTCGAACCCGGTCCGCCGGGCCAGCAGGCACAGGCTCGCCTGCGTGAAGTACTGGACGTGGGTCGGAATCACCGACCACCACCGCGGACCGAGCAGGCGGGCCACCGTGCTCCCGGTGTTCGGCGCGACGATCGTCGCCACCCCGCCCGGCGCGAGCAGCCGCCGCACCTCACCGAGCGCCGCGGCGGGATCGGGGAGATGCTCGATCACGTCGCCCATGACCACCGCGTCCACGCTCCCCACCGCCAGCCCGCTCGAGAACAGGTCGCGCTCGATCACCTGCACCCCGAGCTCGGCGTGGGCCCAGCCGGCGGCCCAGGCGCTGGGCTCCACGCCCACTGCGTCCCAGCCGCGTCGCTCGGCCTCGGAGACCAGGAACCCGACCCAAGACCCGATGTCCGCCAGGCGGCCGCGCGGAACATGGCGCTCGGTCATCGCCAGCACCCGGGCCGCGGTGGCCCGCTGGCCGGCCTCCTCCTCGACGTACTCATCGGAGGCTGCCTTCGCGTAGGCGGCGTCCAGCTCGGCCGCGATCGGCATCGGCCGAAGTTGCATGTGGCCGCATCCATCGCACCGGCCGATGTCTGCGAGGGCGGTGCCGAAGGCGTCGGTCGTCGGCACGAGGTCCGGGGCACGATCGCGGTCGGCGACACGCCAGCGGACACCCGCCAACGGCAAGCCGCACACCGCGCACCGGTCATCGACGGCCATGGGCGGGCAAGGCTATCGGCGGTCAGGGAAGATCCGCCCCATGGTCGATCCGCCACGTCCCGAGTCGCCACGCCGCTCGCCCGCGCTGGTGAGCGTCGTCGCCCCGGTCTACAACGAGCGGGAGTCGATCGCCCGGTTCCACCAGGCGGTGGCAGCGGCACTCGAGGGCCGGGCGTTCGAGCTCGTGCTCGTCGACGATGGGTCCGACGACGGGACCGCCAACCTGCTCGACGACATCGCCCACTCCGACGACCGGGTGCGGCTCGTGCGCCTGTCGCGGAACTTCGGCCACCAGGCCGCGCTCACGGCCGGCATCGACCACGCCGCCGGCGACGTCGTCGTGAGCATGGACAGCGACCTTCAGGATCCCCCGGCGGTGATCATCGACCTGCTCGCCGAGTGGGAGGCCGGATCGGACGTGGTCTACGCCGTCCGCGAGCAGCGCGAGGGGGAGACACGGTTCAAGGTCGCCAGCGCGCGGTGGTTCTACGCGATCTTCGCCCGGCTGGCCGGGATCAGCCTCGAGAACAGCGGCGACTTCCGCCTGCTCGACCGCCAGGCCGTGGACGCCCTGCGCCGGATGCCCGAACGCAACCGGTTCCTGCGCGGGATGACCGTATGGGTCGGCTTCCGCCAGAGCGCCGTGCCCTACACCCGCGACGCCCGCCACGCCGGGGAGACGCACTTCACGCTGCGGCGAATGCTGCGGTTCTCGGCCGACGCGGTCTCGTCGTTCTCCCATGTGCCGTTGCAGGCCGCCACCGTGCTGGGCTTTTTGTTCTCGGCCATCGCCTTTCTCGGCATCCCCTTCGCGATCATCTCCCGATTTGCCGGGCTGTTCGTCCCCGGCATCGCCTCGGTCCTGCTCGTCGTCTTTCTGCTCGGCGGGATCCAGCTGATCACCGTGGGCATCATCGGCGAGTACGTGGGGCGGATCTACGACGAGGTCAAGGGCCGCCCCCTGTACATCGTGGCCGAGGCCGACGCCGGACAACCGCGTGCCGCGGGGCCACCCCGGCCCCCGGCCGACGAGAGGCGGCCGTGAGGGTCGCGGTCATCGGGGCCGGCATGGCGGGGCTGACCGCCGCGCTACGACTCACCCAGGCCGGCCACCAATGCGACGTCTACGAGCGCTGGCCCGGCCTCGGGGGCCAGGTGGCCACCATCGACGTCGGCGACGGGGTCCTGCTCGAGCGCTACTACCACCACCTGTTTACCTCCGACGTGCACATCGCCGAGCTGTACCGGGAGCTCGGGCTCCCAGACGAGCTGGAGTTCCGGCCGTCAACTGTGGGCTTCTACTGCCAGGGCGCCCTGCACCCCTTCGACGGGCCGCGCGACCTGCTGCGCTTTCGTCCGCTGTCGCTCACGGCTCGGATCCGAATGGGGCTGGCCGTGCTGTGGGTGCAGCGCAGCCGGCGTGGGGTCGAGGCCTACGAGGGCACCACGGCGTGGCGCTGGATCCAGCGGGCGATGGGATCCCAGGCGTGGGACACGGTGTGGGGGCCGCTGCTGCGCGGGAAGTTCGGCGATCGGGCGAAGGACATCTCGATGGCCTGGCTGTGGGCGAAGTTCACCACCCGTCGCCGGCTCGAAGGCGACGAGGCGCGCCAGGAGCTGCTCGGCTATCCCAAGGGCAGCTGGGAGCCGTTGCTGCGCGCGCTCGCCGACCGGATCGAGGAGGGCGGTGGGCGTGTGCTGATCGACCGCCCCGCGCGGTCGATCGGACGTGAGGGCACGAACATGACCGTGACCCCGGCCGCCGAGGGGGCGTTTCGCCGCGGGCACGATCCGGCCGCCTTCGAGGCGGACGGGCCGGCCGAGCGCTACGACGCGATCCTGGCCACCGTGCCCAACGACGTGTTCGAGGGGCTGCTGGAGCCCGAGGTGCGCGAGTCGATGGCCCCCGGATACCTCGAGCGCCTGCACCGCATCGACTACCACGCCGCCCTGTGCCTGCTGTTGGAGCTCGACCGGCCGTTCGGTCCCTTCTACTGGACCAACGTCGCCGACCGGGACCTGCCGTTCGTCGGGCTCATCGAGCACACGAACTTCATCGAGCCGGCCCGCTACGGCGGCCGCCGGTTCCTGTACGTGGCCAACTACGTGGACCGGGCCGACGAGCTGCTCTCGCTCGACGCCGAGCAGCTGTTCGAGCGCTACCTCCCGGGGCTGCATTCCGTGAACGCGGACTTCGATCCCGGGTGGGTGCGCAACCGGTGGATCTTCCGCGAGCCGGCCGCCCAGCCCATCGTCGACGTCGGCTATGCGGAGCGGATCCCGCCGCTGCGGACCGGCGTGCCCGGCCTGGTGCTGGCCAATACGACCCAGATCTACCCCGAGGACCGCGGGACCAACTACGCGGTGCGGCTCGGGTCCGACGCGGCGGCCGAGCTGATGGCTGCGGCGCGCGAGCGACTGACCGGGGACCAGGTCGGCGCGCACCCCGGGGCCTGACGCGGTGGTCGCGCGGATCCACCGGTCGCTGGGATCACCCTCGCGCCGCGAGCTGGGCGCCGTGGGTGTCGCCGTCGTGCTCGGAGTTGCCCTGCGGCTGCTGGTCGTCGTCGTGACCAAGGGCCACGTCCTCAACGGGGACGAGATCGAGTACGACATCCAGGGCCGGTTCACCGCGGCCGGCCAGTGGTTCTGGTCGACCACGCCCTACGGAATCCCCCACCCCTCGCTGTGGAAGGCGCCCGTGTACCCCGGGTGGGTCGGCCTCTGGTACTCGGTGCTCGGGTCCGGGTCCTATGACCGGGTGCTTGCCGTCCAGGCCGTGGTGCTCGGCCCGGCGACGATCGGCCTCACGTGGCTGCTCGGCCGGCGCTGGCTCGGTCCCCCGGTCGGGGTGGTGGCGGCCCTGATCGTCGCCGTGTACCCGTTTGCCTTCCTCGGGCAGGTGCGGCTGTTCTCCGAATCGGTCGGGGTGCCGTTGTTTCTCGCCGTCGTGCTGCTCGTCGTCGGTCGCAAGCCCAGCCGGGGCCGCGTGGTCGCGGTCGGGGCCCTCATGGGAGTGGTGCTGCTCACCCGCCCTTCCTGGGCGTTCCTGTTTGCCGGGATCGCAGCCGCCTGGGTGGTGGCCGAGGGGTGGCGCCGTGGGGCCCTCGCCACCGCGGCGACCGTGGCGATCGCCGCGCTGGTGGTTGCGCCGTGGACGGTGCGTAACCACGTCGTCGACGGCGGCTGGGTTCCCATCTCCGTGCAGGACGCCGCGCCGTACGGGACCTTCAACGACGACGCCGCCAACGACGAGGACTACCGCTGGGCGTGGCGACCGTTGACGAGGCGGGACGCCGATCTGTTCGACCCGGCCAACCCGATGTCCGACCACGAGCTCCGGGCCCGCCTGCGCGAGCGCGCGGCGGACTACATCCGAGAGCACCCGTCGTCGGTCCCGAAGGCGACGATCTACAACGGCCTGATCCGCACGTGGGACCTGCGGTCGCCCTCGTCGGTCGTGTTCGAGGCGACGACCTTCCAGGCGCGCCCCCGGCCGCTGGTCTGGGCCGGGGTGGCCGGCTACTACGTGCTGGTGGCGTTGACGGTGGTCTCCGTCTGGCGGTTGCGGCAGGAGCGCTGGCTGCTGATCCCCCTCGCCGCCCTCGTCGTGGCCGGGACCGTCACGTTCACGCCGGTCGGCACCACCAGGTACCGGGAGCCGTTCGAGCCGCTGCTCGCCGTGCTCGCTGCCTCGACCGTCGTCTGGCTGATCGGCCGGATCCGTCAGCGGCGCACGCGCCCGGCTGTGGGCTAGCCCCGCGCCCGGTCACGCCGGGTCAGTGGTCGATGACCTGCCCCGTCGCCGGCTCGATCTGCAGTCCCTCGCGGACCCAGGCCAGCATGCCGCCCGCCATGTTGTGGGCGTCGTACCCGGCTCGGCGGAAGGCGGTCGTGGCCATCGCCGAGCGCCCGCCGCTGCGACACACGAACACCACGGGGCGATCGGGGTCCAGCTCGCTCGCCCGGGCCGACAGCTCGTTGACCTCGATGTGCGTGATCCCGGCAATCCGCCCCGCCTCGTACTCCGCCGGCGTCCGCACGTCGACGAGCTGGGCCTCGCCGGCGCGATGCATCGCCGCCGCCTCGGGCGGCTGCACGTCGTGCTCGGCGTCCGCCACGGCTACGGCGAGCTGGAGCCGCCAGAGGAGGAGGAGTCCGAGCTCGAGCTCGACTGCTCGGACTCGACATCGTCGACGCGCTGCTCGAGGTCCTTGACCGACTGGGAGGTCTTGGAAACCGAGTCCGACAGCTTCTTCTGGTTGTCCTGGATCTGGTCGAGCGAGGAGGAGACCTCGTCGAGCTGGCCGTCGAGCTTCGACACGCTGCTGTCCGAGGCGCCGGAGTCCTTGGCCTCGTCGACGTCCTTCTTGAGGTCGTCCACGTCGTTGCGGACCTTCTCCAGCGAGGCCTTGGTTGCCCGCTCGGTGTTGTCGTTGCCGGTGTCGCTGTCGCCGGCATTGAGGGCGAAGATCAGGGCGATGGCGCCGAGGATCGCGGCGATCGAGGCGAGCCCCGCGGTGGCGTAGAGCCAGGTCGTGTTGCGATCGACGGCCTCGGCCAGCTCCGACGTGACCGCGTAGTTCTCGTGCTCGCGGTCGGAGAGCTCACGCTCCCGGGCATCGAGGTCGCGGTGTTCGGGATCTTCGGGAGGGTTCTGGCCGCTGGATTCCATGCGGTCAGAGTAGTGGGCCGCCGGGCGGAATCTGCGATTCGCGAACCTGTGGCCGCGGTCGGTCCGTCGCCGTGCAGGCGTACGGCCCGGGGCCACGACGCGGTCCTGGCGTAGGATCCCCGGGCCCGTTTCGAACCAGCGAGGAGCCTTCCCAGATGCCCGAAGCAGTCGTCGTCGACGCCATCCGGTCCCCGATCGGCCGCGCCTTCAAGGGGTCGCTGACCCCGATGCGCCCCGACGATCTGGGCGCGCAGGTCGTCAACAAGCTCCTGGAGCGCAACCCCGAGATCGATCCGTCGGCCGTGGAAGAGGTCGCCTGCGGCGTCGGACTCCCCCAGGGCAAGCAGGCCTTCAACCTCGCCCGGATCATCGTCCTGCTCTCGAACCTGCCCGACACGGTCAACGGCGTCACCACCTCGCGCTACTGTGCCTCGGGGCTCGACGCGGTCCGCTGGGCCGCCAACAACGTCAAGGCCGGCCAGGGCGACATCTACATCGCCGCGGGCGTGGAGGCGGTCAGCCACTTCAACGAGCGCCAGGAGGCCGCCGGCGAGGCCGACCAGCACTCCGATCTGCAGGGCGAGGGTGACCAGCCCGACGCCTACATCCAGATGGGCGTGACCGCCGAGAACGTCGCCGAGAAGTACGGCGTCAGCCGCGAGGACCAGGACGCCTACGCCCAGAGTTCCCAGGAGCGGGCGGTCGCCGCGCAGGAAAGCGGCGCCTTCGATCGCGAGATCGTCGCCATCGACATGCCCGACGGCAGCCAGGTGAGCAAGGACGACGGCCCCCGGGCCGGCTCGAGCGTCGAGAAGCTCGGCCAGCTCGACCCGGTCTTCCGCGAGGGTGGCACCGTCACGGCGGGCAACTCCTGCCCGCTCAACGACGGTGCGGCCGCCGTGCTGATCACCTCCGAGGAGAAGGCCGCCGAGCTCGGCCTCACCCCCCGGGCCAGGATCAAGACGGCCGCCACCGCCGGCCTCGAGCCCGAGCTGATGGGTGTCGCCCCGATCGGCGCCATGAACAAGCTCCTGGACCGGGCGGGCATGTCGATCGGCGACATCGACATCGTCGAACTCAACGAGGCGTTCGCCGCACAGGTCCTGCCGATCATGGACGAGGTCGGCTTCGACCGCGACATGCTCAACCCGCACGGCGGTGCGATCGCCCTTGGCCACCCGTTCGGGATGACCGGCGCCCGCATCATGGCCACGCTGATCAACGACCTCGAGACCCACGACGGCACGTTCGGCATCGAGACCATGTGCGTCGCCGGCGGCCAGGGCGAGGCAATGTTGATAGAGCGCCTGTAGGGGCGGGCGTGGTGCGCCCGCCGGGCACCTGGCGTCACACCACGCCCGCCAGTGGCTATCGGGGTCGCGCTTTCTTTTCGGCAACGGCAACGGCGATGAACAGGGGGCCTGAGAGCCAGCCCGCGTGTCTGCCCCCGAAGCGCGGGGCACGACCTCGAAGTGGCGCGGGGGGTGGAGAGTTCGGAGTACCTTGGGGCGGCGCCGTGGGAGCTTGCCTTTCCGCCCGTGGCGCGAGGCTGGGGGAGGGGCTGGACTGGGGTTTGCGTGCCGGAGGCTGCCGTACCGGAGGAGGATCGGGTTCTCGTCTACCGAGGGGGGCAGCTGACGCTCGGGCGCAACCACGGCAACGACGTGGTGCTCGACGACGTCAACGTCTCGCGGTTTCACGCGGTGGTCGTGCAGAGCGGTGACGAGCTCGAGATCCGCGACCTCGGGTCGCAGTGCGGAACGAGGCTCGACGGCCGGCCGGTCAGCCAGGCCACGCTGGCCGACGGATCGGTCATCGGGATCGGGCCGTACAAGCTGCGTCTCGACGGCTCGAACTTCGCCTTCCGCGACGAGCGCGGTGCGCTGCGGCTCGAGGCGACCGACACCACCGTCAGCCGAGGGGGGAAGGAGATCCTGCGACCGATGTCGCTGACCGTCGATCCCGGCGAGCTCGTCGCCGTCATCGGGGAGTCGGGGTCGGGCAAGACGACGCTGCTGCGCGCGCTGGCCGGTGTCAGCCGACCCGACGCGGGGACGGTCACGCTCAACGGCGACCCGGTCACCTCGCGGCTCACCGATGTGGGCTACGTGCCCCAGGACGACATCGTCCACGGCCTGCTGTCGGTTTCTGAGGCGCTGACCTACGCGGCCCGGCTGCGGCTGCCGGACGTCGACAGCACGGACATCGCCTCGACCGTGCGACGCGTCACCGGGGAGCTGGGGCTCGAGGACCATCGTCGCACCCGGATCAGCCACCTCTCCGGCGGCCAGCGCAAGCGGGTCGGCGTCGGGTCGGAGCTGCTCAACCGGCCCAGCATGCTGTTTCTCGACGAGCCGACCACAGGCCTGGATTCGGGTCTGGAACGCCAGCTGATGGAGCTGTTTCGCTACCTGGCCCGTCCGGCCTCCAGCGCCGTCGTGCTCGTCACCCACGCAACCCGCAGCCTGGAGCTGTGCGACACGCTGGTGGTGATGGGGCGCGGGGGCCAGCTGCGCTTTCGCGGTTCACCTGCCGATGCGCTCACCTTCTTCGAGGTCTCCTCGCCGGCCGAGATCTACACCGCCCTCGAACGCCCGGCGCAGGGCCCACCCCGGGCGCCCGCCCCCGGCGAGGCCGGCCGTGGCGCAGGCGCCACCGACGCGGATGTCGACGGTGCGCAGGCCCCGGCTCCGGGACCGGCCGGCTCGCCGCGGGCCAAGGGCTCCGCGGCGGCACACACGGGGGTGCTTGCCGGCCGCTATCTCAAGCTGTTCGTGCGCGATCGGCGCAACGCGCTGATCCTCATGGGCCAGGTTCCGGTGATCGCGCTGGCCGTTGCGTTCCTTTTCGAGCCCGGCGTCTTCGACATCGGTCCGGGCCGGACGCCGGGCGATCCCCGCGACGGCATCCAGCTGCTATTCCTGCTTGTCACGACGGCCATCTGGTTCGGTTCGATCGACGCCGCGCGGGAGATCGTCAAGGAGCGAGCCGTCGCGGCGCGCGAGGCGGCCGTGGGTGTGAAGTGGGGGTCCTACCTGGCGTCGAAGGCGATCGTCCTGTGCGGAGTCTCGACGGTGCAGACGCTCGCGCTCACCTACTTTGTCCTGGCCATCCACCCGCTCGACGAGTCGGCCGGGGCCTACCTGGCCATCGCCGGGCTGCTGGTTCTCTGCGGGTGGGCTGCCGTAGGGGTCGGGCTGGCCATCTCGGCGGCCGCCTCGAGCCAGGACCAGGCCACCAGCGTGATCCCCCTGACGCTGATCCCGCAGCTGCTGTTCGCGGGCGCCATCGTCCCGGTCGAGCGGATGACCGAGCCGATCGCGTTCGTGGCCAACGCCTTCTTCGCCCGCTGGGCCCTGGCCGGTACCGGCGCGGCGATCGACATGCAGGAGCGGATCGCCCCCGATCGCAGCCTCGTGGCCGGGTACGGGGAGTCGTTCTTTTCGATCGAGGTGGGCGTTGCCGCTCTGGTCCTCGCCGCCTTCACCGCGGTGTTCTTCGGCGTGGCTCGCCTCGTGGTCGCACGCGAGCGCGAGCAGCGCTAAGGGGTTTGGCGCGAACACCCGGCGGTTACCTCCTTCCCAGGGGTAAAACGATAAGGAGGCAAACCCGTGGGCGACAACCTTGCTGAGTTTCTGACCGAGACGGCCGAGAAGCATCCGGACCGCACAGCGCTGAAGCTCGACGACACCGAGGTCAGCTACGAGAAGCTCAACGACGCCAGCGCCCGCGTGGCTGCGCTGTTGCGCAGCATGGACTTCAAGCCGGGGGAGACCGTGGGCATCATGATGCCCAACGTCCCGTACTTCCCGATCGTCTACTACGGGGTGCTGCGCGCCGGCGGGATCGTCGTGCCGATGAACCCGCTGCTCAAGGGCCGCGAGGTCACCTACTACCTCGAGGATCCGGGCGCCAAGATCTGCTTCGCCTGGCACGGCTTCCTCGAGCACGCTGAGAAGGGCGCCGAAGAGGTCGGGGCCGAGGTGATCGCCGTCGAGCCGGGCGAGTTCGAGAAAAAGCTCGGCGAGCTCGAGCCTGACTTCGAGATGACCGACCGCGCGGGCGACGACACGGCCGTGCTGCTCTACACCTCGGGGACCACCGGGCAGCCCAAGGGCTCGGAGCTCACCCACGACAACCTCTCGACCAACTGCCGCATCGCCGCCGAGGATCTCGGCAAGCTCACCGAGGAGGACGTGCTGCTCGGGGCGCTGCCGCTGTTCCACTCCTTCGGCCAGACGTGTGGGCTCAACAGCTCGGTGCGCTCGG
Source organism: Solirubrobacterales bacterium (assembly GCA_050999155.1). Classification (GTDB taxonomy): domain Bacteria; phylum Actinomycetota; class Thermoleophilia; order Solirubrobacterales; family 70-9; genus JBPCPM01. The sequence goes on from JBPCPM010000021.1 coordinate 26,575, forward strand.
GCTCGTGCCTGACGATGATCCCCCAGTTCGATCCGGCCAAGGCGCTGGAGATCATCGAGCGCGACTCGGTGACCGTCTTCCAGGGCGTGCCGACGATGTACACGGCCATGCTCAACGCCGACAACAAGGACGACGTCGACACCTCCGAGCTGCGCATCTGCATGTCCGGCGGCTCGGCCATGCCCGGCGAGGTCATGCGCGGGTTCGAGGAGCAGTTCGACGTCAAGGTCCTCGAGGGCTACGGCCTCTCGGAGACCTCACCGGTCGCCACGTTCAACCACCCCGACGGCGAGCGCAAGGTCGGCTCGATCGGCACCCCGATCGAAGGTGTGGAGCTGCGCATCGTCGACGAGGACGGCAACGAGGTCGAGCAGGGCGAGAACGGCGAGATCGAGATCCGCGGTCACAACGTGATGAAGGGCTACTGGAACATGCCCGAGGAGACCGAGGAGTCGATCAACGACGAGGGCTGGTTTGCCACCGGTGACATCGGCCACGTCGACGAGGACGGCTTCTATTTCATCGTCGACCGCAAGAAGGACATGATCATCCGCGGTGGCTACAACGTCTACCCGCGTGAGATCGAGGAGGTGCTCTACGAGCATCCCGCGGTCGAGGAGTGCGCGGTGCTCGGCGTCGACGACCCGGAGATGGGCGAGGAGGTCGCCGCCGCCGTCGTGCTCAAGAAGGACGCCGACGCGGTCTCCGAGGACGAGATGCGCGACTACGTCAAGGACGAGATCGCGGCATACAAGTACCCCCGTCACGTGTGGTTCACCGACGAGCTGCCCAAGGGGCCGACCAACAAGATCCTCAAGCGCGAGATCGAGGTGCCGGAGAGCGTCAAGAGCTGAGCGTTCGGCAGAGGGAAGAGGAGGCGACCATGGCGTCAGCAAAGGCAAAGACAGCAGCGTCCACCAACGGCCACCGCAACGGGGACGACCCGGTGCGGGCCAAGGCCGGCGGCGAGAGCCCGGGGGCCGGAGATGTCCTCGGGGTCCTGATGACCGACCAGGCAGCCGGCGCCGCACGGCGCTGGCTCCCCGGCCGGGACGGAGCGAAGCTCGTGGGCAAGCTGGCGACCAAGCCCGGCGTGATCGCCGGCATGGGCCTCGGCTACGCCACCCAGCTCGGGCGGGCGGCGATGGGCAACGGCGACTTGGAGCCGGACAAGGGCGACCAGCGGTTCAAGGACCCGGCCTGGCAGCACAACCCGGCCTTCCGCGCCCTGTGTCAGGCCTACCTGGCCACCGACAACACGGTCGACGGCCTCATCGACGCCGCCCAGCTCGACTGGCACACCGAGCGCAAGGTGCGGTTCGCCAGCCGCAACGTGATGGAGGCGATGGCCCCGACGAACTTCCCGCTGCTGAACCCGACCGTGCTCAAGGCGGTCGTGGACACCGGCGGGCTGAACTTCGTCAAGGGCGCGCAGAAGTTCGTCAGCGACATGTCGACGGCGCCGCGGATCCCGTCGAAGGTCGACACCGACGCCTTCGAGGTCGGCGAGAACCTCGCCGTCACCCCCGGCAAGGTCGTCCTGGAGACCGAGGTCTTCGAGCTGATCCAGTACGAGCCGACCACCGAGACCGTCTTCGAGGTCCCGATGCTCATGGTCCCGCCGATGATCAACAAGTTCTACATCGGCGACATCAGCCCGGGCCGGAGCATGATCGAGCACTTCGTCAGCAAGGGCGTGCAGACATTCACGCTGTCGTGGCGCAACCCCGACGAGCGACACTCCGACTGGAACTTCGACACGTACGCCAGGTCGGTGATCGACGCACTCGACGCGGTCGAGCAGATCACCGCGAGCGCCAAGACCCACCTGCTCGGGCTGTGCGCCGGTGGCCAGGTCGCGACCGCCACGACGGCGCATCTCACGGCCAAGGGTCAGGATGACCGCGTCGCCGGGCTGTCGCTCGGCGTGTGCGTGCTCGACCAGGACCGGGCGGGCATGGCTGGCGCCTTCGTCGACCGCCCGACTGCCGCGGCGGCCATCGCCCAGTCGGCCCGCAAGGGCTACGTGGACGGATCCGCGCTGGCCGGTGTGTTCGCCTGGCTGCGTCCCACGGACCTCGTGTGGCGGTACTGGGTCAACAACTACCTGCTCGGCAAGGAGCCGCCGAAGTTCGACGTCCTGTACTGGAACGCCGACGCCACGCGGATGGCCGCCGGGCTGCACGCCGACTTCATGCGCCTGGCCGTCGAGAACGCCTTCGTCAACCCCGGCGCCTTCGAGGTGCTCGGGACGCCGATCGACGTCTCCGACGTCACGGTCTCCACCTACCTGGTGGCCGGCATCTCCGACCACATCAGCCCCTGGCGGGACTGCTACCGGACCACGGAGATGCTCGGCTCCGAGCCGCGGTTCGTGTTGTCCAACAGCGGCCACATCGTGGCCATGGTCAACCCGCCCGGCAGCGACCGGGCGAGCTTCCAGGTCAACGACTCCGAGCTGCCGTCCGACCCCGAGCAGTGGCTCGAAGGGTCGACCGAGCACAAGGGCACCTGGTGGGACGACTGGACGCTGTGGCTGTCGCGGCGCTCCGGCGCGCGGGTCGCGGCTCCCGAGGAACTCGGCTCCGAGGAGTTCGAGCCGCTCCGCGACGCGCCGGGCCGCTACGTCCACGGCTGAGCAGACCGGCGCGGGTGCGGTGACGCTGACCAGCGACAGTCCGCGCCTGTACTGGCAGCGCCACGGAGAGGGCGAGCCCCTGCTGTGGATCACGGGATTCATGATCAGCGCCGCGCCGCTGGATCCGGTGCTCGACCTGTACACCGACCGGTTCAGCTGCATCACCTACGACCACCGGCTCTCAGGCCGCTCCGACAAGCCCCTGCAGCTGACGTCCGTGCCCACGCTGGCCGCCGACGCGGTCCGCGTCCTCGACGCGGCGGGGGTCGGCTCGGCCCACGTGTACGGGATCTCCATGGGCGGCATGGTGGCCCAGGAAATGGCCATTCGGTTTCCTGACCGCGTTCGAGGCCTGGTGCTCGGCGGCTCGACCCCAGGAGGTCCGCGCGCCTTTCGCCCGGGCGTGCGCAACCTCGCGACGCTCGCCGGCCGCATGGCGGCGACGGTCACCGAGCCGGGGTTCCCCGTCATCGCCCCGGCCCTGTTCACGCCGGAGTTCCGCCGCGACAACCCCGAGCGCACGCGGGAGCTGCTGCGGGGGTTCTTCGAGCACCTGCCGCCGCCGCCGCAGGGGATGGCCGGACACTGGTGGGCGAGCGTCTACCACGACACGTTCAGCCGCCTCGGCTCGATCGCGGCGCCGACGCTGGTGGTCCACGGTGCCCGAGACGACATGGCCCCCGTGGAGAATGCGCGGCTGATCGCCGGGCGGATACCCGACGCCGAGGTCGCAATCGTGCCCGACGCCGGGCACGTTTTCGTCCTCCAGCGCCCGGAGCTCTCGCGCCGGCTGCTCGACGACTGGTTGGACCGCAAGGGTCCGATCGGCCCCGGCCCCGAGCTCGACGGTCTGGCCGCGACGGCCGAGCCGTGGACCCGTCGCGGCGGGCTGGTCACCGGGATGGTCCGGACCGGTGCGAGCCTGCTCGGTCTCGGGTTCGACACGGTGGCCGGACGCCGCGCACCGCCCCCGCCGCGCTCGGACCCTGGACCCGGCCACGTCATCACCGCTTTCGAGAACGACGACCACGACGGGTCTGTGGGGCCCACGGAGGGGAGTAGGCAGCGTGTGGCGACTGACTGACGAGCAGCGCGAGAGGCGCGACAGCATCCGCGACCGGGTGCTGCAGGACATCCAGCCCCGGGTCCTGGATATCCACGAGACGGGGGACTACCCCCACGATGTTCACGCGACGATGGCCGACTGCGGGATGCTCGGCCTCTCGATCCCCGAGGAGTACGGTGGCCACGGGATGGGTGCCGTAGTGGGATCGGCCTGCGTCGAGGAGCTCGCCAAGGTCTCGGGCACCGTGTCGCTGATGGCGGCCTACGTGAAGCTCACCGCCCTGCCCATCCTCATCGGGGGCAGCGAGGAACAGAAGCGCGAGCTGTTGCCGAAGCTGTGCTCGGGGGAGTGGCTCGGCTCCTACGCCGTCACCGAGCCGCACGCGGGCTCGAACGTCGCCGCGCTGAAGTGCAAGGCGGAGCGTACCGACTCCGGGTGGGTGCTCAACGGCGAGAAGAAGTTCATCGGCAACGCCGGTCTGTCGGACCTGTACGTCGTCTTCGCCCGGACCTCGGGCGAGGGCGCCGGCGGCGTCAGCGTCTTCTGGGTTCCCGGAGATGCCGATGGCCTGAGCGCCGAGCCGCTGCCGACCATGGGCATGCCGGGCTGGCACCTGGGCGCCCCGAAGTTCGACGACGTCGAGATCCCGGCGGAGAACATGATCGGCGACGAGGGCGAGGGCTTCCGGATCGCCATGAAGGCGTTCGATCACTCGCGGCTCACCGTGGCCGCGCAGGCTGTGGGCGTCGCCCAGGGGGCCATCGACCTCGCGCTCGACTACGCCCTGCGCCGGCACACCTTCGGCGTCCCGATCGCCGAGCATCAGGGCATCCAGTTCAAGCTGGCCGGAATGGAGACCGAAGTGGCTGCGGCACGTAGCCTCGCCTACCAGGCGGCCACGTTCGCCGACGACGAGCATCCGCAGCTGACGAAGTTCTCTTCGGCGGCCAAGATGTTCGCCTCCGATGTCGCGATGCGCGTGACGACCGAGGCGGTGCAGGTGCTCGGCGGCAACGGCTACCTGCGCGAATATCCGGCCGAGCGGATGATGCGCGACGCCAAGGTGTTGCAGATCTACGAAGGGGCCAACGAGATCCAGCGGCTGATCGTCGCGCGCCAGATGGCCAAGGAGGCCAAGGACCGCAAGCCGATCTGGACGCAGTCGATGCCCGAGCCGACCGGGGCCGAAGGGGCGTAGCCGACGGGCTACCGGTCGACGGCGGCGTGCAGGGCTTCGGCGACGACCTTGAAGCTCTTGCGGTTCGAGGCCAGGCCGATGTGGCTGCCCTCGACCTCGACGTTCTCGGCGTAGGGAACCACGCACGCCTCCCACCACACCACGCCGTCGCCGCGGCTGTAGATGGAGGTCAGGGGGACCTCGGCGGGGAAGGGTGCGCTGTAGTCGCGGGTGAAGTCGCAATCGCACGTCGTCGTGAGGCACGCCTTGCGGCCGACCGGGTCGCGGCGGGCGTGGGCGGTGCGCACTGCGGCGACTGCGGCCCTGGTGGGGCGGCTGATGGCGAAGGGCTCGTCGAGGCCTGCGCCCATGGAGATCGCGCAGGCAACGCGGTCGGGATGGCGGGTCGAAAGGGCTTTCACGAAGTGGCCCCCGCGGCTGTGGCCGATCAGGGCCACGCGCTCGCCGGACGTCTCGTGGGCGCGCACCAGCCGCTCCTCGAGCGCGTTGAGCGCCTGGTCAGAGCAGTCGACGTTGAACGCGATGCCCGACGGGTATGCCGTGTAGCCGATCTTCTTCAGCCACCGGCGCATGAGCCCCAGCGATGCGTCGCCGGCGAGGAAGCCCGGAATCCCGATCACGGGCCGCCCGTTGCCGTGGGGGACGCCTTCGCCGCGGTAGGTCGGGTCGACCAGCAGGCGCGCCATCTCGGCCTGCCAGCGCCCCTCGCGCACGTGCGAGCCCCACCACCTGGCCACAGGAAACGGTGACAGTGGTGGCGCTTCGGCGAGCGCTGTGTCCTCGCCTCCGTCGTCCGGGAGCGGAACGACGGCGGCGGCTTCGGAGCCCCTACGCATGGCGCTTAGTGTAGAGCGTGGTCCAGCGAACAACCCAAAAAGGCCGCCCGGCCGAGGTGCCCCTCGCGGCGACTAGACTGCGACCAGTTCATCGAGCAAGGGGGAGAGCGATGGGAGACGCTGACGAGGTGGTGGGCCGCACGTACCCGCCGCACACCTACGAGGTGGGCCGCGAGAAGATCCGCGAGTACGCCCAGGCGGTCAACGAGAGCGACCGCATCCACTACGAGCACGACGCGGCGCAGGCGGCAGGCTTCCGGGCCGTGGTGGCCCCGCCGATGTTCGCGGTCGTCTACAGCGGCGGAGCCCTCGGCCCGGCCATCCTCGATCCCGAACTCGGTATCGACTTCTCCAAGCTGGTGCACGGCGCCCAGGAGTTCACCTGGGGCGAGCCGGTGTGCGCCGGGGACACGATCACGACCACGGTCGAGTTCACCGAGCGCTTCGACAAGGGCGACAACGCCTTCTACCTGTTCACCAGCCGCTCGGAGAACCAGGACGGCCAGCAGGTCAGCGAAGGGACCTGGACCAACATCATCCGCGGCGCCGCCGCGAAGGGGGACTCCGATGAGTGACCGTCTCGAGCCCGGATCCGACCTGCCCGAGCTGCGGGTGACGCCGGACAAGTACCTGCCGCACCGCTACGCGGGTGCCTCGGGGGACTTCAACCCGATCCACATCGACAGCGACTTCGCCGAGCAGGTCGGCCTGCCGCGCAACATCCTCCACGGCCTCTACAGCATGGCCCTCGTCGCCCAGGCCCACACAGCGGCGGTCGGCGGCGACCCCCGCCGACTCAAGAAGCTGTCGGTCCAGTTCCGGGGCATGGGTGTGCCGGAGAAGGAGATCGTCGTCACGGGGACGGTCAGCGAGGGCGAGGGCGGTCAGTTGACCACCGAGGCCGAGGCCACCCAGGACGGCAACGCCATCATCAAGAACGCGTCGGCCACCCTGGCGACCGACTGACAGGCGCCCTACCCGGAGGCCGCCGGGCCGGTCGCCTCCCGGCCGGCGCGCGCCCTGCGTAGGCGCAACGCCAGCACGCTGCCGATCAGCCCGAGGGCGGCGAGGCCGCCGAGCGCCAGCCACCAGGGGAACGACCCGCCCGTCACCCCGTCGGGGTCCGCGAACGGCTGCCAGCTCGTCGTGCCTGTGATGCTGACCTCCCGTTCGCCGCCGAGCTCGACCGGGACGTTCCAGCGGCGCAGAACGGTGGGATCATCGGCGCGCTGCACGTCGGCCGGTGGCGCCTCGGTCACCGCCGTCCGCGCCTCGATCCAGCCGAACCGCGGCTCGTCGGCGACCCGACGCCACCGGGGGCGGGCGTCGGGCCCGGCCGGGCGGGCGTCCGGGTAGCGGCCGCGCTGCTCACGGGTCGTCGGGCTTTTCAGGTTCACCTCGACCCCATCGGGGCCGATCCGGGCGAACGGTTCACCACGGCGGCCGAGGACCGTGACGGGCTCGGCCCGGCTGCTCGTCAGGTAGATACCGGCGACAGTTCCCGGAAGGATCTCCGTCGTAAGGCCCGTGGCCGGCGAGGCGCCGGTGAGCTGCGCGACGGCCTGGCCGAGGGTCGGGCGGTAGTCCACGTGGCCGCGCACCGCCAGCTCGGCGCCGCCGAGGCGTAGCGGCACCGTCCAATCGCTGAGCCGGGCCTGCTTTCTTGCCGCGCGCAGATCTCCCGGGACGACTGCCGGCGCGGGGTGCAGGCGGTGGTCGAAGTACGTCCAGCTCCGGTCCCGCGAGATCCGCTTCCACCTTGGCTCACCGCCCGCCCGCACGCCCTTGGGCGGCTGGCCGATGCCGTCCGGGTTGCCCGACGCGTAGAACGTCACCGACCGCTCGTTGGCCTCCACGCCGTCGGGCCCGATCCGCAGGAATGGGACTCCCTTTTCGTCGAGGACCTCAAGCCGCTCGTCGCTGCGGTTGGTCAGCTTCAGCCGTGCGGCCAGCCCGGGGACCACCTCGGCCTGGACCGGGGGGGCCGAAGGCTGGAGGTCGTCGACGACGGCGACGATCGCCGGGTCCTGCTCGCCGTGGGCAGCCGCGACGGACGGCAACCACGCTGCCGCCACCGCGGCGAGGAAGACGGCGGCGCCGGCGATCGCCAGGCGGAGCCGGCGCGGGGAGCCGCCCGGACGCGCGACCGCAACCGGTCCGGTGGCCGCGGTCGCGCCCGTCACCTGTAAAGCGTGGCTCAGCCGTCGGAGCGGCGGGCCGAGCGCATCATCCTGTGGGCCAGGAACCCGCCGGTGCCGAGCAGCGCCAGCCCGAGCACCGCCAGTGGCCACAGCGTGAGGCCGGTGAACGCCAGATCGTCGTCGCCGGACCCGCTGCCCGCAGCGACCACGTCGCTGGCCCCTGCGGAGCCGGTGCTGCCGTCGTTGGCGGATCCTCCGGCGCCGGAGTCGGCCGAGTCATCGTCGGCGACCGGCTGGTCGTCCTCGTCGCCGGTGTCGTCGGTGGCCTGCGCGGCCCGGGCGGTGATCGGCAGCTGCACGCTGCGCTGGTCGCCGTCGACCAGGTGCGTGAGGGACGGGTTGCGGACGAGGGCGACGTCCTCGATCGCCTCGGGGTCGCCCTCGATCTCGATCTGCAGCTCGCCGGAGCGGGAAACGACCGTCGTGTTGCCGTCTGCCTGGGAGGCGGTTGCCTTTGTCGAGCCGGATGCCTTGGCGGTGCGCGCCGCGGCGCGGGCGGCCTTGGCGCCGCTCGCCGACCCGTCGGTGATCATCACCGGCGCGGAGATCGACGGGACCTTGCCGTGGCTGGTCTTCTTGTTGGCGAACAGCATGTAGGGGCCGGCCGGCAGGACGTTGTCGTTCTCCGGGAGGGCGACCCGCACACGGTTATTCGTGCTCTTCTCCGGACGGCTGACGTTGGTGATCACGGGACGGTCACCGCGCGAGAGGTTCGGCGGGGAGTAGATCTCGAACGTCGGATCGCGTCCGTCGTTGGGGCCGAAGCCGTCGGCCACCGTCATGTTGCTCCCGTACAGCGTGGAGATCGGGGCGTGGCCGCCGACGAGCACGCGGCCGTCGGGCAGCAGGACCGCGGTGTTGTGGTAGGTCCGCGCCTTGTTCGCTGTCGCGTCGACCTTCCACTCCTTGGCCTCGGGGTCGTAGATCTCGACCTCCTTGACCGGGATCTCGACGCCCGGTGCGACGACCTCGTCGCGGTCGGAGCCGGAGAAGATCGCGACCTCGCCGGTCGGCAGCAGGACCTGGGTCCCGTACCAGCGGCCCTTGGACAGCGGGCCGGTCTCCTCGGTGGTCAGCTTGTTCCCGTCGGTGGTGTCGACCGTGGCCAGCTGGCTCTGCGGCAACGCGATGTAGGCGCCGGGGCTCGTGGCCGCCACGCCCCCTGACACGCCCCCCGCCGACAGGAAGGTCGTCTTGGAGTAGTTGCCGCCCTCATCGGGGACGAGCGGCATCATCGTCTGCGTGGCCGACCCGCGGAAACCCGGGAAGGTCGTGACGCCGGTGGTGGGCCCACCGGGGATGCCAAGGTCCTTCCAGGACTTGGCCGCCGGGTCGTAGGAGGCCGCGATGTTCCACAAGGGTTGGTCGTATGCCTCCCCGGCCGGGTTGAACGGCTGCCCGGCGGCGCCGTAGAAGACGTGGCCGTTGGGCAGCAGATTCAGCCGGGGGTACAGCGGCAGCGACCGGTCGGCCGACTCGCCGTTGTAGTCCCACTGACCATCGGCCGGATCGAAGGTCTCCGTTTGCTTGACGTTCATGCCCGACTCGGTGAGCCGGTCCTGGTAGACGGGCTTGAGCAGCTTCTCCACGCCGCTCGCCGTGAGGATCTTTCCGTTGCCCAGGGTCACCATCGTCGGGTACCAGCGACCGCGCATCATCCGGCCGGCCTGGCTCCACTGCTTGGTGGCGGGATCGAAGATCCGGGTCGCATCGACGCCCTCGAGCTCGACTGCGCCGATCGGCTGGTCGGTCGCGCCGGGGATGCCGACGCCCGCGTTGGGGGCGGCCGGGTCGTTGAGGTAGGCCGTGCCGCCGTTGGCGATGATCCGCCCGTCGGCCAGGAAGTTGTTGTCGGAGCAGAACAGGGCTCCGTCGTTGCCCCGCTCCTCGCTCTCGGCGCCGGGGATCAGCGGCTGCGAGTTGGGGTTGCCGTCGGGGTTCGCCCCGCCGTCGGACTGCGGGGGCTGCTCCCACTGGGGGTCGCCGTTGTTGAGGTCGAGCAGCCGGCTCTCGTCGTTCTCGGCCGCCGCGCCGTACTCGGCGACGATCGAGTTGTTGACGTTCTCGGTGCCCTCGAGCGCGTCCCAGTAGAAGGTCGTCCCGCCCAGCAGCACGTTGATGCTGCCGGCCGTCGGCTTGCACTCGAACTCGCGGCCGTTCTGCTGCTGCTCGTCCTTGGGCTTGCACTTCTCCTCGGACGGCTGACCGTCGATGGTGGGCTCGACGAAGGGCTCGCTGAAGGTGCCCTTGGGGGCGCCGTCGTCCTGGGCGCCGGCGAGGCCGGGCGCGACGATGGCTGCGCAGGCAAGTGCGCAGGCAGCCAGCAGCGCGCCCGAGCGGCGGCGCAGGCCGGTCGTCTCGGACCGAAGGGTCACGGCCGCCACCAGCGCCGTGGTGCGCCGTCCCGTCGAGAACCGTGTCGCCATGTGAACGCTCCCTGGCGACCCCCGCCGCCGGTATTCGGACCCCCTTGGCGTGCCTCGCTCATGGGCTCCTGCTTCCCAATCTTGGGTCGACGACCTCCCTGCGGCCGACGATCACCACTACATATACCGACTGGGCGTGGATCATGCGCCGGTTTCCTGTCGATTCTCCGGTGGCCGGAGGAACGGACGCCGGTCGGCCGCCCGGTAGGGTCGCGCCATGACCACCATCACCGACGGCGCCACCGACCTGTACGACATCCCGCAGGAGTTCAAGGACCTGCGCGACATGATCCGCGACCTCGCGAAGAACGAGGTCGCGCCGCGGGCGGCGGAGACCGACGAGCAGGCCCGCTACGACTGGGACGTGCGCAAGCTGCTGGCCGACCACGACATCTTCGGCCTGCCCTTCGACACCGAGTACGGGGGGACCGGCACCGGCGCGCTGATGTTGGCGATCGCCGCCGAGGAGCTGGCCAAGGCCTGCGCCTCGACGTGCCTGATGCTGATGATCGTCGACCTCGGCGCGATGCCGATCAAGCTGTTTGGCACCGACGAGCAGAAGCAGCGGATCCTGCCCAAGCTCGCGTCGGGTGAGTGGTCGCCGGCGTTCGGGCTCTCCGAGGCCGACGCGGGCTCGGACGCCGGCTCGATGCGCACCCGCGCCGAGCTCGACGGCGACGAGTGGGTGATCAACGGTCAGAAGAACTGGACGACCAACATCGGGATCGCCGACTACTACATCGTCTTCGCCAAGACCGACACAAAGGCCAAGGGCTCCAAGGGCGTCACGGCGTTCATCGTCGAGGCCGACCGTGACGGGGTTGACGCCAGCGCCCGCGAGCACAAGCTCGGGATCCGCGGCTCGACGACCGGCTCCCCGTCGTTCACCGACGTGCGCGTCGGGCAGGAGAACGTGATTGGCGAGGTCGGCGAGGGCTTCAAGGTCGCCCTGGCCACCTTGGACCGCACACGCCTCGGCGCCGCCGCCCAGGCCATCGGCATTGCCCAGGGCGCGACCGACTACGCCCGCAGCTACGCGGCCGAGCGCGAGCAGTTCGGCAAGCCGATCAACGCCTTCCAGGCGATCCAGTTCAAGCTCGCCGACATGGAGATGAAGACCGCGGCGGGGCGCGAGCTGCTCTACCAGGCCTCGGCCCGGATCGAACACGGCGACCGCGAGATCGGCAAGTACTCCTCGATGGCCAAGGTGTTCTGCTCGGACGTCGCGATGGAGGTCACCATCGAGGCGATCCAGGTGCTCGGCGGCTACGGCTACGTCAAGGAGTACCCCGTCGAGCGGATGATGCGCGACGCCAAGATCACCCAGATCTACGAGGGCACGAACGAGATCCAGCGCCTGGTGATCGCCCGCACGATGCGTTGAGTGCACTCGCCCGTGAGGCGGCCTGACCCCTCAAGGGCTAGACCGCCGGGAACGCAGTACTGTGCCGCGCCATGACTGGTGGGCGCCCTGTACGGCAGGTCTGGGTCGACGGTGTCGAGGAGGGCGAACGCCGCCTCACCCGATCGACCGTCGGCATGGTCGCAACCGGGACCGTCGCCGGGATCGACATCATGATCGGCGCCTTGGCGCAGATGACGATGCTCGGTGCGATGACCGAGGTCCTGCCGCCCCTGCCGGCCAAGATGATCGCCGCGTTCATGCTGGGGATTGCGTTCATGTTCATCACCGTGGGACGCTCGGAGCTGTTCACCGAGAACTTCCTCATCCCGGTTGCTCCCGTGCTCGCCGGGCGGGAACGGTGGACACGGGTGGCGAAGCTCTGGGCGATCACCGGGGTGATGAACCTCGTCGCCATGATCGTCCTGACCCTGCTGTTCGTCATTCCGGGTGTGCTCGATCCGCAGACGCTCGCCGCCGTGGGCGAGGTCGCCGACAAGTACGCGGGTCGGTCGATCCCCGCCAGCATCGCGAGCGCGATCATCGCCGGAGCGGTCATCACGGTCTTCACGTGGGGCCTGGCCGCGGCCGAGACGGCGAGCGTGCGCCTGGTCATGGCGCTGCTGCTGGGCTTCGTGCTGGCCGCCCCGACCTTGAACCACGCGATCGTCGGCTTCGGCGAGTCGTTCTGGGGTGTGATGGCCGGGACCGCGGTGGAGGCGACCCACGCCAAGGTGCTGCTGAACCTCGGCATCGCCATCGTGTTCAACACGGTGGGCGGCATGCTGTTCGTGACCCTGACTCGCCTCTACCAGGTCATCGGCGAGGAAGAAGACGGCGGTAGCCTCACCGAGATCGTGGACAACACCCAGGCGGCCAACGCCGCCGAGGCCGACACCCAGACGGCCGGCAGCCCCGAGCGGAGGACCTGAGATGCGCCGTTCGGCCGCGGTCGTCTTTGCCGTCGGTGGCTGTCTGCTGGCCGCCGGGTGTACCTCGACCAACAACGATGAGGTCCGTGCGAGCGCCCGCGCCTACGCCGGGGCGATCGTCACCCGGAACCCGAGCCGGATCTGCGAGTACAGCAGTCCCGCGTTCCGGGAGCGGGTGATCCGCCGGCGCGCGCCGGCGGATGCCGGGAAGGACACGGCCTGCAAGGACGCGTGGAAGACCAGGCTCAAGGCCGAGGGTCGCAAGCTGGGCAAGGAGTACGCCGACTTCCACATCCTCGGGGTCGAGATCCTCGACGGACGTGAGGCCAAGGTGCTCGGCGAGAGCGCCGAGCGCGAGACCCTCGACATGGACCTGGTGCTCGCGGACGACAAATGGGTCGTCGACTCCACATCGATCTCCCCCGGGCCCTAGGGGATGGGGGTTCGGGCGCCGCCAATCGGGATATGGTCGCCCGATCGTCAAGGCTGGCGCTGACCGGCGCCCGACGCAACCATCGAGGGGCGGGCAGGGATGAGCGGTAAGCCACCAGGGCAGATCTGGCAGGAGGGGCTCGACGAGGGCGAGCGCCGACTCAAGCGCGGCAACGTCGGCCTCATGGCAACCGGCCTTGTCGGTGGCTTCGACGTCGCGGTTGGCCTGCTGGCCTTCATGGTGACCAAGGGCACTCTGGAGACGATGGTCACGCCGGAGATCGCCAAGACCATCGGGTCGGTCGCTTTCGGCATCGGCTTCGTGTTCATCGCCATCGGGCGCTCGGAGCTGTTCACCGAGAACTTCTTGGTGCCGGTGGCGGCGGTGATGGCCCAGCGCGGCACGCGCTACCAGCTGGTGTGGATGTGGTTCGTGACGATGGTCTTCAACTTCATCGGCCTCGCCCTCGTCTCGGTGCTGCTGATCCCCGACGAAACCCTGATCAAGGAGTCGCTGGAAGCAGCGGGCGAGATCGCCAACAGATTCGCCGAGCGCGACGTGGTCGCCGCCTTTACGAGCGCGATCCTCGCGGGTGCTGTCATGACCCTGTTCACGTGGCTGCTGGCCGCGACCACGTCCGACGGGGCCAAGGTCATCATCGCCCTGCTGGTGGGGTTCTTGCTGGCGGCCCCGGCGCTCAACCACGCGGTTGTGGGATTCGGGGAGATCGTGTTCGGCATGGTGGCCGGAACGGCCAACAGCGATGTGAACGCGAGCCTGCTGGTCACCAACACCTTGATCGCCATCGTCGGCAACCTCGTGGGCGGCCTGGGCTGGGTGACCCTGACCCGCCTGTTCCAGGTCAGCGGTGAGGTCGGGTCGGGGCCCGACCGTGGGGAGGGTGACATGGGCGAGTCCGACGCCAAGGGCCAGGCCGACACGGCGGCCGACGAGCCGCTGAGCGGGCGCTGGGGCTGACCTCGCCCACCAGGACCCTGGGCGTTCGCCCGCTGCTCGCCCGGGCGAGCGGGGCCGTCCCGCGTTCAGGCAATCGAGCCCGCGCGCGGCGGCCGGTTCCGGTCAGTCCTTCGCCAGCGCGTACCCGTAGCCGCCGCGCTTGTAGGCGAGCTTGGCGATGTCCTTGGAGCGCTCGTCGTCGTTGTCGTCGATGCGGTCCAGGCGCGAGTGGACCCGGCCGGCTGCACGCTCGCAGAACGTGTCGGCGATGTAACGCTCCTGGCTTGCCACCTCGACGCCCTCGTTCTCGAACAGCGACGTCACCCGGGAGAGCACGGCGATCTGGGCGTATATGTCGGAGATCGACTCGGCCAGGCGCTCCTGCTGGCGCTGCTCGGTCGTGATCTTCTTGCCGTGCTTGCGCAGCAGGCCCTCGGCCGCCTCGTGCAGGCGGGAGACCTGTTGGGAGACGCTGTCGGCCCGCCCCTGCAACTCGGAATGGACCTTGGTGATCGAGTCCGGGCTCACCCGGCTCTGGATCCGTGAGCCCACGTAGTCGGCCAGGACGCCGATCGAGGAGATCGGGTGATCGAGGCCGATGTTGCCGAGCTCCGAGAGCTTCTCGCCCAGCGGCTTGATGCCGGTCAGCGCGATGTAGGCTCGGAGCACGTCGTTGGCGCCCTCGAAGATCGGGAAGATCCGGATGTCGCGCAGGATCTTCTCGTACGGCTCGTCGCGCATGTAGCCCTCGCCGCCTTTGAGCTGCAGCGAGCGGTTGGCCTGGTACCACAGGAACTCGGTGCCCGACACCTTGCACATGGCCGACTCCAGCGAGTAGTCCGGCACGCCCGCGTCGACCATGCCCGTGGTCAGATACGCCATCGACTCGAGGCCGAACAGGTAGCTGACCATCCAGCCGATCTTCTCCTGGACGAGCTCGAACTCGGCCAGGGCCTGGCCGAACTGGTGGCGGTTCTGGACGTGCTCGATCGTGAGGTCGATCAGCTTCTTGCCCGCGCCGACCGAGCCCGTGCCCAGGCTCATGCGGCCGTTGTTGAGGATGTGCATGGCGATCTTGAAGCCCTCGCCGGGCTCGCCGAG
The DNA here is from genome assembly GCA_050999155.1 of Solirubrobacterales bacterium. Taxonomy (GTDB): domain Bacteria; phylum Actinomycetota; class Thermoleophilia; order Solirubrobacterales; family 70-9; genus JBPCPM01. Next base: position 41,765 of record JBPCPM010000021.1, read on the forward strand.
CACGTTCTCCGTCGGCACGCGGACATCCTTGAAGTACAGCCGGCGCAGGTCGTTGCCGCGCAGGCCCATCGTGTCGAACCGCTCGCCGACCTCGAAGCCATCCATCCCCTTCTCCAGGATCAAGGCGATGTGGCGGTCCTCGCCGTCGACCTCGGCCCGGGCGAAGGCGGTGAACACGTCGCCCTTCTCGCCGTTGCCGATCCAGCGCTTCTCGCCGTTGAGCTTCCACGAGCCGTCGGGCTGCAGGACCGCGCGGGAGTCCAGGTGGTAGGCGTCGGAGCCGGCGCCCGGCTCGGTGAGGGCGAAGCCGGCCAGCTTGCGGCCGGCGGCCAGATCGGGCAGGAACCGCTCCTTCTGCTCGTCGGACCCGAAGATCGAGATGCCCTTGTAGCCGATCGACTGGTGGACGCCCAGGACCACCGAGAGCGTCGCGTCGATGTTGGCGATGGTCTCGAAGACGCGGCAGTAGCCGGTCTGGGAGAGCCCCTGGCCGCCGTACTCCTCGGGGACGTAGAGCCCGAGGATGCCCCCTTCGCCGAGACGCTCGATGTTCTCGTCGCCCACCCAGCGGTCCTCTTCGACCTTGCGCGCGTCGTAGTCGGCGGCGAAGTCCTTGAGAAAGCCGTTGAGCTTGCGGATCTTGGCGTCCTCCTCGGGGTCCGGGTACGGAAAGGGGAAGACCATCTCCTCGTGCAGCTCGCCGAGGAACAGGGACTTGGCAAACGACGACGTTCCGGCGCCGGCTTTCGGCTCGGACGGGGCTTCGGTCGTGCTCATGGGGTCGGGGGGGCTCCTTGCTGTGGTCCGGGGTCCGCTGGACATGTACCCGCGGCGGCTGCATTACGAACGGAAGGCCCGGGCGTGCACCGAGCCTGGGCTCCGACCGCTGTCCGCCTGTGTCCGGCGAAGGCGGTCTGGACGATCGGCCGACGCCCGCGTCGCGGCTCGAGTGGACGGATGACCGACAGGGGTCAACCTCGTGGCGGGGGCTGCCGATAGGGCTGTATCGCGTGAGGTTCCACAATGCGCGGGAGGTCTGGGGAGGACCCCTTGGATCGGGGTCGGGAAGCCGGGATCTGCCGCGTGGCCTTCGCGCCAAGCGACTTGAAAGGGAGAAGCCGATGTCGAGTTCCGCAGGCCTCCGCACCGGAGGCTCCACTACGACCGCCAAGAGCCGCAAGGCGGCCAACGCCGAAGCCCAGAAGCTCTGGGAGCGGTACTCGCGCAGCCGGGATCCGCAGCTGCGCGACCAGCTGATCTTCACCTTCGCGCCGCTGGTCAAGTACGTCGTGTACCGCAAGGTCAAGGAGCTGCCGGCGCGGTTCGAGGTCGACGACTTCATCTCCTGTGGGCTCGAGGCCCTGATGGGCGCGCTGGACCGCTACGACCCGAGCAAGGGCGCCACGCTCGAGCAGTTCCTGTGGACGCGGATCCACGGCGCCGTGATCGACGAGCTGCGCCGCCACGACTGGGCCCCACGATCGTTGCGCCGGTGGGAACGCGACCTCAACAACGCCCGCGACACCCTCAATGCCCGCTTCGGGCGCTCGGCCACCGAGGAGGAGCTGGCCGATGCGATGGGCGTCGACGTCGCCACCCTGCGCGACAAGCAGCACGAGATCGCCCACTCGGAAGTCACGTCTCTGAACTCGCTGGTCCTCGGCTCCGACGACGACAGTGCCGGTGAACGGCTCAACACCATCGCCTCCGACGACCTCGAGTCCGACCCCGAGCACGCCACGGAGGTCGTCCTGGCCCGCGAACGGTTCCGTGAGGCCTTCGACGCCCTGCCCGAGCGTGAGCGCGAAGTTGCGGTTTTGCTCTACGTCAAGGACCTCACCCTCCGCGAGATCGGCGAGATTCTCGGGGTGACCGAGAGCCGCATCTGTCAGATCCACGGTCAGCTCAAACGCCGCCTGCGCGAGCAGCTCGCCAACGAGGCACAGGTCTTCAACGCCGTCGCCTGACGGTCGCTGGTCCGGGCGGTACTACGCCGTCCGTCGAGCGTCCCTCAACGCCGCTTGCGGGCGGCCGATCACCCGGGCTGACCGCGCATCCGGCGGGTTCTCCCGGTTCCGGCCAGGTGCTCGGAAACCCGCCACCGGCGGTCATCCCACCATGCCCGAGCCTGCCTCCCTCCTGCCCCAGACGCTCCTCGACGAGATCGATCGTGCCGCTGCCATCTGGGAGCGCGCCGTCGCCGAGGGCACGCGTGTGAGCATCCGGACCACGGACGCCGAGCGGTGCGGCGAGGGGATCGAGATCCATGCCAGGGCCTCGCGGCCCGGCCGGATCGCCGCCACCCGCGATCGGCGTATGACCCCGTCGGAGCTGCTCGCCGCCGCGGCGGGCGACCACCCGCTGGGCTGACGGCGACCCTCTAGCCGGAGTGGGGCTCGGCTTCGGGCCGCCGCTCGGCCGCAGACCGGACGACCGCGGCCATGTCCTGCTCGCCGTGGCCGGCGTCAACGCCGCGTTCCAGTGCCTCGGCGACGGCGCGGGTAACGTGCTGGACGAGCCCCTCCCGGTTGGCCGCCTCCAGGGCAAGGCGCGCATCCTTGGCCGCGTGCTGGAGGGGAAACGCCAGATCGAAGTCACGGGCAGCCATCGCCGCACCCTTGGTCTGTGCGTAGCCGGCGTCGAGCGGGCCTCCCTCGATCAGCGACAGGAAGTCGCGTGGGTCGAGGTCGAGGCCTTCGGCCAGCGCGACCGTTTCCGAGAGCACGGCGACGAGCCCGACGACCCACGTGTTGACGACAAGCTTCAGCGCGCTGCCCTGCCCGGCCTCCCCGAGCCACAGCGTCTTGCGGCCGACCGCCTCGAAGACCGGATCGCACTGCTTTCGAACCTCGTCCGGACCGGAGCCGAGCACCACGAGCTCGCCGTCGGTCGCCGGGCCGCGGGTTCCGAGGACCGGGGCGTCGATGAACGCCACCGACCCGGAACGGGCGAGGGCCGCCAGCCGCTCGGTGCCGCTGAGCCCGACCGTGCCCATCTGGATCCAGGGGGTCCCCTCGGACATGGCCGGCACGAACGCCTGCTCGTGGGAGTCAGCCACAGCCTCCGTGGCCTGGGCGTTGGCGAGCATGGTCACCACCAGGTCGGCGCCCCGAGCCGCATCGGCCGGGCTGTCGGCGACCTCCACGCGGTCGCCGGCCAGGGCCTGGGCCTTGTCGGTGGTGCGGTTCCACACCCGTACCGAGTGGCCGGCGGCGGCGATGCTGCGTGCCATGGGCCCCCCCATGATCCCGGTGCCCAGCACCGCCACCGTCAGGCCGTTGGTCATGCCAAGAGGTTAGGCGACCGCCGGCTCCGCGTCTCCCAGGCCGACCCCGATCACCTTCAGCCGCCGGTTGAGGGCGTTGAAGGCGAACTCGTTGACCTCGGCGCTGGTGTACCCGAGCAACTCGAAGTCGTCGCCGACCTGCTTGCCCCTCGGTACCAGGACACCGGCCGCCACGGGCAGCAGCTCATGCAGGCGCTCCTGGAAGGCCGGCTTGAGGTCCGGCCGCTCGGCCAGCGTCTTCTTGAGGTACCAGGTGCCGTAGGCGACGTGGCGGTGCTCGTCGCGGCTGACGTTCGCGAATCCCTCGACGAAGCCCGGCAGGATGCCGTCGCGCTCGAAGGCGCTGGTGATGAAGTTCTGGCCGGTCAGGGCCAGGGTTCCCTCGATGATCATGTGGTAGGTCGTGACGAAGCGCACCTTGGCCTCGGTGTCCGAGGGGTCGGCGATGAGCGCCTCACCGGCCTGCACGAGCTCGGTGTCGAACAGCTTCACGAATGCGTCGTTGAGGTGCTCACGCACGCGGCCCAGCCGTTCATCCCAGGCGTCGTCAGCCACGCCGAGCACTTCCTTGTAGAAGCGATCGAAGAACTGCATGTGGCGGGCCTCGTCGACCTGCTGGGTGGTGAGAAAGCTCTCCTCGGCCTCGTCCTCGTAGGCCATGACCAGCCCGGAGAACTGCGTGGTCACGCGCTCCTCGCCGATGAAGAACGACGACAGCATCCAGGCCAGGTAGTCGCGGTCGTCCTCGGAAAGGCCACGCCAGTCTTCGACGTCCTGGGAGAAGTCGAGGTCCTGGGTCCGCCAGTGCTGGCGCTCCCACAGTTCGTACAGCTGCTGGGGCTTGAGCAGCTGGACGTTGGCGATCTTCGAGTCGTCGCTGATCGTGGCGACGTCGCCCTGGCTGGTCATGTCGAGCAGTGTGGACATCGGTCCCCTTGGCGTCGGTGGTCGGGTGGGTGCGGGGTCTGGGCTCCCCGCGCGCCCCCGATCCTGACAGAGTGTCTGACACGGTGTCAAGCGGTAGGGTTGGCCGGTGCCCGAGACCCCGATCGCCGATACCGACCGCCGCGCCGCCACCGAACAACGGATCGTCGATGCCGCCGACGCCCTGCTGCAGGAAGGTCACGGGTTCGCGTCGCTGAAGATCGAAGAGATCGCCGCCCGCGCCGGCATCGGGCGGACCGCCTTCTACTTCTACTTCCGCGACAAGCGCGAGCTGCTGCTGCGCCTCGCCGACAGCGCCGGCGCCGAGCTCTACGAGCTGGCCGAGCAGTGGTGGGGCGAGGAGGGCGACGGCGCCGCCCAGCTGCGTGCCCAGGCCGGGCTGGTCGTCCGGTCGTTTCTCGACCACGGTGTCCTGTTGCGAGCCGTGGTCGACACGACGGCGACCGACGAGGTCGTCCGGGAGTGGTGGCGGGCGCTGGCTGACCGGTTCATCGAGGCTACCGCGCAACGGATCCGCCGAGAGCAGGCCGCCGGAGCGCCGTCGGCGCCCGCGGAGGAAACGGCGGCGGCGCTGGTGTGGATGACCGAGCGCACGTGCCATCAGCACCTGCTGCGCGACCCCGGTCTTGCCGGCAACGAGAAGCTCGCCGAGGCGCTCGCCCAGATCTGGACGCGGGCGATCTACGGCGTCGACGCCTGAACGTCAGTCCTCGGGCGTCGGACCCCACGTCTGGTCACCACGGGCCGAGATGTCGTCGATCTCGCCCAGCTGCGTCTCGGAGAGGCTGATTCCTGACGCTCCGGCGGTCCCCTCGATGTGCTCGGCCGTGCGGGCGCCGACGATCGCCACGTCGACCTCCTTGCGGGCCAGGGTCCAGGCCACGGCCAGCTCGACGAGCGACATGTCGTGGTCGGCGGTCCAGCCCCGCAGGTTCTCCACGACCTCGACATTGCGGCGCAGCGTCGTGCCGGTGAACATCGGGTGGCCCTGGCGCCAGTCGCCCTCGGCGAAGCTCGACATCGGTCCGAGCTTGCCCGCGAGCAGGCCGTGGGCCAGCGGGCCGTAGACCATCACCCCGACCTTGTTCGACGCACACCACGGGAGGATGTCGTCCTCGATGTGGCGGCGGAACAGGTGGTAGGGAGGCTGCAGGGTCTCAACCTTCGCCGTCTCCGAGAACGCCGCCATCTCGGTGTCGTCGAAGTTCGAGACCCCGATGTGTCGGATCTTGCCCTCGTCGCGCAGCTCGTCGAGCGCGCCGGCGGTCTCTTCGAACGGGACGTCGGGATCGGGCCAGTGGACCTGGTAGAGGTCGATGGCCTCGAGGCCGAGGTGCTCCAGGCTCTCCTCGACGCCCTGGCGGATCCATTCGGGCGAGCTGTCGCGGCGCACCCCGCCGTCGTCGGTCGGCCGCAGCCCGCCCTTGGTCGCGATGGTCAGCTCGTCGTCGCCGATCCCGTCGCCCAGCGCGTCGGCCAGGAGCTTCTCGGAGGCGCCGAATCCGTAGGCCTGGGCGGTGTCGAAGAAGGTGACGCCGAGCTCCCGCGCCCGGCGGATGGCCTCGATCGCGTCGTCGCGCTCGACCGGGCCCCACTCGTCGCTCAGCTGCCAGCAGCCGAAGCAGATCTCCGAGACGTCGAGGCCGGTACGGCCGAGTGTGGTGTGCTCCATCGGTGGGGTCCTCCCGGGACGAGGTCGCGTGGCGAGCCGGGCGCGGTGGACGCCGGCGCAGGCGGCGGCACGCTCGTCGTCCGGGTATCCCCAGCCACCGGGCGCCCTAACCGGCGCAGCTCACGCAGCCGCACCTGCGCCCACAGCAGCGCGACCTCACACATCGGCCGCTCGCCTCCTCCTGAGCCCCCGCCGGCGGCCACTTTCAGGAGCCGACGGGCCGTGGGGTGCACGGTCAGGAGCCGAGCGGTCCGGTGCGGCGACCGTCCCGCACCACCCGGCGAACACGACGAGGGCGATGAGCGTCCCGGCCCAGTGAACTCCGGCCACGACGGCAACGATCGCCGGGATGCCGGCCAGCGCTGCGCCCACGAGGGTCCGGAGGACCGGGAGCGAGAGCACCACCGCCGTGACCAGCGCGCACAATGCCCAACTCAGCGGGCCCGCGACCGCGCCCCAGCGCTCGAAGAAGCTGGTCGGCAGGGCCGCGCCCAGCACCAGGGCGGTGACGAGGACGGCTGCGCCCTGGACGGCCAGGGCCCGGATCGCGACGGCGCCAGACACCCCACCAGTGTGGCGTACCGCCACCGCCGCTCAGGAACCGACGGTCAGCACCTGCTTACCGCGGACGTGGCCGTCCTCCTGGCGCCGGTGGGCGTCGGCCGCCTGATCCACGGGGCTGCGCTCGGCGATGTCGGGGCGGATGCTTCCGGCGTCGATCATGGTGGCCAGCCCGGCCAGCTGCTCCCCGTCGGGCCGGACGAACACGTAGTGCCCGAGGACGCCGTGCTGTTCGCAGGCGTCGGGATCCGGGGGGTTGGCGAGCGACACCAGGTGCCCGCCGCGTCGCAGCACCGACAGGCTCTGCTGCTGGGCCTCGCCTCCGAAGAGGTCGAAGACCGCGTCGACTCCGTCCGGGCGCAGCTCCCGGACGGCCGCGACGACGTCGGTCTCGCGGTAGTCGACGACCTCCGAGGCGCCCAGAGCCCGGACCGCGTCGTGGTTTCTCGCGCTCGCGGTGCCGATCACCTCCAACCCCCGGTCGACCGCGATCTGGACGGCGAGGTGCCCGACACCGCCGGCGGCGCCGTGCACGAGCACGGTCGATCCGCGCTCGATGTCCATCTTCTCGATCGCCTGCCAGGCCGTGAGCCCGGCCAGCGGGAGGCCGGCCGCGTCCTGGACCTCGATGGACGCCGGGGCGGGGGCGACCATCTGCTCGGTCACCGTCACCAGCTCCGCGTAGGTCCCCTCCGAGAGCACGTGCTTGCGCGCATAGGCCATGACCGCGTCGCCCTTGCCGACCGTGGTCACGGCCGGACCGACCTCCTGCACGGTGCCGGCCACGTCCCAGCCGAGGATCAGGGGGAAGCGGTAGGGGAAGGCCTCGGCCAGCTTGCCCTCGCGCACCTTGAAGTCGACGGGGTTGACGCCGGCGGCCGCGACGGCGATCAGCACCCCGTCCGGCCCCAGCTTCGGGTCGGGAAGGTCGAGTTCGGTGATCGTGTCGGCGTCGCCGAATTCCTCGATGGCCATCGCGCGCATGGGCGGTTCCTCCGTGGGTGGTGTGGGGGGAGGCCTACCCGCCGGGCGCCCGATCCAAGCCGCTCAGGCGCCGACGCCCAGCTCGGACTCCGCGCGGTCGGCGATCAACTCGGCGATCTCCAGGGACGAGGTCGCGGCGGGGGAAGGGGCGTTGCGCACGTGCAGCACCCGTTCGGTGGGGGAGACGACGAAGTCGTCGACCAGGCCCCCGTCGCGCGCCAGGGCCTGTCCCCGAACGCCGCCCCAGCCGGGCAGCACGTCATCTGCCTGCAGCTCGGGGACGAAGCGCTGGAGCTCGCGTATGAACACGCGGCGGCTCGCGGCCTGGCGGATCTCCCGCGCCCCGGTGCGCCACCAGCGCCGGGCCAGCTTCCAGCTCCCAGGCCAGGTGACGATGTCGGCGAGGTCGCGGGCCCGGACACGGGCCGGGTTGTAGGCGTCACGCGCGGCGACCATGAGCGCCGAGGGACCGAGGATGACCTCGCCGTGGACAGTGGGGGTGAGGTGCATCCCGAGAAAGGGCAGCTCGGGGTCGGGGACCGGGTAGACGTTGCCGCGAACCACGTTCCGGCGTTCGGGCGCCAATCGCAGGTACCCGCCGCGAAACGGCACCATCCGCGGTTCGGCCGGCGCCCCGGCGAGCCCGGCGAGGCGGTCCGACCACGCGCCCGCGCAGAAGATCGCGTGCCGGGCCCGCAGCTCGCCGCGGGCGTGGGTGATGGCGACCCGGCCGGCCCCGACGTCGACGCCGTGCACCTCGCACCCGAGGTCGACCCGCCCCCCGGCATCGGCGAGGTCGTCGGCGTAGGTCTGGGCGACGGCGGCGAAGTCGGCGATAGCGGTGGCGGGGGAGTGCAGCGCGGCGATGCCGTTGACGTGCGGCTCGATCTCGGCGAGCTCGTCTGCGTCGATACGCCGCAGGCCCGGGACCCCGTTGGCGGCGCCGCGGCGCTCGAGCTCTTCGAGGCGCGGCAGCTCGTCGGCGCGGGTCGCCACGATCACCTTGCCGACCTTCTGGATGGGCAGGCCCCGGGTCTCGCAGAACGCGGTCATGGAGCGCAGCCCCGCCGAGCACAGCGTCGCCTTCAGCGACCCGGATTTGTAGTAGATCCCCGCGTGGATGACCCCGCTGTTGTGGGAGGTCTGGTGGGCGGCTATCCGGTCCTCGCGCTCGAGCACCCGGATCGACAACCGTGGGTGGCGCCGGCTGATCGCCCGCGCCGTGGCCAGCCCGACAATGCCGGCGCCGACGACGACAAGGTCGGCCTCTCCCTCGGGGTCTGCGTGGCTCACGCTGTGCACCCTCGGGTCACCGCCGCATTGTGGACGGCGGTCAGGCGGCGCCGAGGCGCAGCGGCTCGGCCACACGGCCCGGGTACGCTGCGCCCGTGCCCTTGCCCCTGAGTCCCGGCCTCGCCCCGCAGCTCGCCCGTTCGCGGGCCAAGCTTCCCGACGGGGACGGATGGGCGTACGAACCCAAGTGGGACGGCTTCCGGGCCCTGGCCTTCGTCGACGGGGGAGATCTCCACATCCAGTCACGCAACGGCCGACCGCTCGGGCGCTACTTCCCCGAGCTGGAGTTCGCCGCCGGCCGGTACGTGCTCGACGGCGAGATCGTGGTCCTCGACGCAGACGGGCGCGAGGACTTCGACGCGATCGGCAACCGGATCCATCCCGCCGAGTCGCGGATCAACCGCCTGGCCGTCGATACACCCGCCGTCTTCCGCGCGTTCGATCTGCTCGCCCTCGACGACGCGTCGCTGCTGGACAGCCCCTTCTCCGAGCGCCGTGCGGCACTCGAGCAGCTCGCCCTCGGCGCCACCGAGCTCACGCCCATCGCCTACGACGAGCAATCCGCCCAGCCCTGGCTGCGCGACGGGGAAGGGGTGATCGCCAAGGAGCTTGACGCCCCCTATCTCCCCGGGGAACGCAAGGGCATGGTCAAGATCAAGCGGGTCCGCACGGCCGACTGCGTCGTGGCGGGCTGGCGACCGGGCAAGGAGCCCGGAACGGTCGGCTCGCTGATGCTGGCCCTCTACGACGGCGACGAGTTGCGGGTGGTCGGCCACACCTCGGGGCTCACCGCGAAGGCCAAACACGAGCTCGTCGAGACCCTCGCCCCCTACGAGTCGGGCGAGCGCGGCAGCGCCGACCCCAGCCGCTGGGACGCCGACCGCGAGCTCGAATGGGTGGCCCTGCGCCCCGAGCTGGTCGTCGAGGTGCGCTACGACCACGTCTCCAACGGCCGCATCCGCCACGGCGCCAAGATCGTCCGCTGGCGCACCGACAAGGACGCCGCGGACTGCCGGATCGAGGACCTCGACCCCTAGTCGTCGGCCTTGCGCCGGCTCGGGCTGACCCTGCGTCCCTCGCCTTCGCGCTTGCGGAAGTGCGGCGGCCACGGCGCGTCGCCGAGCCCCTGCTCCTCGTCGCGGTCGGCCAGGGCCAGCAGGGCGTCCAGGCGGCCGGGGTGGTCGTCGATCGACGCCGAGGGATCGCCCAGCTCGGCCAGCCGCGCCGGCACCGTGTCAATCCGCAGGTCGTCGGGCTCGACGTCGGGCAGCTCGTCCCAGGTGACCGGGCACGAGACCCGCGCCTCGGCCACGGGCCGCACCGACCAGGCCGAGGCGACGGTGCGGTCGCGCGCGTTCTGGTTGTAATCGACGAACACCCCGTGGCGCTCTTCCTTCCACCACTTGCTGGTCGCCAGCTCGGGGACGCGCCGTTCGACCTCTCGGGCCAGCGCCAGCGCGGCGCGCCGCACGTCGGTGAACGTCCACTCCGTCTCCAGGCGGACGTTGATGTGGATGCCCCGCGAACCCGAGGTCTTGGGGTAGCCGACGAGCCCGTGGTCGCGGATCACGTCCCCGGCCACCAGGGCGACCTCGCGGACCTGGGACCAGGGAACGTCGGGCTCGGGGTCGAGGTCGACGCGCAGCTCGTCGGGGTGGTCGAGGTCGGCCTTGCGCACCGGCCACGGGTTGAAGTCGATGACGCCGAGGTTCACCGCCCATGCCAGGTGCGCTGCGTCGGCCGGAGCCAGCTCGGTGGCGCTGCGCCCCGACGGGAACGTCACGGTCGCGGTCTGCAACCATTCGGGCGGGTTCTTGACGCGCTTCTGGAAGAAGAAGTCGCCGTCGATCCCGTTGACGTAGCGCTTGAGCACCGTCGGCCGGTCACGCAGGTGCAGCAGCGCCGCGTCGGCGACCTCGAGGTAGTAGCGACAGAGGTCGAGCTTGGTGATCTTCGCGTCACCGAAGAACACCTTGTCGGGGTTCGAGAGCCGCACCTCGCGGTCGGCCACTTCCAGCGTGATCGCCTCGCCCATGGCTCCCAGTCTCGCGCACTGGTTGCGTCCCGTGGCGAGGGGGGCGGCGCAGGATGGGCGCCCAGCGCGCCGAACCCCCCGGTGCCATGGCCGACTACGAGACGATCGCCTACGAGGTTGACGGGCCGGTGGCCCGGTTGACCCTCGACCGCCCCGAGCGCGGCAACGGGATCACGCTGCTGATGCCGCGCGAGCTCGAACGCGCCGTGGAGGCGGCCGACCTCGACCCGGGCGTCCACGTGATTGCGCTCAGCGGAGCCGGTACGGGATTCTGCGGCGGCTACGACCTTGAGCTCTCGGCCGAGCGGGGGATGGATGGCCTGGGCGCTGACGGACCGGCGGGCGGGCCTCTGGACCCGGCGGTCCAGGCGGCCAACCACGACCCTTCGCAGACATGGGACCCGGTTGTCGATCTCCAGATGATGAGCCGCAACGTCCGCGGCTTCATGAGCCTGTTTCACGCCGACAAGCCGGTCGTCTGCAAGGTCCACGGGTTCTGCGTTGCCGGTGGCACCGACATGGCCCTGTGCTCCGATCTCCTGGTCGCGGAGGACACCGCCAAGATCGGCTACCCGCCGGCCCGGGTGTGGGGCGTGCCGACCACCGCCCTGTGGGTGCACCGCGTCGGTCTGGCGCGGGCCAAGCGCCTGCTGCTCACCGGCGACGCCATCAGCGGCGCCGAAGCCGCCGAGTGGGGCCTGGCCGCCGAGGCGCCGAGCGCGGCCGATCTCGACGAGCGTTTCGAGGCGCTCGTGCAGCGGATCGCGCGCGTGCCGGTCAACCAGCTCGTCATGCACAAGCTCCTGTGCAACTCGACCGTGCATGCCCAGGGTCTGGCCACCACCCAGACGCTCGGCACGGTCTTCGACGGCATCGCCCGCCACACCCCCGAAGGCCACGCCTTCCAGGCCCGTGCGGCCGAGTCCGGGTTCCGACAGGCTGTCCGCGACCGCGACGAACCCTTCGGCGACGCCGGCCGCTCCACCCACCGCGGCTGACCGCGGCCAACCGCCGATCAGTCGACGCGCCGAGTGCTCGATCCCCACCGCAATGCGGTGGGATATCGAGCGCTCGGCGGACTAGGCTGCCGTCGATGGCCGACGCCGATCGACTGGCGATGCTCGGCCCAGGGCTATGACCCCTACTGGGGCGACCGGGCCCCGCGGACCGGGGCCGGGTACTACGGATCGACGGACCTCGGCGGCTGGCGGCTGCTCAGCCTCAACAGCGAGGGCCCCGCCTTCGATGACACGCAGGTGGCCTGGCTGCGCGACCAGTTGCGCGCGCATCCGGGCTCCTGCGCGCTCGCATTCGACCACAAGCCACGGTATTCGGCCGCCGGCGCGGGGGACCGCGGCTGGCTCGAGCCGGGTTGGCGGGAGCTCTCCGGGGAGGCCGTCGCGTTGCTCTCGGGCCACGACCACAACTACCAGCGGCTCCGCCCGGTCGACGGGGTGACCCAGTTCGTCGTCGGTACCGGAGGCACCGGCCTGTTTGGGTATGACCGAACCGACTCCCGGGTGGCGGCAGGCGACGATGGGCGGTACGGAGCCCTGCGGCTCGAGCTCGACCCCGGGGTCATGCGCTGGCAGTTCATCGATGTCGACGGCACGACACGTGACAGCGGGTCGTTGCCGTGCACGCCGGCGAGCGGGCCGGCTCCACCGGCGTCCACCGGCGCGCCCGCGCCCGCGGTAGGGCCGGGCGAGACCAACCTTTCCCGCGGGGCGATCGGGGTGACAGGCCACGGCGGAACCCGGGCCTGGAGCGTGGCCCGAGAGCAGGACGGTGCGAACGCCTACCGGTTGGTGATCGACGATGGGGCCGGTCCACGCCTGGCCCCCGTGCCCTCTCGCGATGTTCCGTTCGACGTCGATCTGGGCCCGGACACGCGTGGGCGCACCGTTGCCGTGTACTCACGCTGTGAAAGGGACCCCGAGATCGAGCCCCGCACGGCACCCCTGCCGATGCGGGCGGGCGGGGGCGGATGCGACGTCTTCCGCCTGGTTGTCGGCTCGGGGGCCGAGCGGCGGGTCGCCGGCGTCTCGACCCAGGCCGCCTCGGAGTTTCTCCCCTCGATCTGGCGTGGACGGATCGCTTTTGCCCGGATCTACGAGCGCCGAAATGGGCAGCGGGGACGGCTGCCGTACCTGTACACGCGCGCCGGTGGGCGATCGCGTCGGCAGCCGGGAGGATCGCGCGGCGCCGATGGACGGCCCGGCCCCACGGCGGTCGAGTTGCGCGGAACACGGATTGCGTTCACCTGGGCCAGGACGATCGCCGGCGACCGGATGCGCACGCAGCTGCGCGCCGGACGGATCCACCGCACGGCGCGGGTCCTGACCGAGGTGACGTCGGCCCGCACGATTGCGCGGCTGCTCTCCCCCCAGATCTACGGCTCTCGGGTCACGGTGGCCCGTCAACGCACTGACCCCGACGGTGGCAATCGGGAGAGCCGGCTGCTCCGCCACCGATTCGACGGGTCCCGGGAGGCGAGCCTGACCGTCCCCGGTCCGCTCACATCGATCGGCGCCTTGGGGTCCCGGTTCGCGCTGACCGCGGCCGACAGCCCGCTGGTCGCCAGTGGATGCGGTGATCCCGGCGCGGGCTGCCGGCTGCTGCCCGATCTCGTCGCGATCCGCTGAGACACTGCCCGGCGGTGCTGTCCCGCCACGAATGCGGGCGAAGCCCTTCCCCCTACGGAACCTGGTGGACCTCGAAGAGGTTGGTGCCCAGCTCCTGGTCGGGGGTCCCGGCCGTCACGCCGATCAGATCGCCGGATGTCGCGACGCCGGCTTCGCACGCCTGCCGGGCGCAGTCGTCGAGCAGCGCGCGCAGGTCCATGTCGCTCTCGGCCCCGCGGGACTGCACGCCGAAAAGCAGCTTGACCCGCCGCACCGTCTCTGGATTCGGGGACAGGGCGAGCACCGGCACCTCGGGCCGTCGGGCCGAGACCAGGCGCGCCGTCCGGCCGCTGGAGGTCGGCACGACCAGCGCGGCGAGGCCAAGCCGGCGGGCGGCTTCGACGGCGACGGTCGCCACGGCCCCCGCGACCCGTCCCGCTTCCTTCTCGCCCGCCCGGTTGCGGGCCCACTCGGCGTAGGGGAGGTCCTGCTCGGCCGCCTCGGCGATCCGGGCCATCACCTTCACCACGGCCACGGGGTCGTTGCCGATGGCCGTCTCCTCGGAGAGCATGATCGCGTCGGTGCCGTCGTGGATCGCGTTGGCGACGTCGGTCGCCTCGGCTCGGGTCGGGCGGTTGCTGTCCACCATGGAGGCCAGCATCTGGGTGGCCGTGATCGACGGGACCGACCAGCGGCCGGCGAGCGCGATCAGCTGCTTCTGCACGCGCGGCACCCGGGCGATGGGGATCTCGATCCCGAGGTCGCCGCGGGCGATCATCACCCCGGCGGTGACCGCCTTGATGATCTCCTCGGCGTTGTCGACCGCCTCGGGCTTTTCGATCTTCGGGATCACCGGGATGTCCGACCCGCCCTGCTCGATCCGCTCCATGACCGGCTCGAGGTCGGCGGCGCTGCGCACGAAGCTCAGCGCCAGCAGGTCGAGCCCGTGCTCGACCGCGAAATCCACCCACTCCAGGTCGCGCTCGCTGGCCGAGGGCAGCCCCTCGGTGGAGCCCGGCAGGTTCAGGCCCTTGTTGGAGCTCAATAGCCCGCCCTCCTCGACGGCGCACCGCACGTCGTGCTCGCCGATCTCGCAGACCCGGAGGCGGATCGTCCCGTCGGCCAGGAAGATCTCCTCGTCCACGGACACCGCATCGGTCAGCCCGCCCCACGACACCGATACCGACGCGACGCCGGAGGCCCCGTCCCCGTCTCCCGTTGTGAGAACGAGCTCGTCGCCGTCGGCGAGGCGCATCGGTTCGTCGGCGATCTCGCCGATCCGCAGCTTCGGCCCGGGAAGGTCGCCGAGGATCGCGACCTCGCGGCCCACCTGCTCGCCGGCGGTCCGCACGCGCTCGATGATCCCGGCGTGCTCGTCGGCCGAGCCGTGGGAGAAGTTCAGGCGGACCACGTCGGCGCCCGCCTCGATCAGCCGTGGCAGGGTGTCGGCGTCCCAGGAGGCCGGCCCCAGCGTGGTGACGATCTTCGTGCGGCGAGAAGCGATGGGGCCAGCCTACGCCGTGGGCTCGTCGGCGTCTGCCGCTACCGGCCGGTGGGTCGCTCCGGCCGCGACCGAGGCGTCCGTCGACTCCCGTTCGCCGCCGACAGGCTCGCTCTCGAGCCGGCGGACCACGGGCAGCCGCCAGATCGCCCCCGCCGCGAGCAGCGACACGGCCGATGAGGCGAGCACGAGGAACCACTGCCCCGCGCCGAGCAGCTCGAGCTCGAAGAACGCCCGCACGGGTTCGGCGGCGAGGATCAGCGCGAACAGCGCACCGAGGATGGCGATGAGGGCGAGCACGTAGCTGGAGACGTGCATCTCCTCGCGGCCCGGCCCGCGCTCGAGCAGCAGGATGAAGCCGAGCCCGAGGATCACCAGTGCGGTGGTGGCAGCGGTCCTGCCCTCTTGCAGCGTGCCCCCGGCCACCGTGTCGACGAGAAAGAAGGCAAGCAGCGATCCGAGCGCGATCGCCGACCCCGCCGGCACGGCGAACGCGGCAAGGGCGCGCAGCAGCCGGCCGCGGTACAGCGGTCCGTCCGATGGCGCCAGGGCCAGGACGAACGAGGGCACACCGATCGTCACGAGCGCGGCGACCGTCAGGTGGCGGGGCAGGAACGGGAAGGTCCACCCGAACGGCACCACGGCGGCGATCAGGGCCCCGGCGTAGACGGTCTTGGTCGCGTACAGCCGGGCGAGACGGTGGATGTTGCGCGCGATCCGGCGCCCTTCGCCGATGGAGCGCGGCAGGGCGGAGAACTGATCGTCGAGCAGCACGATATCGGCCACCCCCCGGGTGACCGGGCTGCCGGACCCCATCGCAACCGCCAGCCGCGCGGCCTTGAGCGCCGGGACGTCGTTGACCCCGTCGCCCACCATCGCCACGTGGCGGCCGTCGCCGGCCAGGGCGGCCACCAGCCGGCGCTTCTGGTCGGGGGTGATCCGGGCGAACACCGAATGGGCGTGCGCCGCGGCGAGCAGGCCCGCGTCGTCGTCGGGCAGGGACCCGCCGTGGGCCACCCCCTGCGAGACGTCGACGCCGACGGCGCGGGCGACCGTCTCGACGGTGCGTGGGGCGTCCCCGGAGATCACCTTCAAATCGATGTCCTGCGAGCGCACGAAGGCGACGGTCTCGGCCGCGTCGGGCCGCAGCTGCTCGCGCAGCACGACTAGGCCGAGTGGGCGCAGCGCGGGCAGTGGCGAGGACGGATCCTCGTCCAGCGTTCCCGCGGCGTCGGCGAAGACCAGCACCCGGTCGCCGGCCTGCTGGTGGTGGGCGACCGACCGGCCGACAGCCTCCGGCAGCGACATCCCACCCGGTCCGGCGAGCACCTCGGGGGCGCCCAGGACAAGGCTCTGCGCGCCCGCCGGCTCGGCGAGGCTGACGCCGCTCCATTTCCACTCCGACGAGAAGGGCACCTCGGCCACCGGGCGGTCGGGGGTGCCGGGCAGGGCCGACGCCAGCGTCTCCAGCGTCCGGTTGTGCGTGCCGGCCGACGCGGCCAGGCGGCCGAGGTCGTGGCGGAGCCGGGCGTCCTCCACGCCCGGCGACGGCTCGACGGCTACGAGCTCCAGCTCGCCGTCGGTCAGCGTTCCCGTCTTGTCGACGCACAGGGTGTTGACCGCGGCCAGGCTCTCGGTGGCGCTCATCTGCTGGATGAGGGTCCGCATCCGGGCCAGCCGCACGGCGGCCACGGCGAGGGTGACGCTCATCAGCAGGACCAGACCCTCGGGCACAAGCGTGATCAGCCCGGCGGTCGCCGTCTGGGCCGCCTCTTCGAATGGCACGTCGCGGGCGCGCATGGACAGCAGGAGCACCACGGCGAGGGGGACCATCACGCCGGTGGTCGCCAGCAGGATCCGGTCGACCTCGCGCTGCAGGGGGGAGGGGGGATGGCGGAACTCGCGCGCCTGTCCGGCCACCTGCTCGGCGTAGGCGTCCTCGCGCACCGCGTCGAGGCGGTAGGTCCCCGAGCCGCTGAGCACGTAGGACCCCGACAGGCCCCGGTCGCCCGGCGCCTTGCGCACCCCTTCGGCCTCGCCGGTCAGCAGCGACTCGTCGAGGGTCAACCCGCGGGCCCCGGCCACCGGGCCGTCGGCCACGAGCTGGTCGCCGGGCTCCAGGCGGACGAGGTCGCCCGGCACGACCTCCTGGGATCCGAGCTCGGTTTCGGCGCCGTCACGCACCACCCGGGCGCGAGGCGCGACGAGCACGGCCAGCTCGTCGAGCACCCGCTTGGCCTTGAGCTCCTGGCGGATGCCGATCGCCGTGTTGACGATGGCGATGAAGCCGAACAGCGCGTCGGCGTACAGGCCGAGCGACAGGACCAGCACGAAGAACACGAAGATGATCGCGTTGAACAGCGTGAAGACGTTGCCCACGACGATGCTGCCGACGGTCCGGCTCCCGGGCGGATCGGTCGGGCCGAGTTCCTCCAGGCGCCGCCGCGCTTCGGCGGCGTCGAGGCCGTGCTCGCCGGTGTCGTTGGGGTCGATCACCGCGGTCGTCGCATTCGTGGCGTCGGCGTGGTCGCCGGCGTCAGAAGCTCCGGGCGCGCGGCGGTTCACCGCTCCCGGCGGACGCCCTTGAAGCTCCCACCGGCCTTCTTCGTCTCCTTGAAGCGCCCTGTCGTCGTGTCGCGCTGCGTCCAGCGACCGGTGCGCGGATCCTTCGACTGCGAACGGCCCTCGACGGCTCCGACGCGCCGCGTCCCTCGTGATCCGTTCTTGGCCATCTGCTCGAAGTCAAGCGTACCCGAGGCCATAGCCGTCGGCCTGTGGCGCCACGCCCAGGTGTCGTCGAGCAGCGCCAGGGTCAGGGCGGGGTGGTCGTGGTGTCGACGGCGGCGGGGATCACCGCCACAGTGTCGCTGACCGTGGGCTGCCTGATCCCCGCACCGGGCGGTGCACGGGAGGTAGGGTGGCGGCGTCGATGCCCGAGCGCCGTCCGCAGACCAAGGCCACTCCCCCGTGCCGGTGAAGCTCGGACTCAACCTCGGGTATTTCGGCATCGGCCCCCAGGGCGACGATGCGCTGCAGCTGACCCGCGTGGCCGAGGACGCGGGCTTTGATTCGGTGTGGGTCGCCGAGTCCTACGGCTCGGACGTGGTCTCGGTGTTGGCGTGGCTGGCCGGGCAGACCGAGACGATCAAGCTGGGCGCAGCGATCATGCAGGTCCCGGCGCGCCCGCCGGCCGCGGCGGCGATGGCCGGCGCGACGATCGACTACCTCTCCGACGGCCGCTTCATCTTCGGCTTCGGCCCCTCCGGCCCCCAGGTCTCCGAGGGCTGGTACGGCGTTCCGTATCCCAAGCCCTACAGCCGCACCCGCGAGTACATCGAGGTCGTGCGCACGATCATCGCCCGCACCGCGCCGCTCGATCACGACGGGGAGTTCTTCACGCTTCCGCTGCCTGAAGGCGAGGGGTGGGGGCAGGGCAAGCCGCTGAAGCTCAACTTCCACCCGGTGCGCAACGAGATTCCGGTGTTCATCGCCGCGAACGGCCCGAAATCGGTGTCGATGGCCCTGGAGGTCGGCGACGGGTGGATCCCGATCTTCGTCACCGCCGAGAAGTTCAACGACGTCTTCGGGGAGAGTATCGACAAGGGCCTGGAGGCCGGCGGAAAGCAACGCTCAGACGTCGAGATCTCCCCGACGCTCGCCGTCGCCGTGGACGGCGACCTCGACACGGCCCGCAACGTCGTCCGGGCCAGCCTGCAGCTGTACCTGGGCGGCATGGGCTCGCGCGAGCGCAACTTCTACGTCGAGCTGGCCGGGCGGATGGGCTTCGAAGACGAGGCCCGCACGGTGCAGGAGCTCTACCTCGACGGCAAGCGCGACGAGTCGTTCAAGGCGGTCCCCGAGGACCTGATCGACCTCTGCTCGCTCGTCGGCACCGACGACGAGGTGGCCGAGCGGCTGAAGAAGTTCGAGGAGGCCGGCGTCGACCGGATCATCTGCCAGCTCGCCCAGTTCGATCGCGACCAGCAGCGCCACACGATCGAGCGCCTCGCCGAGCTGGCCGGCTGACGGGCGCCGGCCGTCCCGCCGGGCCCAGACCGGGCCGCGCCGATCAGACCGCAAGCGGTCACCGAAGTCTCTAGGCTCTCGCCGCCGATATGCGCATTGGAGTAGTGAAGGAGACGCGCGAGGGGGAGCGCCGGGTTGCCTTGGTGCCCGACGCCGTCAAGCGCCTGACCGACCGTGAAGGCCACGAGATCGTGGTCGAAGCCGGGGCGGGCCTGGGCGCCAACCACCTCGACGAGTCCTACGAGCAGGCTGGAGCCACCCTGGCCTCCGACGGTTCGGCCTGGGATGCCGAGGTCGTGCTCAAGGTCGCGGCGCCGACCGAGCAGGAGATCGGCCGCCTCTCCGAGGGCCAGGTCCTCGTCGGGTTCCTCAGCCCGCTGACCGACGGCGACACGGCCAAGGCGCTGGCCGACGCCGGTGTCACCGCCTTCGCCGTCGAGGCCATTCCGCGCACCACGCGCGCTCAGGCCATGGACGCCCTGTCGTCGCAGGCCAACATCGGCGGCTACGCCGCGGTGCTGCTCGCCTCCACCCAGCTCGGCCGCTTCTTTCCCATGCTCACCACGGCCGCCGGCACCATCGCCCCGGCCAAGGTGCTGGTCCTCGGCGCCGGCGTGGCCGGCCTGCAGGCCATCGCCACGGCCAAGCGACTCGGCGCGGTGGTCACCGGGTTCGACGTCCGCGGCGAGGTGGCCGAGCAGGTCCAGTCGCTCGGCGCCAAGTTTCTGGAGATCGACGTCTCCGGTGGCGAAGGCGAGGGCGGCTACGCCCGCGAGCTCGACGCCGACCAGCAGGAGCTGATCAAGCAGGGTGTCTCGGATGCCGCCGTGCGCTCGGACGTCGTCATCACCACTGCCCAGATCCCGGGCCGGCCCGCCCCCAAGCTCGTCAGCGAGCAGGCCGTCAAGGACATGAACCCCGGCGCAATCATCGTCGACCTGGCCGGCGAGTCCGGCGGCAACACCGACCTCACCCAGGGCGGCAAGACCGTCGTCGAGCACGACGTGAAGATCGTCTCCGAGCTCAACCTCCCGAGCTCGATGTCCCAGCACGCCTCGCAGCTGTACGCCCAAAACATGGTCAACCTGCTCGCGCTGTTCACCGGCGACGACGAGGACGACAGCACGTTGCGCCTTGATTTCACCGACGACATCGTCGAGGCCGCCTGCCTGACCCACGGCGGCGGCGTCGTGCATGGCCGGGCTGCCGAGGCCGCGGGCGTCGAGAAGGCCGAGCTGCCCAGTTCCGAGCCCGCCGGCTCGGCGTCCACGAGCGGTGAGGAGTCCGAATGAGCCACCTGTCGCAGCTGCTTCCCCTCGCGGCCGAGGTCACCACCGGCGGCGGCACGAGCCTGCTGACCAAGCTCACCTTCTTCGTCCTTGCCGCCTTCACCGGCTTCCACGTGATCAGCAAGGTGCCCAACACGCTGCACACGCCGCTGATGAGCCAGACCAACGCCATCCACGGCATCGTCCTGCTTGGCGGGCTGCTGGTGATCGGCTTCTCCAACGACATCACCGAGGACATCATCGGCCTGATCGCGATCATCTTCGGCACGGTCAACATCGTCGGCGGCTTCCTGGTCACCGACCGGATGCTCGGGATGTTCGCCGCCAAGCCCAAGCCGAAGACCGACGCCAAGAAGGCCGATTCCTGATGAGCCCGCTCGCGGTCTTCCTGCAGGACATCGACTTCATCCGGGCGTGCTACATCGTCGCGGTCATCCTGTTCATCTACGGGGTGCAGCTCGGCACCCACCCGACCACGGCCCGCCGCGGCAACGGGATCGCCGCCGTCGGCATGGCCATCGCAGTCGCGGCGACGCTGCTCAACGAGGAGGTCGGCGACTTCGTCCTCATCATCATCGGCCTGGTCGTCGGCACCCTGATCTCCATCCCGGCGGCCCGCCGGGTGAAAATGACCGCGATGCCCCAGATGGTCGCCCTGTTCAACGGGCTCGGGGGCGGCGCGGTCGCACTGATCGCCTGGTCGGAGTTCCGCAACTTCACCGACGCGGGCGTCACGATCCCGCTGGAGATCTTCATCCCGATCCTGCTCTCGATGGTCGTGGGCTCGATCTCCTTCTGGGGCTCGAACATCGCCTTTGGCAAGCTCCAGGAGCTGCTGCCCCAGGGATCGGTCGGGGTGCCCGGCCAGCAGATCATCAACGCCGTGCTGACCGTTGGCATCCTCGTCGGCGTGGTCGTGCTGGCCCTGACCAACGACGACCCCTCCGAGCTGCTGTTCGTCGGGATGCTCATCGCGGCGGCCGTCCTGGGCAACCTCGTCGTGCTGCCCATCGGCGGCGCCGACATGCCCGTCGTGATCTCGCTGCTCAACGCGTTCACCGGCCTGGCCGCCGCGGCGGCCGGCTTCGCGCTGGACAACCTCGCGCTGATCGTCGCCGGCACGCTGGTCGGCTCCTCGGGCACGATCCTCACCCTGCAGATGGCCGAGGCGATGAACCGCTCGGTCAACAACATCCTGTTCTCCGGTTTCGGGGGCGCTCCCACCGGCGGCGGGTCCGCCACGGCCGAGGACCGGCCGTACCGGTCGACGAGCGCGGCCGACGCGGCGATCCAGATGGCCTACGCCACCCAGGTCGTCGTCGTCCCGGGCTACGGAATGGCCGTCGCCCAGGCTCAGCATGTCGTCCGCGAGATGGCCGACGAGCTGGAAAAGAAGGGCGTGGACGTCGACTACGCGATCCATCCGGTCGCGGGCCGCATGCCCGGCCACATGAACGTGCTGCTGGCCGAGGCCGACGTGCCGTACGAGAACCTCAAGGAGATGGACGAGATCAACGGCGAGTTCCCCCGCACCGACGTGGCGCTCGTCATCGGGGCCAACGACGTCACCAACCCGGCGGCCAACGACGACCCCGACTCGCCGATCTATGGGATGCCGATCCTCAACGTCCACGAGGCGCAGAGCACCATCGTGCTCAAGCGGTCGATGAGCCCCGGCTTCGCCGGCATCGACAACGAGCTCTACTACCTCGACGGCACCGCGATGCTCTTCGGCGACGCGAAGGCCAGCGTGGCCGAGATCGTCTCCGAGCTGGGCAACCTCTAGCCGCGAGTTCCGGTCGCCGGGCGACCACGGTTTTTGGTCCACCGCTGTGCGCGAGGGTGACCAGATGCACAGCGTGGTCGGCTCCCGCCGGGTAGGCTGGACGCAGGGTTGAGGCCGCGGCTCCGTCTCACCAGCGACAGGGCCGCCAACCAGAAAAGGAGCACCACCATGGATGTCTCACTGGCAACGGACCTCATTCTTCCCCTGGCCCAGGGTCAGGGCGCGGACGGCAAGGCCATCGCGCTCGGTCTGGGTACCGGGCTCGGCGCCATCGGCCCGGGCGCGGGTATCGGCTACATCTTCGGCAAGACGATCGAGTCGGTGACCCGGCAGCCGGAGATGCGCGGCGAGATCCAGGGCCTGATGTGGTTGGGCTTCGCGCTCACCGAGGCCGTGGTCTTCTACGCGCTGATGA
>JBPCPM010000029.1:0-16966 GCA_050999155.1 Solirubrobacterales bacterium
GTCCTCAGCCGATCGCCTGAGGGCTCTGCCACACTGGCTGCACCACTACAACGAGCGCAGACCCCCCACAGCTCAATCGGAGACCAACCCCCGATCAGCCGCGTTCACAACGTCTCCGGTCACGACAGCTAGGAGCCCGTTGAACTTTCGGCCGCCGCGAGGTGGTCGAGTTCGGCGAGGCAGCAGGTGAGTTGGTCGAGTAGGCCGGGGATGGCGGCGTGAGGGGTGCCGTTCGCGCCGGTCTGGCCGTGCGAGCGGGCTTGTTGGGCGGTCAGGAGGCGCTTGAGGTTGATCGCGGTCGCCGCGGCGAGGAGCTGGAGCTGGGTCTTGCGGGTGCCGCGGCATCTCGCTCGTCGCATCCCGTGGTGTTTGAGCTCTGAGATCGCGCCTTCGGCGTGGGCCTGGCGATCGATCGCGGCATCGCGGCCGACCGGCGTTCGCATCCGTGCTCGGGCGGCCTCGGCAGCCAGATGTCGGGCGCCGGGCTGGGGTGGGATCAGCGCCGTCGCCTTGAGCGAATCGAGGGTGGCGTAGCTGGCCTGGCTCGCGTAGCCGGCGTCAGCGCCGACCTCCTTCGCGGCGTGCCCGGCAAACCGCGCCCGGCCGATCAGCGGCTCGAGCGCGTCGGCCTCCGAGCCGGCAGCTGACTCGGCCTCGACCGCGACGATCACCCGCGCCTTGGGGTCGACCGCGACCTGCGCGCGATGCACAAGGTGGATGCGATGGCCGGGCTTGTGACGCAGCTTGGCATCCGGATCAGAGCGCGACACCGCCGTCGCGTTCGATGCTGTGCGCTTGGGCGTCGGCCCCGTGCGTGGCTCAGCCAACGCCAGCTTCGGCCGCGCCGGCCGCTCCTCGACGGCCTCGTGCCCGCCTCCCTCGTCAACGGTGTCCTCGACAAGCGACAGTTCGGCGCGCAGACTCTTCAGCGCCGCGTCGGCCTCGACATGCGTGGCATCGACCAGCAGCCGCCGCCCACCGACCAGGCCAGCTTCGGTGCACTGGCGCAGCACCGCCGTGAACAACTGCTCGAACACCGAAGAGTCCGCAAACCGCTTGGTCTGGGCATGACTGAACGTCGAATGGTCCGGGAGCTGCTCGGTCAGCCCGAACCCGAGAAACCGACGAATGGACATGTCCGTCGCCGCCGTCTTGAGCACCGCCCGCATCGACGGCAACCCCCGCCACGCCAACACCAACGCGAGCTTGACCAGCACCGCAGGATCGGTCCCAAGCCGCCCGGCGCCGCCGGGCCGGTAAAACGGCCGCGCCGTCTCCCGCACATGCTCCCAATCGACCAGCGCCTCGATCCGACGCAACTCGTCCTCCACCGGAACAAAATCGTCCAAACAGACCATCTGCACCTGCCTGGTTTCCTCGCCCGACCGAACCGCAAACGCCGTGAGTGCCATGCCCACAGGCTCCCCGTCAACCCGGACGAAACTTCAACAAGCTCCTAGGCGCCCGAAGAAGAACGCGGTCCCTCCCCGAAACGCCCCGGCTTCGAGCACCGCCAACCCGCGGTCAGTCGCAAAGGTTCGCGAGACCTCATGAAACGCGGTGAACAGTGTGTAGAGACGGTCATAGTAGAGCTTGGTCCGTCCTTGGCTCCGGACCTCGCTCGCCACAGCCATGAACTCGGGGTCGTCGAGTCCGGTGGTGACCTTCTTGGACTGCGCGCTGAAGTATCGCGGCGCGTAGGCGTGGTCGGGGGACCGAGGAAACACCTCAAGACCTCGCCTCGCGTGTGCCCGGTGGACGGCGTTGGGCTGCCGGCGCGCTGCCGGCTCCAGCAACCGGGCCAGCAAGGCCGAGACGGGACGGACGACCAGCAGGACACGCGCAAGCGCGACCGGGCGCCGGGGCAGCCTTGCTGGTCGGCGGGCTGGCGAAAATGCGCGGCGTCCGAACGGGACCGTCGGCGGTGCGTCCGCTTCGACCCACGAGTGACCCCCTCCGACCGTAGGTGAGGACCTCGGAACGCTGTCAACGCTGCCGCGGCTCGGATCGGTCACCGACTGCTCGGGCAGTGTTCAAGCGGGCGCATGGTGGAGGCGATCATGGGTGCTCCACCTCGATCGCCAGCGACAGGCTCGCAGATCGACATGACGGCCGAGGTGAGCATGCCTCGAAGCGCTCGGAGGTCGCTCAGGCGCCCGGGTCGTCAGGGCCCGGAACCGTGCCCTTGACCCAGCGTGCCCCGTCTCCATCAATCTCGCGCTTGAAGATCGGGGCCTCGGCCTTGACACGGTCGATCAGCGCGCGCGCACACGCAAAGGTCTCCTCGCGGTGTCGCCCCGAGACGCAAACCAGCACGCTCGGTTCCGAAAGCGCCACGGTCCCGACCCGGTGTTGCACGGCGATCGCGCACACGCCATGGCGCTCGTGCTCCTGGCGGGAGATGTCGAGGATGCGCTCGGTGGCCATCTCCTCGTACGCCTCGTATTCGAGCTGGTCCACATCGCGGGTCATTCCCTCGAAGGTGACCAGCGCGCCGGCTTCGGAACGCACCACGCGTCGCCGCAACCCGGCCACGTCGAGCGCGCCGACGGTAACGCGGACATAGATATCCGCATCAGCGTCCTCGGTCCCGCCACTGATCGGCGGCACCAGGGCCAGCTCGTCTCCGTCGGTGATCGGATCGGAGCGCTCCGCGTAGCGTCGGTTGACAGCCATCACGACCGGCAGCCCCTCGACGACATCGTCGAGCGCGGCGATCGCGTCGCCAACGGTGGCTGGCTCCTGCAGCCGTACGTTCACGCTCGGCGCCCCCGCCCGCTCGCGGAGAACGGCGAACAACTTGACCTCCACCTCCATGAGCTGATCCTAGGCCGGAGGCTCCGGCGACGCCGCCAGAACCTGAGCAAGAACGGTCGGACCCGACCACGAGCCGGCGGCGAGACGGTCGATACGCTGGGCGTGTGTCGTCGTTGCCACCAGCGGACCACGACGGTCACCATCGCCTCCCGAGCGGCGTCCACCTGCGGGAGCTGACCCCCCACGCCGACGAACGCGGCTCGTTTACCGAGATCTTTCGGCAGCGGTGGGATCCGAGCGTCACTCCGATCCAATGGAACGCTGTGCGCTCAGAGGCCGGGGTGCTGCGAGGCGTGCACGCCCACCTCCACCACGCCGACTACCTCACCGTTCCCCTCGGCCGGGCGACGATCGGCCTGCGAGACCTGCGGCCCTCGTCACGGACCTACGGTTCCAGCACGATGGTCGAGCTCGGCGACACCCATCCTGCGGCCCTGGTCATTCCTCCCGGCGTCGCCCACGGATTTTACTTCCACACTCCCTCGCTCCATGTGTACGCGGTCAGCTGTTACTGGGACCGGGCCGATGAGCTCGGGTGCCGCTGGGACGATCCGGCGCTGGAGATCGACTGGCCTTCCCGGCCCCGGCTGGTCTCCGAGCGAGATGCGGCGCTCGGCACCGTGGCAGATCTCGAGCGAGCAATCGCCACCGGATCACCCACCCAAAGCGTGCGTGTCTGGGAGGCAGATCCAGGGCCAGGATGAATGCCGACGAGGCGACTACCTGTCGCGAGCCCGGTCAGTGTCGGCCGGCCGGCACGAGCCCAGCAAGCTGGCGAAGCTCGTCGACGCGCGTGACGATCTGTGCAGCCTCGGCGGCGCCGGACCTCGGGGGTGGTCCTCCCTCCAGGTGCTCGAGAAAGGTGCGCAGCTCGCGGAGCAGCGGCATCTCCTGGGAAACCGGCTGCCACCGCGGCTCGGCGGTGAAGGGCGGTCGAGCGATCCCGATCGCGTCCGCGTAGCTCCCCGACAACCAGGCCACGCCGTCCTGGCCCACCACCCGGACGTCGCGGTGGGTCCTGTGCGAACTTGCCGACACCTGGACCGTCGCCCACGGAGCAGGACCCAGATGGCCGATCAACCCCCAGACCGCGTCATCGACTACCTCGGCTACCGCCGCACGAGCCGCAGGCAGCACGCCGAGGATCTCGAACACGATCGACAAGTCGTGCGGGGCGAGGATCCACACCGGGTCGACGTCCCGATGGCGATTGCCCCACCCGACCCGCACGGTGTGGATCCCGACGGGTTCACCCAGCCCACCTGAGCCGAGGAGGTCCCTCAACGCCTCGATTCCCGGGTGATACCGCCACTTGTCCATCACGAACAGGCGGTCCGGGGCCGCGCCAGCGAGCCGAGCGGCCACCTGGGGGTCTGGAGCGAGCGGTTTCTCGCAGAAGATCGGGACGGCCCGATCCAGGACCGAGTCGATGATCGAGGCGTGGGTGGCCGTCGGGGTGGCGACGATGACGCCCTGCACCGGGGCAAGTTCTTCGAGCGTGCCGATCACCGCGTCGGCACCCCCCTCATGGGCCGCCCGACGGCCGGCCGGGCTTTGGGCGACAACATCCACCCGCGCGCCGAGCGCCTTGAGATCACGCAGGATCAGCCGACCCCAGGCCCCGCACCCAACCAGTCCTATGTGCCATCGGGCCACCGCGCGTTCAGCCTACCCAGGCTCCGAGCGGTCGGGCGGAGAGCGATGGGCACTGCCGCGCGGATGGGATCGCGTACCGGTTACGAGTCGGCGAGCGTCCAGTCGAACGCGATCTCCCCGCCGTGGGGATCGATGCGGTACTTGTCGGGGTCTTGGTGTCGAAAGGGTTCGGTGGGGAAGTTCATCAACGCGGCCTCGGTGTCACCGAAGTTCTGGTCGGCGTGCCAGACCCCGGGCGGGATGCGCAGCAACCCGGTCGAGGCATCTGCGAACCAAAACTGGTTGAACCGTCCCTGGGTCGGGGAGTTGACACGGCCGTCGTAGAGAACCACGCGGACATCGCCGTCGGTATGGAAGTAGCGGTCGGCCTGGATCTTGTGCATCCCCCACCCCTTGATCCGCCCTCGTGCGACCGTGATCCGGTACGCGTAGACGACGGGCTCCTGCCAGAAGGGATGGTCGAAGTTGATCGCCTCGACCAGGGAGCCACGGTGGTCAACATGCGGGGTGAGCCGCTCGCAGGCGACCCCCTCGATAAGAGTCCCGATCGGCCGGCCACCAGAGTCACGGCTTGGCTCGTCGCGCTCACCCCCTGGCTCGACCTGCAGATGAGGGATCGCACCGCCGGGCGAGTCGCCTCTGTCGGAGCGTTCCATCCTGCGCGAGCCTACTACCGCTCAACGGTCCAAGCGGCGGCTCGATCTCGCCGACCGGTCGCTCCCTCGTAAGCGCCGTTCGAACCGACCCATGGCCCTTGATGCTCGACCGCGCGGACTTGCCAGCCACGCCCGGCGTTGCTTCTCCCGCCGCAACGCCTCGGTCCGCAGCCGATCCATCTCACGGCGACCGGTCACCGCGCAGGCCATTGCGTACAACTCGCCGCGTAGCAGGGGATCCTCGATCATGGCAGCCCACCGACGCATCTCAGCCAGCCGGGCATCGATCGTCATGTGCTCGCGTGTCTTGCTCGGAAGCTGCAGGACGGTGGGTCGCGTCTCGAACCGGGAAGTGGCGCCCGACTCGAGCAGCTGCTGCCACATGTAGATGTCGGTGGCCGTCCCCATCGGGGTTGTACGCCACCCGTGCGGCAGCGACCGGTACAGCTCGACCGAGTGAGCGACGAATGACAGGCCCACGGTTCCGCGCCCCGCAAAGACCCTGGACCATATCGCGGGGCTCGAGAAGTCCGTCGACCTCAGCCCCGTGATCTCGCCGGGTGTGGAGGACACCAATCCCGCGGACGTCACGAGATCCGCCTCCCCCATGGCGGCCAGCGCCGTCTCCACGTGATCGGGAAACCACAGGTCGTCGTCGGACAGGTACATGACCGTCCGGCCCCGGGCGTGCTGGAGTGCGGTGTGGCGGTGCAGCTCACCGTGCCGCGGGCCCTTCGGGTTGTCGAAAAAGCGCACGCGGTCGTCTCCGGCACGGAGCTCCGCCACCACCTCGCGCGTGACCTCGGGCACCCCGTCGCCGACGATCACCAGCTCCAGATCTTCGATGGTTTGGGCTAGCGCGCTACGCGCCGCGAGCTCCAAGAGGGAGCCGTGGTCGTGCGTGGGGATCAGGACCGTCGCCTGTACCGACGGCGTCACGATGGGCCCGGGCGGGATGCAGGGACAGCCGCCTGCCCCAATGCGGTGCTGACCGCTCCGGCGACGACCGCGGCGAAGATCCCCAGGGCACCGGCTCCGACGAAGAATGTCGTGTGCAGGCGACCGTAGTCCACGAGTTCCGGCCGCGTGGCGATGAGCCCCGCCCCCACCGCGAGGCCTCCGACCAGCAGGATGCCGCCGGCCAGCCCGAGCCCCCAGCGCATACCCGATAGAGGCCGCCCCCCATCGGACTCGATCAGGGCACCGGGGCCCACGAGGGCGACGGCGATCGCCGTCCACGCAGCCGCCATGAGATACCCGCCGGCGACATCGCTGGGAAAGTGCCAACCCAGGGCAACCATTCCTCCACCGACGAGGGCTGCGTAGCCGGCGCCGGCTGCGGCAACGACGGGCCGCCACCGGTGCGGAGCGCCAAGCAGCAGCGACAGCGCAAGGGACATCGACACCGTCGCGTGGCCCGACGGGAATGCATCGTGGTGGGGAAACCGCAGAGCGTCCCCGCCGGTGGGATCGAGATTGCCGAGCAGCGGCTTGAGGACCTGGGTCCCCAGGTTGGCACCGACGAGGAGGATCACGATCGCGACGGCCAGGCGCCCGCGCCGCCGCACCAGCGCGAGCCCGAGCGCCGCGAGCCCGAAGAACAGCAGCGAGCCGCGATCGATGGTGGTCACGATCGCCTCGGTCGCCTCCTGTACCCGAGGCAGGCTGGCCGACTCCCCGTACTTGAGGATCCCCGCCT
The DNA here is from genome assembly GCA_050999155.1 of Solirubrobacterales bacterium. Lineage (GTDB taxonomy): Bacteria > Actinomycetota > Thermoleophilia > Solirubrobacterales > 70-9 > JBPCPM01. The sequence continues at coordinate 6,829 of JBPCPM010000029.1, forward strand.
CGTCGACGTCGCGTCCGGCATGAGTACCCAGCGCCACGAGGTACACCGCGCCCAACAGCACGGCCATCACGGCGGCGAAGGCCATCCAGGTGGATCTGCGCGCGAGCAAGCTCACCCCGGGATTGTCGCGCAGCAGCCACACCGGCCTCCGCCCGCGCCGATCGTCGTGCTGCGAGCGGCACCCGTATCCTTTGCCCTCGATGGCCGCAACCCCCGACGCCAAGGAGCAGGGCCCCGGCGACGACCCGACCTCCGCCGAAGGGTCCGAACCCTCCCCCGCCCCGTCGACCCCGGCCGTCGACGAGTCGCTGTCGCGGTCGATCGCTCCCGTCGTCGGCCCCGACGACGACAGAGTCTTCACCGACTCGGGCATCCAGATCCAGCCGGTCTACGACGAGTCCGACGTGGCCGACGAGCTGCACGACCGCCTCGGCGAGCCCGGGTCCTACCCATTCACGCGCGGAATCCACGACGGGATGTACCGGGACCGCCTGTGGACGATGCGCCAGTACGCGGGGTTTGCCAGCGCCGAGGACACCAACGAGCGCTACCGCTACCTGATCGAGCACGGCTCGACGGGCCTGTCGATGGCCTTCGACCTGCCAACCCAGCTGGGCCGCGACTCCGACGACCCGCTGTGTGAGGGCGAGGTCGGCCGCACCGGGGTGCCGATCGACACGATCGAGGACATGCGGATCTGCTTCGACCAGATCCCCCTCGACGGCGTCTCGACGTCGATGACGATCAATGCTCCTGCCGCGATGTTGCTGTTGCTGTACGAACTCGTCGGCGAAGAGCAGGGCGTGCCGGCGGAGAAGCTCCGTGGAACCGTGCAAAACGATGTCCTCAAAGAGTACATCGCGCGCGGCAACTACATCTATCCACCCGAGCCCACGATGCGGCTGACCACCGACATCTTCGAATACTGCCAAGAGCACGTGCCGCAGTGGAACACCATCTCGATCTCCGGCTACCACATCCGTGAGAAGGGCTGTTCGGCCGTGCAGGAGGTCGCCTTTACGTTGTCGAACGCGATCGCCTACGTGGAGGCGGCCCTGGAGCGAGGTCTCGCCATCGATGACTTCGCCCCCCGCCTTGCCTTCTTTTTCAACGGCCACAACAACGTCTTCCAGGAGGTCGCGAAGTTCCGGGCGGTCCGGCGGATGTGGGCCAGGATCATGAGCGAGCGTTTCGGCGCCGAATCCGAGCGCTCGAAGATGATCCGGTTCCACACGCAGACCGGCGGTGTGACCCTCACCGCCCAGCAGCCGGAGGTCAACATCGTGCGCGTCGCGCTGCAGGGCTTTGCCGCCGTGTGCGGGGGCACCCAGTCACTGCATACCAACGGCTTCGACGAAGCGCTCGCCCTGCCCACCGAGCGCTCGGCACGGATCGCGTTGCGTACCCAACAGGTGATCGCCGCCGAGTCCGGAGCCGCCGACGCCGTTGACCCGTTTGCCGGTTCGTACTTCGTCGAGTCGCTGACCGACGAGATCGAGGAGCGATCCTGGGAGCTGATCGAGAAGGTCGGCGAGTTGGGGGGATCGACCCAGGCGCTGGACTTCATCCAGAAAGAGATCGAGGAGTCGGCCTTCTCCTACGAGCAGCGCTACAAGGTCAAGCAGGACATCGTGGTCGGCGTCAACGAGTACGTCACCGACGAGGTCGAGGATGTCGAGATCCTTCGCGTCGACGCCGAGGCCGAGCAGCGCCAGCTCGATCGCCTCGAGAAGTCCAAGGCCGACCGCGACCAGGACGCCGTCGACAGCACGCTCGCAGAGCTCAAGCAGGCCGCCGAGGGCGACGAGAACCTCCTGTACCCGATCAAGGAGGCGCTGCGGGCCGGCGCGTCGATCGGCGAGACGTGCAACGTCATGCGTGAGGTGTTCGGCGAATACCGCGGCGGCGCGTTCTTCTAGCGCCGACGAACGAATCCGACCCCAACAGTCCGGCATCGATGACCGACCACGAGTCCACCATCAGCCCCTCCGAGCTCCACGAGCGTGTCGAGCCCTTGCTCGGGGCGCTCGAGACGCACGACCCCGGAGCACGGGAGCATGCAACGCAGTGCTCGGAAGCCGCCGTGGCCATGGCGTTCGCCCTGTCGCTTCCCATGCAGGACTGCCTGCTGATCGGGGCGGCGGCGCGCGTCCACGAAGCCGGGAACATCTACCTCCTGCGCGAGGACGTCCACGCAGGCCACGGATCCGAACCCGACACCCGCGCCGGCGTGGTCCCCGACAAGACCCTGGCGGCCCGACGCGCCCGACGCGCCCGGAAACGGCGTCCCTGGCGTCGGGGACCGCAGTCCGCCGACGTGGATGCAGCAGGAGATGTCGCGGCGCTGCCCCGAACCAGCCGCGACGAGTACGTGGTCGAGACTTCCCGCGAGCTCGTTGTCGGCGCCGGTCTTCCCCGGAAGGCAGGGGACTGGGTGCTGCACCATCGCGAGCGCTTCGATGGACGCGGTGGCCCCGACGGGCTGGCCGGCGAGCAGATCCCCCTGCAGGCGCGGATCATCGCGGTGGGGTGCGCCTTCGCCGATCTGCGAATCGGCCGGGCCGGCGTCGAGCCGCTCCCGGCTGCCGAGGCTGTCCAAGAGCTTCGGAAGCGCGCAGGAGGGTGGGTCGATCCGGCAGTCGTCGAAGCGCTCGCCGCCAGCGCTCAGCTCTGAGCTGACCGCGAGGGTCCCGGCATCTGGGCAAGCGGCTGCGAGGAGCGCCCGCGAGGTCCTCGCCACCCACCGCCGCGCGCGACCAGCGCCGGCCACAGCCCGCCGATCACGTGCAGCAGGCCGGCCAGCACGAGCAGGCCCGTGACTCCAACTGAGGAAAGCAGGAGACCCCCCGCGGCCGACCCGCAGGCGAAGGCCGAGACCTTCAAGCTCGTCGACGTGGTGAAGACCTGGCCGCGCAGCTCCGACGGCGTCTGGCGCTGCCGCACGCCGAAGCTCGCGGCGAGGCCGGGACCGTAGAACAGACCGGCGAGGGTCACGACCACGAACGCCGCGATGATCGACGGGGTGGCAGCGACCAGGGCGAGAACCAGACCCGACGCGATCAGCGAGCCGGCGACGATGGCAACCGTCGGGCGCTTGGTCTCCAGCCGAGGCGATGCCAGATTCCCGGCCAGCGACCCCGCGGCGAACGAGGCCCACACGAACCCGAGAAGCTGTTCAGGCGCCCCGAAGCGGCCCGTGACCAAGGCCGGAAAGGCCACGATGAGCAGTCCCCGTCCCGCCATGGCCACGGCCGCGCCGAACGTCACGGCCCGAAGCGACGGTGTGTCCGCCAGATGGCGCAACCCCCGCCGAACATGGTCCATGGTGGAGCCGGCGCGCCCGGGACCGTCACGGGACGGGAGTGGCATGGCCGCGACGAGAACCAGAGCTGCGGCCTTGATCGCGAGCTGCACGCCGACGGCGATCGCCGGCGAAGCCAGCCCGACCACGACCCCCGCGAGCGCCGGGCCCAGAACGATCGCCAGGTTGATTCCCGCTCCTTCGAGCGCGTTTGCCCTCGAGAGAGCGCGCTGGGGCACCACGGCGGGCACGAGGGCTGTGAAACCGGCAGCCGAGAGAGGGTATGTGAGGCCGGCCAGCAGGGCCGCCACGACGATGAGTCCCGGTGCATCGAGAGCGCCTGCGGTGAGGATGCCGATCAGGCTCAGGCAGGCCAGTACCTGGTCGGCGACAAGAGGCCATTCGCGGTGACGAAGACGGTCCTGCCATGCGCCGAGCACCGGGCCGGTGAGGATCGCGGGAAAGGTCAGGGCGGCGATCGTGAGGCCTGCCAGAGCGCCGCTCTGGGACTGGTCGAGCACGTACAACACCACGCCGACCGGGGCCATCTCATTGCCCAGGCGCGCAAGCAGCGCGGCGCCGATCAAGCGCCGGAACGCGCGATGACCAGAGATCAACGACAGGGCGCCGGGCACGGCACCATCTTCACAGCGCCGGCCGGGTGGGCTTGGGACCGAGACCCGCGACCGCGCTGGGCAGGCGCGCGCGACTAGACTGGCGGGCGCATGGGCCACCGATGGTCACCGTCGCGCGCCCTGTGGTGGGCGACCCTGCGAGCGGCTCGGACCCGGCGCCGGTTGCAGGGCGGCAGCGCGGAGAACGCCGAGCAGATGATCGCCGCGCACGCGCCCGGGGGCTCGTTTGCCGACATCGGCTGCATGTGGAACATCCACGGCCGCCGGGCCTTCTACGCCGCGGACTGCGGCGCAACAGACGTCGTCGGCATGGATGTGATGGGGCCGACCCCGCAATTTCAGGCCGAGCAGGCGAGCAGGGAACGGCCGATCCGCTTCGTCCAAGGCGATGTCCACGACCCGGCCACCGTCGCGAAGGCCGGGGTCGTCGACACCGTCTTCAGCGCCGGGCTGCTCTACCACGCTCCCCACCCAGTCCTCACGCTCCAGCGCCTGCGCGAGATGTGCGGGAAGACGCTGCTCCTGTGGACCGCCACGATCCCCGAACTCCCCGGGACCCCCAACGGGTGCGTCTTCTTCCCGGCCTTGCCGCCAGACGAGCGGCAGATGTACTCCTCCATGTGGCCGGGCACGCAGGTCGGCCTCTCCGAGGCGTTCGACCGCGACCAGGGCTACGCGAACTGGTGGTGGGGACTGACGCCCTCCGCCGTCGTGTCCATGCTCGACGCTGCCGGTTTTCGGATCCAGCAGCACGTCGATCAGCCCTACACGTCGGCGTTCGTGGCCCACCCGCGCTGACGAGGCTCGGCCGGTAGGCTTCCCCGCCCGATGCGCCAGAAGAGTCCCGAGACCCGCGAGGAGAAGTTCGCCCACCTCGAGGAGCTGCGTGAGGCAGCCATCCACTCCTCGTCGGAGAAGGCGGTCGAAAAGCAGCACGCCAAGGGCAAGCTCACCGCCCGCGAGCGCATCGACAAGTTGCTCGACCCCGGCAGCTTCGAGGAGCTCGACACGTTCGTGCGCCACCGCACGCACGACTTCGAGATGCAAAAGAACCGTCCCTACGCCGACGCCGTGGTCACCGGCCACGGGACGATCGACGGACGGGTCGTGTTCGTGTTCAGCCAGGACTTCACCGTCTTCGGCGGCTCGCTGGGCGAGGTGATGGCCGAGAAGATGTGCAAGATCATGGACCTGGCCGCCAATGCCGGCGCACCCGTGATCGGGATCAACGATTCCGGCGGCGCCCGGATCCAGGAGGGCGTCGTCTCCCTGGGCGCCTACGGCGACGTGTTCGTGCGCAACGTCCAGTGCTCGGGGGTCATCCCGCAGATCTCCCTGATCATGGGTCCCTGCGCGGGCGGCGCCGTGTACTCGCCGGCCATGACCGACTTCATCTTCATGGTCAAGGAGACCTCGCACATGTTCATCACCGGCCCCGAGGTGATCAAGACGGTCACCGGCGAGGAGGTCGAGTTCGAGGATCTCGGCGGGGCGATGAGCCACAACTCCAAGTCCGGCGTCGCGCACTTCGCCGCCGACGACGAGGAGCAGTGCCTCGAGGACTGCCGCTACCTCGTCGGCTTCTTGCCGCAGAACAACCTCGAGCCGCCGCCCCACGTCGAGCCCTACGACGACCCCGACCGCGAGGACCCCGAGCTCGACGAGCTGGTCCCGGCCGACCCGCAGAAGCCCTACGACATGCGCGACCTCGTCTCGCGGATCGTCGACGACGGCGAGTTCTTCGAGGTCCACGAGCACTTCGCCCGCAACATCGTCTGCGGCTTCTCGCGCCTGGACGGGCTCTCGGTCGGCGTCGTCGGCAACCAGCCCGCCCACCTGGCCGGCGTGCTGGACATCGACGCCGCCGAGAAGGCGGCGCGGTTCGTGCGCACCTGCGACGCCTTCAACATCCCCATCCTCACCTTCACCGATGTCCCCGGGTTTTTGCCCGGCACCGACCAGGAGTGGGGCGGGATCATCCGCCGCGGCGCCAAGCTGCTGTACGCCTACACCGAGGCGACCGTGCCGAAGCTGACCGTGGTCACCCGCAAGGCCTACGGCGGCGCGTATGACGTCATGGCCTCCAAGCACATGCTCGCCGACTACAACGTCGCCTGGCCGACCGCTGAGATCGCGGTCATGGGGCCTGAAGGCGCGGTCAACATCATCTACCGCAAGGACATCGAGCAGTCCCCCACCCCCGACGAGCGCCGCCAGAAGCTCATCGACGACTACAAGGCGCACTTCGCGAACCCCTACTCGGCGGCCGAGCGCGGCTACATCGACGACGTGATCAAGCCGAGCACGACGCGGCCGAAGCTGATCCGGGCCCTGCGCGCGCTGCAGTCCAAGCGCGTCGAGCAGCCCAAGCGCAAGCACGGCAACATCCCGCTGTAGCGGGGCTCGACGGCCGAACGTTCACCGGACGTTCACCCGGCTCCAGCCGGCGACGCGTAGCGTGGCCGCCATGGACATGACCGTTGAGGGTGGACGCGGCCCGCTCGGATACAGGAGACTCCGGGCGATGAACGCCGTGACGGCACATGCGTGCAGGATGCGGCTGCGCACGGTGGTGCTCGCCGGCGTGATCGCCGTCGCGGCAGCCGCGCCCGCCACGGCCGCGACCGAGCGACCGATCGTCTACGACGTCGTCATCGACGGACTCGACGGCGACCGCGTCGACGCCGGCAAGGCGCCGTTCATCTCCTCGCTGCTGGCGGGCAACGGCGCGAGCTCGACCTACTACCGCGAGTCGCGCTCGATCATGCTCTCGGAGACCAACCCCAACCACACGGCGATGATGACCGGGGCCTACGCCGACCGCTCGGGGATCCCGGGCAACTCGTTCGCCATCTTTGCCCCCCTGGCCGGCGACGACACCTGCGTCCGCACGGGACCGATCGACGAATCGCAGGCCCCCTCGGAGGTCAGCGGCGAGAACGAGACCTGCCCCCAGGTCGAGACGGTGTTCGCCGCCGTCAAGCGCCAGGGCAACCCCGACGACGTGCGCACGGCGGCGGTGTTCGGCAAGCCGAAGCTCGGCCAGATCTTCTCGGCCACCAACGGCTACGGCGCCGAGCGCGGGTTCCACGTCGACCATCTGTGGGCGCCGTGCGACGACTCGCGCTCCGACGACGACAGCTACTGCGGACGTGTGGCCACCAACCCGGTGACCGGCTACGCCGACAGCGACAAGACGGTGATGGACGAGGTGATCCGCACGGTCCGCGAGGGCGTGCCGCCGTCCGACGGCGGGCCCGCCCGGCGCCCGGACTTCACCTTCGTGAACCTCCACCAGGTCGACTCGGCCGGCCACGCCACCGGAACCGGCTCCGCGTACGACACCGCGATCGCCCAGGCCGACGACGAGATCAAGCGGCTCGTCGGCGAGCTGCGCAGCCGTGGCGAGTGGGAGCGGACGGTCCTGATCATCAACTCCGACCACTCGATGACCACCACGCCGAGCAAGGTCAGCACCGAGCAGATCTTCGACGGCGTCGGCATCGACTCGGACGCCTACACGCTGGTCGACAACGGCGAGTCCGAGCTCGTCTATCTCAACGACCGCACCGACCCGGGCCGCTTTGAGCTGCTGCGCCGGATGCGCGCCGCGGCCGAGGCCGACCCGCAGGTCGCCGAGGGCCTCTACCGCGAACCCAACCCGGCCGACGGCGGCGAGGCGAACACGCTCGACGGCAAGCACCCCGGGTGGAACGCGGCCAGCCCCCGCATCGGCGACCTCGTGCTCACGGCGGTCCCGGGCAGCGCCTTCGACGAGGGCGCCACGAGCAACCCCGGCGGCGGCGTGGGCAACCCGATCCCCGGCAACCACGGTGGCCCCCAGACCCGCGACAGCACCTTCGCGGTGATCGGCGGCAGCCCCCTCGTCCGACAGCAGGACCGCACCGGGGTGCGCAAGCCCGACAACGACGACACGCTCGACAATCCGACCCAGGCCGAGAACGTCGACGTCGCCTCCACGGTCCTTGGCCTGTTCGGCCTCTTTCCCACCACCGACAACGCGGGCCGCTACCTGGCCGAGTCGATCGACCTCGAGGCACTCCCGGGCGGCGGGAAGCCCACCGAGCCGCCCGCCACCCGCGTGATCCGCGGCGATCGCGTGCCCGACCAGGGAGACCCCGACGGACCGAAACGCCGGATCCGCTACCGCGTCTCCTGGCAGCCCATCGGCGGGCTGTACGACTTCCAGATTGAGCGTGACGGGCGCTTCAAGAGCGTCTACCGCTCCAGCCGGCTGACCTCGAACGCCTACCGGCTCCTGCCCGGCCGCACCTACAAGTTCCGCCTGCGGTCGAAGGCGGCCAGCGGCCGCCACAGCGACTGGACCCCGGTGACGATCCGCGCCGGCGAGACCGCCTCCAGCTCCCGGTACTAGGCGACCCTCCTAGAGCTCGACCGTGGCGGCGTCGACCTTGCGGCTGCGCCAGCCCTCGTAGACGGCGATCGCCACGGCAAGGTCCTGGATGGCCAGGCCGGTGCTGTCGAACAGGGTGATCTCCTCCGCCGACTCGCGACCCGGGCGGTCACCGACCAACACCGAGCCGAGCGGGGTGACCTGCTCGGCCACGACGCGACCGGCCGCCACTGCGCCGGCCAGCTCGCCGCCCGTGCTCGCCTGCTCCCACTCGTCGCAGAACAGCCGGCAGCGGTCCAGCGCGTCCACGGTCAGCTCGGCCTTCTGGTGGGCGTCGGCACCGAGGGCGGCGAGATGCTGGCCGGGCCGCAGGTCCTCGGCGCCCAAGACCGCCCGGTCGCCGGGGGTGACGGTCACCACGATGTCGCAGCCGATCGCCTCAGCCACTGGCCCCGCGCGCCAGCCCATCTCGTCGGCCAGCGATTCGGCCGCCTCTGGGCGGATGTCGGCGCATACCCCGGGCCCGAAGCCGGCCGCGACAAGACACCGCGCCGCCCACGCCCCATGCACCCCGCAGCCGACGATCCCGACCGACCGCGCTCCCTCGGCGGCCAGGGCCTTGGCGGAGACCGCGGCCGCGGCGCCGGTACGCAGGGCGGTGACAGCTCGGCCGTCGATGATCGCCAGCGTCCGCCCCGTCGTTGCGTCCGACAGCAGCACCGTGCCGCTGACCACCGGGTTCGGTCCGCCGACGTTGCCAGGAAACGAGGTCACCCACTTCAGGAGGGCAAACCCGTCGCCCCGGGCCGGCATGGCCCGGAAGTCGCCGTGCGGCGGGCTGTCGAGGTAGACCTTCGGCGGCATCTCCCACTCGCCACGCGTGTGTCGTTCGAAAGCGCGGCGGGTCACGTCGATGGCCTGCCCGGCCGACACCGCGGCGAGCACCGCCTCGTTTCCGATCACAGGGATCACGACATGAACCTACCCGGCGCCTGACGACCCCGGCCGCTCCCCCGGCGTCACGTCCCAAGGTCCGGACAACGCCCCTGAGATAGGGCACGCCACGCGTGCTCACACTCAGGCACGCGCGATCGGCCGCGCGCGAGTACCCGCGCTAGGGTGCGGCGATGGCCAGCAACGGACACCGGCGCCCACCCCGGCCCCGGCTGCAGATCGAAGGTGGGGCCGCGAGCCCCGAGGAGACGGCCGCCATCGCCGGCGCCGTGGAGCAGTTCATGGCCGAGACCGCGCCGCGCCCGGACGCCGGCCCGTCTGGACCGAGCCGCTGGCAGCAGGCCGCCCTGCTCGACGGCGTGCTCGCACGTCAGCGCCGGCCCGACACCTGGTCGGCCGGCTGGCCGCCGCTGGACGTCTGATCGCGGACCGGGAACCTGAATTCCCGGTAATCCGATCAGCTTTCGCTATATTGGCTCGCGAACGTCGGCGCCCCTTTGCACGACTCGTGCCCGCGCCGCCCGCCGAGACCCCACTGGAGGCAGACAACGTGGAATCCGCCACCTCGAAGAGCAAGAGCGGTTCGCTCGACAACCCCGAGGTCTACGACGACGTCCCCGGGCACACGATCCCGATCCTCGAGCGGGAGTTCGACGACTTCGAGACCGAGGCCAAACTGTTCCTCTACGACGAGATTGCCGAGGATCAGTTCATCGGCTTCCGCCTCAAGCAGGGCGTCTACGGCCAGCGTCAGCCGGGGGTGCAGATGATCCGGGTCAAGCTTCCCTTCGGCGGGGTCACGCCCGACCAGATGGATGCGTTCGGCGAGTTGGCCGAGCGGTTCGCGCCGCTGGCCAAGGGTCACATCACGAC
>JBPCPM010000034.1:0-2766 GCA_050999155.1 Solirubrobacterales bacterium
CCCGGCGACGAAGACCGCGACGGCGAGATCCATGACGAGTTCATCTGGCCCCGCGACAACGCCTTCATCTCCGACGGGGAGCTCGCCACCAGCCTCAAGGTTTGCGGGTCGACGCCTTGTCGCGGTAGTCGGTTCCCTGGCGGTTGCGAACTTGTGCTCCTGTGAGGGGCTGAGGCATCGTCGCGGCGGTCGTTGCTCTGGCGGTCGCGACCTTGGGCGCCGGCGAGGGGCTGAGGCATCGTCGCTGCGGTCGTTTGCCCTGGCGGTCGCGAGCTTGGGCGCCAGCGAGAGCTGAGCGTCGGGACAACCGGTGGCGCCTCGGGGGGCGCTCTTGATCGTAACGATTGATTTGCCGGAGAGGCGCTCCGGTCGCGACCGGCGTCGCCGGGTCGCGGGCGTGGTCGCGACCGGTGAGTGTTTCAGTGGTGTGTTCGGTCGCGGCAGAAAACCTGCTTCGGCGATCGCGACTGATGCGGACACTCCTCGACCCACGCGCCCACGTCGAACCACGATCCTTGCTCGTCATGCAACGGGACCTCCCGGCCCGGGAGCCGGACGGCGGGTCGATGTGGCTTCGGGCGAATCCGAGGCGGATTCCGCCGGCTGGGTGATCGAGTTGGACGAGTTCGTGGAAGGGCCACTTCAGGCGGACCCGCCTGCGAGCCTCCTCTCGACGAGAGCGACGACCGGCTTTCAAATGAAACGCTGCCTGCGCGCCCACCAAGCGTCCGCTGAGCCCGAGCCCGTCCCGATGCCGGTCTTGAGGTCGGGGCTCGATCTGCTCCGATGTGAGCGCGTACTCGTGCTGACGCGACAGCATGTGCTCATGGGAGACGTCGAAGCAGGCGACGACCTCGACGGGTACCTCGACGGGGTGCTCATCGGGGGACGGGAGGAACGCGAGATCCGGATGGTCGACTACGACGATGAATGGCCGCGGCGCTTCGAGGCCGAGCGACAGCGGATCCAGGCGGCCATCGGCTCCAGCACCGGGCGGATCGAGCACATCGGGTCGACCGCCGTGCCCGGCCTGGCGGCCAAGCCCGTCGTCGATGTCATGATCAGCGTCGAGGATCCTGCCGACGAGTCGGCCTACGTTCCCCAGCTCGAGGCCGCGGGCTACGTCCTGCGGGTCCGAGAGGCCGGGCACCGGATGCTGCGGACCCCGGCCAAGGACGTGCATTTGCACGTCTGGGTGGCGGGAAGCGACGACGAGCGGCGTCACTTGGTGTTCCGGGACCGCCTGCGAGCGAGCGAGGCCGATCGCTTCGAGTACGATCAGACCAAGCCACAGCTGATCGGGCACTGGCGGGACATGAACCACTACGCCCAAGCGAAGGATGCGGTCATTACTCGGATCATGCGCCGCGCCGATGGTGAACCAGCTGAGGACAATCGGTGCCCCTAACCCACGGTCGCCCCACCGCCGGGAACGGCCGTCGGCTGGCTTTGGCTTCTGGCCCGGGCCGCCTGTTGCCGTAACCCGATGCGTTTCGTCGATGTGCCACCCGGGCTGCGCCTGGAGTACGAGGGGTGGGATTGGTCGGTGGCGTGGTCCTACGAGGGCGCGATCACCACCTGGCGGCTGAAGTCCCCGGAAGGGCGCCACCGATTCCTCAAGGTCCGGGCCGTCGAGGAGCCGCCCCGGTTGCTCGACGAGGCCCGGCGGCTGGAATGGGCCCGCGCCCACCTCCCGGTCCCCGAGGTCGTGTGCCACGGCACCGAGGGTGACGTCGACTGGTTGTTGCTGGAAAGTCTGCCGGGGCGAGACGCCACCGCTGCGGACCTCACCGCCCAACCGGAGCGCCTCGTACCCGTGCTGGCCGAGGGCCTGCGTCGCTTCCACGAGGCCCCGGTCGACCGCTGCCCATTCCGGCTCACCGTCGAGGACGCGCTCGTCAGCGTGCGGCGACGGGTCGACCTCGGCCAAGCCGAGCACGGCGACCTCCACCCCGAGTTCAGCCATCTCTCGCTCGATCAGGCGCTGGCCAGTCTCCAGGAGCTGGCCCCGACGACGGAGGACCTGGTGGTCTGCCACGGCGACTACTGCTTCCCCAACGTGCTCGTCGAAGGCGACGCTGTAACCGGCTACCTCGATCTCGGCGAGCTGGCCGTGGCCGACCGCTGGTGGGACCTCGCCGTGGCCTCGTGGAGCACGACATGGAACGTCGGGCCGGGTTGGGAAGAGCTCTTCCTCGACAGTTACGGCATCGACCCCAATCCCTCGCGGATCACCTTCTACCGACTGCTCTACGACCTCATCTCGTGAGCCAGGACCGGCATCAGGAGTGGCGTCGTCGTGGGCGGGCCAGTTATCAGGTGCGAAGTAAGTGCCGAAGTAGTGTGCCTTCCAGGGACCGTCGCTCGCCCTAGTCGAGGACCAGCCTAGCGGGCTCAGTGCTGCCTCGTGCCCGGCCTACCGAGAGGTAGGTGACGCCACCCGAGTGACCGGCGGCGCGTGATCCAGGACACCGATGCGGAGCGCCAGCCATGCATTTCGCCGCGTAGGTGCGGGGTTCACGTGAGGACGCCACCGACGGCCGCCCATCCACGAATGGTTCTTCTGCGCTCGGGCCTCGACCTGACGGCTCACCGCTCTGTCCCGGAGGCGAGGCGCAAGGGGACAAGCAGGAGATCGGCAGCTTCTTCGGATCCCACTGAGCTCCGTTAGCCGGCCGCCGGGAGGTGTTTCCGGCTCTCCTGACGAGCATGTGGGTCAGGCGACCTTCTTTTCAGCCGCTCGTTCGTGGGGGAGCTTGAGGTCGA
>JBPCPM010000084.1:0-9171 GCA_050999155.1 Solirubrobacterales bacterium
ACCTTGCGGGTGGACACGCCATGCACGTAGGCCTCCATGACCACGGCGAACAGGGCCCGGTCGATGCGCCGTCGACGCTCCAACAGCGACGGGAAGAACGACCCCTGGCGCAGCTTGGGGATCTTGAGCTCGACGTCGCCGGCTGTGGTCGACAAAAGCCGGGGGCGGTGCCCGTTGCGCTGGGTGGTGCGGGAATCACTGCGCTCGTGGGGACGGGCGCCGATCACCGCGCTGGCTTCGGCCTCGATCAGCTCTTGGAGGATCCACTCCAGGCTGGTGGAGATGGTGTCGGTCATCTCGCCCGCCTTCAGTGCGGCGAGCAGGTCGGACAGGTCAGAATGGGCAAGGGCCATCGGTGTTTTCTCCTCTTCGTGATCCGGGCTTGGAACACGTCGAGACTTACGCCGGTGGCCCACCCACGTGGTGGACCCTCTACGCCGAGTTACACCACGTCATGGGACGTCCCCGTCGACGCGCTCGGAGTCGAGGATCGGGCGGAGACGACGTCGCTGATCGACGGTCTCCGCGGCGATCCCGACAGCCGGTTACTGCCCGCCTCGGGGCCGCGGGCGGTCGGCAATTGCTGCCGGTGCCAACGCCTCGGCTGTCACGTTGGCTGTCAGATCGCTGCTCTTCGCTGCACCTCGGATCGTTGCTCCCGACGGTGCCGAGACAGCGCGGCCGACGGTGGATGTCCGTCAGAGCGAGTCGACCACAACCGACGCATGCAGTGGTTACTGCCACCGTTCCGGTAGCGCACCTCAGGTCGAGCCGCCTGCCTGTTGTGAGCCTTGGGCGAGTAGCGCCCGCAGGTCGGTGACAAGTTGCTGTTGGGCGGCTACCTGTTGGAGGAGCTGGTCGATAGCGGTGTCGTGGCCGGTCAGTCCGAGCCGTTCCCGAAGTGTCTTGAGCGCGGCGTCGGCCCGCGCCCGCCAACCCGGCTCGCCGCCGATTCCGTTGACCACGTCAGTGGCGGCCACGGCGGCGTTGCGTTCAATCCGATCCCGGGCCTCCTGCCTTTCGCGGTGGCGCTCCGCGTCGAGCTCCTGTTGGCGTCGTTCGGTCTCGATGATGGTGGCGACCGTGAGGACGGCGTCGGCGATCTGGAGGGTGGCGTCGAGGACGACGGCCGCCTTGATGGCCTTGGTGGCCTTGGCGCTCGCCTCGCTCACCTTCGCGAGGTTGGCGGCGGTCTTGTCGGTTGTCCCGGCCCGGCGGGCCGCACCGACGAGCTTCTCGAGTGGTTCGCCGGTGCACAGCTCGAACGCCCGCCGGGCGACGGTGTGCAGTTCGCCTCTGACACCGTTGAGCTGCTTGAGGACCCGGCTGTTCGGTTCGGGAGCGTCGATGGTCGCCGCCCCGACGGCGATCGACCGCAGGAACTCTTCGGTGCGCCTGGCCCGCGGCCGGCCAAGTCGCTCATCGACCTGCATGACGGCCTCTCCGAGCACGAGGTCGAGGTCTGCGTCCCACCGCTGCGCCCACCGGTCAAGGGTGACGGTCATCCGCTCGTCGATCTGCGACCGGGCTGCTTGATCGGTGCCCACCTCTTCGCTGAGCTCGCCGGCAAGGGCGACGAGGGTGGACTGCAGGTCTCGCCGAGCGGCGTCGATCATGGCGTCCGCCTGCGCCTTCTGACCGGCCCAGGCAGTCTCTCGGGCCTGTAGGTCCAAGGCGGCGGCCGTCATCTCCTCGACCACCGCGTCGGCTTGGTCTGCCACGGCGCCACCGATCCGGCAGAAGTACCGAATCCCAGCGGCACGCCGCAGCTCCGCCCGGCGGGCCGGCAGGGTGGCTAGGGCGGCCGTCAGGTGGTGGATGCCGTCCCACTCCCTGTACGGATCGAAGGCGGACCGTGGCGGTTGTGTCTGGCGGGCCTGTTCCTCGTAGGGGTCCGCCGCCACGCAGAAGGTTCGCAGGCCCTCGAGGGCGACGCCGGCTGCGTCGTGGAGCTGTGCCCGCAGCTCGGACCGCTTGCGCTCCGCCAGCAGGCGCATCCCGTCAACGTCGTCGTCGGGGTCGACCCCCATCGAGTCGGCCTGGGCGACGACAGCGATCGTCACCGCATCGACGCCGGGAAGGGGGTGCCCGAAGAAGTAGCGGCCAGAGAGGACCGACCCGACGAACTCGCGGCCGGTTGTGAGCAGCTGGGGTGGCAGGACGAGGAGGAAGGCGTCGGACAGCGCCAGGGCGTCGTGGGCAAGCCCGTCGTGCAGCTCGTTGCCTGCGGCGAAGCCCGGGGCGTCGGTGAAGGTGAGGTCACCGACGTCGACGGCGTTCAGCTCGAACGTCTCCCGGCGGCCGCTGACCGTCAGCCAGTCGGGGACGTGACCGCCGGCGTCGACGACGAGACGGCGTAGCAGCGTGCTCTTGCCCGAGCTGTATGGACCAAGGAACGTGACCTCGACCTTGCCCCGGGCGGCGTGTTCACTCCAGCTGGCGGCCAGCTTGGCGGTCCGCTCGGCGCCGACGAGGCGTTCGACCACCGCGAGAACCGCCTGCTGCCAGGTGTCGTCGATCATGACCTGGTTGGCTCCAATCGTTCGAGGGCGTCCCGCATCTGCGTGTCGCAGACGTCGATCGCCGCGGCGAGGGTGTTCGCTTCGGCTACGGCGTCGTCGAGTCGGCGGGCCTCGTCGTCCCGGGCCCGCTGGACGTGGTCGAGCGACTCGGTCATCGGGACGCCGGGGGCGTCAGCTTCTGCGCTGTCGAAGAATGCTTCGGCGGCTTCCCGGACCCGGCTGAGGTCAGCGCTGCGCCATTCTCCCGCAGTGCGTTCGGCCTCGCCTTCCTTCTGGACGCTGCGCCAAGTGCCGTAAAGCTCGAGGGCGCCGAACGCCAAACCGAAGGCGCCGCCGGCGAAGTTGACCTTCGTGGTGAGCTTGGTCGCGCCCCAGGGTCGGAACTTGTGGCCGAAGGCGTGGGCGATGTTGGTCACCGTCTCCCGCGAGGCCTTGGCGGCGAGCTTGGCCAGCCGCTTGACACCGTGCGCCGCTGCAGTCCTGATTACCGGTTCCTCTTGTTCGAGGTGGTCGACGTGGAGGGTGGCGTCGGGGTCCGGGAAGACGGAGGCGAACGCTGCGGAGGTGAGGCGGGCCTCGATTCGGGCGGTGGTGGCTTCCTGCCATTCCTCCTGGTCCCGAGCGAACCGTCTCGCCCACTCCCGGTAGGTCTGTTGCAGCTCTGGATCCCTGGCCCATGCTGCAAGCCGCTCGACCCGGGCGGCCAGCTCGTCCTTGTCGTCGGTGGCGCCCAGATCGTCGAACAGCTTGGCCACGAACGACACGTAGGCGGTTACCAGCCGATCCCTCGCCACCGCCTGGAGCGCCCGGCCGGCGCTCAGACAGGCCTCGAGATCGAGCAGAAGACGGCGCCGCTGCGTGATCGCCGCTTCGAGGTCGACCAGGTGTCGCCGGCGCTGCGCGATCAGGTCTCCGAGGGTGGCGGCGCTGCCTTCCAGGATCCGGACGTCGACACCGTTCCGACCCAGGTCGACGAAGGCGTCGGTGAGCCCTCGGTGCAATGCGTCCATGCCGTCCCAGTCGCGGTACTGGTCGTAGTCGGCCCGGCTCACGTCGTCGCGGTCGCCGACCATGCCGTAGGGGTCGCTGGCGACGCACAGGATCCGCTCCGGGCTGATGTCGCCGTGCCCACCGCTGGTTCGGGCGCCGACGGCCCCGAGCGCCTGGGCCAGCTCGAGCTCCTTGCGTCGACACAGCTTCTGGTAGCCGGCCGGATTCTCGCAGGGGTCGATGCCGAGCTCGTCCGACCGGTTGACGATGAACAGGGAGCGCCGCAGCTTCGCAGCGCGGCCGCCGACGGGGTCACCGAGGAGCACCGCCAGCAGGTCGTCGGCGGCGCCGACGACCAGATTCGGGTTGAACAGGATGATGACGATGGAGGCACCGATTAGCGCCTCGTGGGCGACGTCGCTGTGTGCGGCGTGGGTGCTCTGGAATCCGGGGGTGTCCACCAGCTGCCAGCTGCCCCACTGGAACACGTCGGCCGCGGCGGTCTTCGGTTGGGCCGCTACTTCGAGCTGCTCTGACAGCTCCAGCTGAGAGTCGACGAGCAGCCGCTTGATGAACGAGGACTTGCCGGTGCTGTAGTCCCCGGCAACGACGATGCGCGGGACGGCGCCGTCCCCGAGGCCAGCGACCGGGGCCAGTGCAGCGAGGGCATCTTCGTCGCCCGTGAGCAGGTTGAGGGTCAGGCCAACCCAGTCGGCACCGCTGCCGGCGGCCGGTACGAGCGCCGCCGGTTCTGTGACCGACCGGATCTGAGCCAGCAGTCGATCGAGGACCACCGGGTCGTGGCCGACCGAGCCGGTGGAGGCGGCCAGCTCGGTGTCGATCAGGCCCGCGGGGTCGGTGCACCAGCTCTCGCCGAGCCACAGGAGCCGGTCGGCAGTCGGTTCACTCGGGTGGTGACGCCGTTGCAGGTCTATTGCGATGTCGGACAGCAGGTGGCTTGCATCCGACACCGTGGGTAGGCGCTTGCAGGCCTTCTGCAGGTCGCGTGCCGCGTTGGCCGCGGCCATCGTGACGCGACGCAGCGCGCTGGCGCTGGCCACGTCGTCGGTCAGCCGTGCATGGGCCGCGTCGGAGAGGATCCGACCGAGGTCGTCACTGATGATACGTTCGAGCTCGTCGAACGTGTCGTGGACGCTGCGCCTCCCCTTGGACCGGGCGTCGCTGAGGGCGTAGGTACGTGCGGAGATTGCCCTTCTGCGGAGCCTCCCCCCGACGACGCTGACGACCATGCCGCCGACGGCGACGGCCGCGATGATCCACCCACCAGGGTTCCAGCTGTTGAACAGGGCGACCCCGAGCAGCACGCCGCCGCTGCCGAAGCTCGCGAGGCCGCTTCCGGTCTGCAGCGCCAGACCGATAGCCCGGGCTGTCCGGCCAGCGCGGGCGTCGGTGCCCCCGAACGCCCTAACGGCCGCATGCAGATCGGCCCGGAGGTCGTCGGCCACGAGCTCGAGGCGTTGCGACAGGTACGCCTGCAGCTCGCCGGCGACGGTGCGGGCAACCGCCTCAGCCTCCTCCTTCGCCGGGGCGAGCACCTGCTCGTCGAACGCTGCCGGGCCGAGGTCTTCTCTCTCCTCGAAGGCCTCTTCGATGAGTCGCTCGGCGCGGCGGAGCGCCTCCATCCTCGAGCTGCAAAGACCAGCAGCCAGACGGTGGCGGGCAAGTCGGAGCAGCTCGCTCGGACCCGCTGCGCCGAACCCGCCGCCCCGCAGCTTCTCGAGCCGGCCGACCTCCTTGGCGAGGTCCTTGTACCTGGGCAGGCCGACGAGCGTGAGGACGTCGGCGATGCCCCGCTCGAGCTGCTCGGCCAGCGCAGCCGCTTGGTCGCGTTCGGTGCGTACAGCCGTCGCGGTATCCGCGAGCAGCGCGCGGGCCTGTTCATGGAGCATCCCGAGCCGCAGCGGCGCTGCGTGCTGCGCTAGGGCCTCGCTGAGGAGCAGCTCCAGAGCGGCCAGGTTGGACCACTCGAGGAGGCGGTCCGGGCCGTGTTGGTCACGTTGCTTCTGGCGGCTGTCGGCGTCAGGACCGACATAGGGGTCGCCGGTGCGGGCGAAGGCAGCTCGCTTTGCGTGGATCGCCACGATCGGGACGGCGGGCAGGCCGACCTTCGTGAGCTCGTCCCGAATGTTGCCCACGTGTTCGTGGACCGTCCGAGACAGGTTGCGGCGGGCGGACCCGTGTCCCACCTTCGTCGGTGCGCGCCAGCGGGGGTTACGGCTATTGAGGACGGCGACCACCGGCTTGCCGTAGCGGCTGACCCACTCTGCGATCTTCGAGAACTCTCCGGCTTGTTGACTCTGCGAGTCGAAGCTGAGGATGACGACGTCGGCGTCGGCGACAGCCGCTTCGGCTCGGGCTTCGAGTTCGACCCGGGCCACGGTGCGACCCCAACCGCCGATGCCAGGGGTGTCGACGAGACGGCTGGTGCGCCACCGGACGTCACGGACGTCAGTGGTCCAGTCGCTCTCCCCCTGGGGGGAGATCGGTCGGCCGTTGCCGCTGGAGAGGGCTTCGATGAGACTGGATTTGCCGGTACCAGTCCGGCCGAACAGGACCACGTTGAAGGTTTCGAGTCTGGTCCGCTGGCGGGCGAAGCGATCCTCCGCCTCGGTCTTCTTCTCCGTCAGGAGCTGGGTGAACGCGGTGATGACGTCGTTGCCCCGCCGGTCGCCATGGTCGGCACCGGCGTCCATGCCTGCCGTCCGCGCTCCGTCGAGGGCGCCGGTGACTCGTTCGGCAAGGCCGTCGACCATCCGAAGGCCCTCGGCGACGGCGGCCGCCACCGCGGCATCGAGATCGGTGCCCTCGCGAAATCCGGACTCTTGGGTGGGATCCGACATGACCGCCGTCCGGTGTGAGAGCACTCTCGCCGGGACAGGAGGAGAGAGAAAGGCACTATATCTCCGTCCGTGTCGGCCAGCTCGCCACGGCAGCCGCATGACGGATCGACGCTAGTCCCGCGCCCGTTGCCCATCGCGGCAGAAGGAACTCGTTGCCCACCTGGTGTTGAGGCGACATCGTGGTGCACCCATGACCTCCCCTGATGGCGGAGCACCAGGCGTGCCCGATGCCACGGCAGTCGCCGTCGAGGACGCTGACGGTCGAGCCAACGAGATCGGAGGCCGCAGCGGCCGGGAGTCCCGACTGGACCTCCTGCTTGGCGAGGAGCTGGCGACCGACCACGAGTTCGCCCTCTGGTTCCTGCGCGAGGCGCTGAAGCAACCGGCTCGACAACGCCCAGAGGATTGTCCGCCACTCCCCGGCCGTCCGCCTGACCACGCCGAGGTGCGGCTGAACGTCATGGAGGACCTCCCGGCCATTCCGGGGGACTCCTACGGCGAGACCGACATCGCCGTGATGTTGACCTGGGACGACGGATACTCGCTCCCCGTGGTCGTCGAAAACAAGGTATGGTCGCCGTTCCAGCCCCGCCAACCCGAGCGTTGCGTCGGTAGAGCCGAGCACCGCCATGGCGTTGCCGTGCTCGTGGCACCGGAGAGTTTCATCAAGAGTCACAAGGCCGAGGCGGAGATCTTCCACGGCCACATCGCCGTGGAGAGCATCATCGAACGCCTCCAGCCGTCGGGTGCCCACCAGGCAGCAGCCGACCCGACCAGCGAGCGACGGCGGAGGTGGCGCGCACAGGTCCTCACCGAGATCATCCGCCGTCCGCCCCCGCCCCCCGACGACCCCCCTACCGTTGGCTTCACGAACTTCTGCATGGAATGGCTGCAGGGTCGCGGCTCACTGGCGATTCCCAATGCGCGCTCCCTGCACACCGCGGGACAGGGGTGGCTGTGGTTCGAGTATCCCAAGGGCCTTGGCTACAAGGCTTCCGGATGGGCCCGAAACCCACGCGCCGGAGTCGACCTCTACGTGAAGGACCACGGCTTCACGGGAACAGCCGAGGAGCTGGACAAGCTGCTCCAAGAGGTCGGCGTTCCCGACGGGTTCACCCGAACGCAGGACATGGCCAAGACGCCCAATCTCGTCCTCCGCTACGAGTGCGCCAAGGTCTATCCCTTCGACGGCCCGCCGGATCCCGCTAGTCAACGTGAGGAGGACATCGTCGACGCTCTCGAAGCCTGTCACCGGGCCGCTGCCTGGCTGGAGGGGAACAAGGAGCCGCTGGCGACTGCCCCGACCCCTCCAGTCCGCTGAAGTTCCTCCCGTCAGGCGGAACCCCCGGCGGCGGCGTCGGCATCGATCGCCCCCACCACCCGCTCCACGCTCCCCACCCAGCCCTCGATCTCGGCGACGGTGGGCGTCAGCTCGTAGGGATGGTGATGACAGGCCCGGCTGAGCGCCCACCAGGCGAAGCGGGCGTCGGCCGCCACGCTGGGGTCGCCCAGGTACTCCTCCAGGCACAGCAACTGGGCCCGGGTCGACGTCCCCGCCAGGTCGAGACCCCTCTGCCGCCACAGCGAGGTCAGCGACTGCTCAAGGGCCTGGCGGGCGAGCACCGCCGCGCTCCGGGGCCACACGCCGGCGGTTAGGTCGCCGCCGCTCCCCGTTCTCGCCAGCAGGCGTCGGGCGACGGCCAGCAGGTCGGCCGGCGTCGCCACCGTGGTCGTCACTTGATCTCCAGCAGCGACCGCGCCAGCGCCTCGCAGTTGCGCACTAACCCCACGAGGTTGTCGGCGTCGCCCTGGTGCACACCCTTGTTGACCCGGGAGTAGACCTCGCGCTTCGACCGGCCGAACCGTCCCTCCAGCGCGCCGGGGACCTCGCTCGCCCGGCCGGCGTCGTCGAACAGGGCCAGGGCGAGGCGTGGCGCCAGCTTGGTGGTGCCGAGCAGGACGCCCTCCACCTCGGCGTGGACCTCGCCACGGCCGATGCGCCGCCGGCGGACGACGTCGGTGCAGGCGGCCTCCAGGGCCAGGCGGCAGAACAGAGGCACCACCCGGCTGGCCACGGCGGGCGGAAGCTCGTCGGTCATGGCCAGCGCCATGGCGTCGTCCACCGCCCGCTGGACCGGCGTGAGGGCGGAGCGCAGACGCACCACGGAACGGTCCTGCCGGGTGACCTCGACGACCCGGGCGTCGAGGCCCAGCCGTCGCACCGACTCCGGGAGGCGGTCATCGTGGGTGAAGACGACGACCTGGCGGGAACCGGCCACCCGGTGGAGGATCCTGGCCAGCCCGTCCACCCTGGCGGGGTCCATGGCCTGGACCGGGTCGTCAATGACCACGAAGCGGAACGGGCTCTCGGGCAGGGTGGCCCGGGGCAGGAACAGGCTCAGGGACAGACAGTGCAGCTCCCCCTGGCTCATCACCCCGAGGGCGGCGCCCTCGACGCCGTCCATGGTCACGTCCAGCCGCAGGCGCCGGCGGTTGGCGGCGCCTTCGAGCTCAATGTCGGCCAGCTCGACGTTGCTCTGCTGGCGGAGCATGTCCCACAACGCCCGGGCCTGACCGGCGATTGGGGCGAAGCGCTCGTCGCGGATCGCCCCCGAGGCCTGCTTCAGCCACTCCTCTCCTGCCTTGATCTGCTTCGTCCGCTCGGCCTCGGCGAGCGAGGCGCGCGCATCCCGAACCCAGGCGGCAAGTTCCCGAGCGTTGGGCCGCCACGAGTCCTCCCGCCGCTCCAGTTCGCCGCCGGCGGCGGCGACCACGCCCGCCACCACGGCGGCCAGTTC
>JBPCPM010000091.1:0-5770 GCA_050999155.1 Solirubrobacterales bacterium
GTCCATGACGACGTCGGCGCGCTCGCGCAGCGGCGCCAGCTGGGCGCGCTCGGCCCGGATCCCGTCGACGATCCGCCATTCCGGTGCCAGCGGGTGGCGGCGGCGGGTCGTCTTGTAGCGGTCGAGCAGCGTTTCCTCGTCGGCCTCGAGGAAGAGCAGCTTCGGCGCCAGGCCGTCGCGGTCGAGGTCGACCAGCACCGCCAGCAGTTCGTCGAAGTACTCGCCGCCGCGCACGTCGGAGACGACCGCGGCCCGCTCGACCGAGCTGCCCTGGTGGGTGAACAGCTCGCCGAGCCCGGCGATCATCCGGGGCGGCAGGTTGTCCACGCAGAAGTAGCCGCCGTCCTCGAAGGCGGCGATCGCCTCGGACTTCCCCGCACCCGAGTAGCCGGTGATCATCACCAGCTCCACGGATGCCGGCGCGGGATCGTCGCCCCCGGAGGGCTGCGGGAACGGCGCGGGCCGGTCGGTGGCGGCCATCAGCCCACCCGGTGCAGCTGCTCGTGGATGTCGCGTGCGAGCTTGCCGGGCAGTCCGGGAACCGCCTCGAGCTCCTCCCGGGAGGCAGACATCACGCGCTCGGGCGAGCCGAAGTGCTGCAGCAGGCTGCGCTTGCGCGCCGGCCCGACGCCACGCAGCCCGTCGAAGACCGAGGACGTCATCGCCGTCGAACGCCGTCCGCGGTGGTGCTCGATGGCGAAGCGGTGCGCTTCGTCGCGGACCCGCTGCAGCAGCTGCAGGGCCTGGGCGTCGCGCGGCAGGAGGATCGGGTCCGGACGGCCCGGCACGAAGATCTCCTCGATCCGCTTGGCCAGGCTGATCACGGTCACGCCGCGCTCGACCAGCGGCTCGAGGACCCGCATGCCGGCGCCGAGCTGGCCCTTGCCGCCGTCGATCATCACGATCGAGGGCAGGGCGGCGAAGCTCTCGTCGCGGTCGGGGTCGTGCTCGGGCAGCCCGGCCTGCTCGAGGTGGTTGGCCATTCGCCGTCCCAGGACCTCCTCCATCGAGGCGAAGTCGTCGGGGCCGTCGCTGCGGTCACCGCGGATCCGGAAGCGGCGGTAGTGGGCCGTGGCGGGAACGCCACCCTGGAAGACGACCATCGAGGCGACGGTGTGGGTCTCGCCGAGGTTGGAGATGTCGTAGCCCTCGATCCGTACGGGCGGCTCGTCGAGGCCCAGCGCCTCCTGGAGGTCGCCGAGGGCGGCCGCCCGACGCTCGACGCGCTGCTCGGAGCGCAGCCGGTCCTGCTCGAGCGCGAGGCCGGCATTGCGCTCGGCGAGCTCGCGCAGGCGCCGCTTGTCGCCGCGCTCTGCCACGCGCAGCTCGACGGGCGATCCCCTTCGCTCGGCCAGAGCCTCGCTGACAACCTCGGTTCGCTCTGCCAACTCCTTGCCCACCACCACCAGCCGCGGCACCTGGGGGGCCGCGCCGTAGTACTGCAGGAGGAACTGCTCGGCCACGTGGCCGTGGTCGCGCCCTTCCACGTTGGTCAGGTAGAAGCTCTGGCGGCCGCCCAGGATGCCGTCGCGCAGCTGGAAGACCTGGGCGTTGGCCACGCCGTCACGCACGGCGACCCCGATCAGGTCGGCGGTGCCCGCCGCGTCGTTGGCCACGCGCTGGCGTTCGAGCAGGGAGCGGACCCCGTCGAGCCGGTCGCGGAAGACGGCGGCCTGCTCGAACTGCTGGTCGCGGGCCGCGGCGTCCATCTTGTCCTGCAGGTCACGTTCGACCTGGTCGTAGCGCCCGGAGAGGAAGTCGGCGATCGCGTCGATGCCCCGACGGTACTCGGCCTGGTCGATGTAGCCCACGCACGGTGCCCCGCAGCGCTTGATGTAGTAGTCGAGGCAGGGGCTGCCGGACCGCCGGCCGGGCTCCGTGCCGTCGCACGTCCGGTACTGGAAGAGCTTGCCGAGCAGGTCGAGCGTCTCGCGCACCCGCTTGGCGCTCGAGTACGGCCCGAAGTACTGGCGGGTCCCCCGGTGCTTTTCGCGCGTGAAGTAGACGCGGGGGTACTCCTCGTCGTAGCTGATGGCCACGTAGGGGTAGGACTTGTCGTCGCGCAGCCGGATGTTGAACCGCGGCCGGTGGCGCTTGATGAAGGTCTGCTCGGTCAGCAGGGCCTCGGCCTCGGTCTGGGTGACCACGAACTCGATCTCCTCGACGCGGGCGATCATCTCCCGGTTGGAGCTCGAGCCCTTGGAGAAGTGGCCCGCGACCCGCTTGCGCACCGACTTGGCCTTGCCGACGTACAGGACGCGGCCGCGTCGGTCGCGGAACAGGTAGACGCCAGGGGCGTCGGGCAGCGTGCGTCGCTGCTCGGCGACGGAGGAGATCGAGGTGCGGTCGGGGCTCATCGGCGGGGCCTCGGAGGGCGGCGGGACACGGGCTGCGCTCCGGCCTTCGAGGGTAGATGGTCGCCCTGCGGCGCCATCGACGACCGGGTGGGTCCCCGCGCTGCGAACTCCCGGGCCGCGCGCGCTCGATCGGGGAGTCCGCAGGCGGATCGGTGAAAACCCCGCTGGCGCGACGCGGCGGCACAGCCTACGATGCGCGGCATGGAGTCGCGACCATCACTGGCGGTGCCCGCCACCCCCCACTCCACCGACGGCAAGCGGCGAGACAACGACCGCCCTCGACGGGGACCGGTCGCCCGGTGAGCTATCGGTCGATCCTCGTTGCCTACGACGGGTCCGAGGGAGCGCGATCCGCCCTGACCCGGGGCTCCGACCTGGCCCGGCAGGCCGGGGCGGCGACGACGGTGGTGTGCGCCGTGGACGACGATTCGGACAGCAAGCGCCACCAGCAAGCTCGCGCCGACGCACGCGCACTGCTGGCGGAGGCCGAGCAGGCGGCAGGTCGCGACCTCGGCGTCGACAGCTGGGTGCTCGGCAGCCCCCCGGTCGAGGCGGTTCTCGGGGCTGCCCGCGAGATCGGCGCCGACCTCATCGTCACCGGGTCTCGTGGGCGCGGTCGCGCCGCCCACGCCCTGTTGGGGAGCTTCTCCGACGGGATCATCCGGGGCGCGGGCTGTGATGTCCTCGTCACCCAGCCCCGAAACGGCGACGACCCGTGAACGACGTCCCCGCACGGACGCTCTTTTGCTTCGACGGGTCCGAGCCGGCACGACGGGCCATCGCCGACGGCAGCCGGCTGCTGGAGCCGGGCCCCGCCGCCGTCGCCGTGGTCTGGAGTCGACCGATCTCACTCCCCACCCGCGCCGGTCTGATGACCCCCGGGTTCGAGGACACCTGGGGCGAGATCGAGGCCATGGCCGAGGGACGGGCGGCCGAGACGGCGGCGTCGGCCGTCGAGACACTCGCGCACCAGGGCTGGGAACCCGAGGCTCTCACCCTGGCCGCGCCCTCGAGCGTGCCGGACGAGCTCAGCGCGAGCGCCGAGGTCGAGAACGCCCCGGTGGTCGTCGTGGGGACGCACGGCGCGGGCGGACGGCACCGAGCCCTGCTGGGAAGCGTCTCGACCGCGTTGCTGTACCGCCTCCGCCGACCGCTGCTGGTGGCGGGCCGCCCGCCCCGCGACGGCGAGCCGGAGACGCCGCCCGAGGGGCCGGTGATCATCGGCTACGACGCGTCGCCGGCAGCCGACTCCGCCATCTCCGCCGTGGCCAGGCTGTTGCGCCCACGCAAGGTCCTCGTCGCCAACGTCTGGAACGCCGTCGACACGAGCGTCGGCCTGCTGGCCATCCCGGCCGATATCGCCCAGAGCGCCAAGGCGGAGCTGCGGAGCCGAGCCCAGCAGGAATCCACCCAGATCGCCGAGGCGGGCGCAGCCATCGCCCGGGAGCGCGGGCTCGATGCGGGCCCGCTGCCGTGCCGGTCGCGTGGGGCCGCCTGGGAAACACTGCTGCGCGCGGCTTCTGACCACGACGCCGCCGCGGTGGTGGTCGGCGCCCGCGGCCGATCGCGGATCGCGTCGACGGTCCTGGGCAGCACCTCGGCGGGCGTGATGCACCACGCGCGGGTTCCGGTCCTGGTCGCCCACGAGACGCCGACAGGCGCCGACGGCCAATGACCGAGGCGCCTACACGCGCTGCCGGGAGGGGCGTGCCCCAGGGTGCCGCGGAGACGGGACTGGTCGGCTACCGGCCGGGCCCCGAAGGCGACGACACGGTGGCCCTGGTTGCGGCCTTGGTGGCACCAGGAGCTCGGCTCATCGTTGCCGAAGTGGACTTGGGCTCCACTCGAAGTGGCCCTGCGACCGGCGGCGAAGCGGACGACCGCCTTCGCGCAGCGCTTGAAGACCTGCGCCGCACGTACGCCTCGGTCGACCATCGCAAGCTCATGGCTCCGCCCGGCCTGCCGGCGTGGGAGGCCACCGCGACCGCCCTTCGAGCGGCGGCAGCCGAGGTTGCCGCCGACCTCCTCGTCGTCGGGGCGACCCATCGCGGCCCGCTCGCCCGCCTGCTCCGCCGCACCCTCGGCGACCGCATCGCGCAGGAGCTGCCGTGCGCCCTGGCGGTCGCGCCGAACGGCTTCGCGGTGTCGGATCGCGCCGGTCCCCCGACGGTCGGCGTTGCCTTCGACGGGTCCCCGTCGGCCTGGTCGGCGCTGGCCTGGGCCCGGCACTGGGCCAGCCTGCGCGACGGCACCGTCCGGGTCGTAACCGTGGCCGAGCCCTCGGCCATGCATCACGGGGCTGCCCTGCGCACGGCTGCCGCCCGCACGGCAGAGCTCGGTCGGCGTCACGAGCAGGCACTGGCGTCCCCGGGCGAGGTCCGACTGGACGGGGCAATGGTGCACGGCGATCCCGGTGACGTGCTGATCGGTCTCTCCGACGAGCTCGACCTCATTGTCTGTGGGTCGAGCAGCCACGGATCTGTCGGGCAACTCCTCCTCGGCGGCGTCTCCCACCGGTTGCTCGCGGATGCCGCCTGCCCGGTGGCCATCATCCCTCGCCCCTCCGATAGCTAACCACGATCGGCGCAGCATCCTCGTCGGCATCGAGGACCCCGACCGCGGACATGACGCGGTGGCCCTCGCGGTGTGCTGGCGCAGGCGTCGTTCAACACCCGCGGGCGATAGCGAGCGAGATCGGGCCGGCGACCGGCTCGCCCGCCGCCGGCGAGGTGGAACACACGGTCCAGTTCTCCTCGACGACGACCCCGAAGGCGCCGCCTCCCTCGGACTCGGCCTCGATCCCGTCCCCGCGGAGCAGGGCTTGGGCCAGGTCGAGCCTGGCGCCGGCGAGGTCCGGCACCTCGGTCGCCGCCGCTGCCGCGGCCCCATCGACGACGCATCCGTACAACGGCGTGGACCGGCGGGCGTCGAGCCGCTGCCAGCTTCCGTCCCCTCCCCCCCGGCTGCACGACTCGGCGGGGCCCGGTTCGACGACCTCGATCCCGCCCTGGGTGCAGGCCGAGCCGTCCGGGCAGCGCACCGTCTGCCCGTTGCCTGTTGCCGCCACGGGCCCGGCCGGTGCCCCGGGGGGCTCCTCGCTCCCGGCGCCGTCGCCGGCGGCCCCGAAGGGCTCGACGATCAGGGCGGCGATCACGGCAGCCGCGATGACGCCTCCCACGAGGGCGAGGGCCACCGCCCGGACGGCCAGCCGTCCCCTTCCCCGTGGGCGGGACGCTGAGCCGGGCGGGGAATCGACACCATCGACTGGTCGGTGCTGCTCGCCACCACCCGATCCGACGGGACGACCATCGCCCGGCGTCGCGACGCCGGCCGGCGATCCGCCGCGGTCTCCGCCGGCGGCGGACCCGCCGACGCGCGTCACCACCGTCTCGTCGCCCAGGATCGCGGTGGCG
>JBPCPM010000135.1:0-68394 GCA_050999155.1 Solirubrobacterales bacterium
GTTCACCCACCAGGGCAGCTCGGTCGAGCGGGCCGCGGTCGTCTCCGACGTGCGCGGCGGCGAGGCCTTCGACGACCGGCTGCAGTGCGTCGACGAGCTGGAGGCCAACCCCGAGATCCAGCTGACGCTGCTGTTCCTGCAGGCCACCGACGATGCGTTGCTTGACCGGTTCAAGGAGACGCGGCGACGCCATCCGCTCGAGCCCTCGGGCCGGGTGGTCGACGGGATCCAGCGCGAGCAGCAGCTGCTCGCCCCGATCCGCGAGCGCGCCGACATCGTCCTCGACACCAGCGAGCTCACCGGTGGGCAGCTGCGCCGGCGCATCGCCACCGAGCTGATCGGCGGCGCTCCCGCCGGCAGGCTCGCCGTGACGATCGTGACCTTCGGGTTCAAGCACGGCCCGCCGCGCGACGCCGACCTCACGCTCGACGTCCGGTTTTTGCCGAACCCCCACTACCAGCCGGATCTGCGCCCGCTCACCGGGCTCGACCAGCGCGTGGTCGACCACGTCGAGTCCGGGACCCTGGCCGGGGAGTTCTACGGGCGGGTCCTGCCCCTCCTGGAGTTCCTGCTGCCGGCCTACGTCGCCGAAGGCAAGACCCACCTGACGATCGGGATCGGCTGCACGGGCGGTCGCCACCGCTCGGTGACCGTGGCCGAGCGGCTGGCCGAGGACCTGGGCGATCGCTCGGATGTCGTGGTCCACGTCGTGCACCGCGACGCCCACACGGACCCGCGGCGCTGACCGCTGCCGGACCTCCCCGGCGTACACTCGAGAGGTGGCCGAGCCTGCGATCCAGGTGGACGCGCTGCGCAAGGACTACGGCGACGTCCAGGCGGTGCGCGGCATCGATCTGACCGTCTCCGAGGGCGAGGTCTTCGCTTTCCTCGGACCCAACGGCGCGGGCAAGACCACCACTGTCGAGATCCTCGAGGGATACCGCCGGCGCAGCGCCGGCGACGTCCGGGTGCTGGGCGTGGACCCCGAGGAGGCCGACCGGGCGTGGCGCTCGCGGATCGGCATCGTGCTCCAGGAGTGCCAGCTCCAGCGACAGCTGACCGTGCGCGAGTCGCTGGAGCTGTACGCCGGCTACTACCCGCGGCCGCGTCCGGTGGACGAGACCGTCGCTCTGATCGGGCTCCACGACAAGCAGGACGCCCGGGTCCGGACCCTGTCCGGCGGGCAGGTGCGCCGTCTCGACGTGGGCCTCGCCCTCATCGGCAACCCGGACCTCATCTTTCTCGACGAACCGACGACGGGCTTCGACCCGGAGGCCCGGCAGCAGGCCTGGGAGGTCATCCGCAGCCTCCGCGAGCTCGGCAAGACGGTCTTCATCACCACCCACTACATGGACGAGGCCCAGGCGCTGGCCGACCGCGTGGCGATCATTGCCGCGGGGACGATCGTGGCCGAGGGGTCGCCCGCGACGGTGGGCGACCGTGACCGGGCGGCCACGACCATCGCCTTCCGGGTGGCCAACGGCGCACGGCCGGACGAGCTGGCCGCCCGCGTCGACGGCGCGCTGACCGTCGACGGTGGCGCGGTGGCCCTGCAGACCCGCGAGCCAGTCGCCGACCTGCACGCCCTGACCGACTGGGCGATTCAAGGCGCACACGAACTGTCCGAGCTGACCGTCAGCCGGCCCAGCCTTGAGGACGTCTACCTCGACCTGGTGCGTGACCGATGAACGGCGTGGCGCTGCTGTGGCACCAGTTCCGCTACGACCAGAAGACGTTCTGGCGCGAGCCTGCCTCGGTGTTCTTCACGGTCGTGTTCCCGCTGATCTTCCTTGTCATGTTCACGGCCTTCTTCGGGAACCAGCGGGTAACGCTGGACAGCGGGCAGGAGGTCGGCTTCTCGACCTACTACGTGCCGGGGATCATCACCTTGTCGGTCGTCTCGGCGACCACGGTGAACCTCGCCATCAGCCTCACGCGGCTTCGCGAGGCCGGCGTGCTCAAGCGGGTGCGGGGGACTCCACTGCCCGTGCCGGCGTTCGTCGCCGGCCGTGTCGGCAACGCGATCGTGGTCTCGATCCTGATGACCGCGCTCGTGATGGTGCTCGGCCGGCTCTTCTACGGCGTCGCGGTTCCGACCACCACGATCCTCGGGCTCCTCGCCACCTTGCTCGTGGGCGCCGCGGCGTTCTGCTGCCTCGGCTTCGCGTTGACGGCGATCATTCCCAGCGACGAGGCGGCGCCCGCGATCACCAACGCGATCGTCCTGCCGCTGTACTTCATCTCGGGGGTGTTCGTTCCCAAGGACGAGATCCCCGACGCCCTGCTGACGGTCGCCTCGCTGTTTCCCATCCGGCACCTCTTCGACGGGCTGCTCATGGCCTTCGATCCGGGCACGGAAGGCCTCGGTTTCGACCTGGGCGCGCTGCTCGTCGTCGCCGTGTGGGGCGCGGTGGGCCTCGCGATCGCGGCCCGGCGGTTCCGCTGGTCCTCCGGTTCCGGGTAGCCTTGGCGAGTTTAGAAACCGCAAAATCCGGCTACGATTTACCTTTGGCAGGGGAAGCCGAGGGGACTGACGACGGACACCACCTTGATGCGTATCGCCGACAGCACACGAATCATGGCTGCTGCTGCGGTCGGACTTCTGTTGCTCTTCGTCGCGATTGCATCGAACAGCCCGGCGCGAGCGCAACTCGGCGGAGCCGCACCCAAGGTCGACTCGCCCGCGGTCCCGGCTCCGAGCCTGCCCTCGCCATCGTTGCCTTCTGCCCCGTCGGCGCCGGCTCCGACGTCGGGAGGCGGCGGCAGCGACCCGGTCAAGAGGACGACCGACACCATCAGGAAGCAGACCCAGCGAACGACCGGGTCCGCACCCGCCCCGGCACCCAGCCCGATCGACACGATCAACCGCACCCTGGGCAACGGAGGCGGTGCGCCGAGCCCCGGCTCGGTGACCGGCGCGGTGCCCAACGCCACCGGCAGTTCCTCCGGTTCCGGCGGCTCGGGCGGATCCGGTGGCTCGGGCGACTCCGACGGCGATTCGAAGAGCAAGTCGGAGAAGCGCGCCGAGGAACGCCGCGAGGAGCGCGCAGCGCAGCGGCGCGAGCAGCGAGCGGAGAAGCGTCGTGATCGTGAGCTGCGTCGCACGATCCTGAGCCTCCGTGGGTGCCTGCCGGTTCTCGGGGATCCCGACCGCAACTTCCTGTTGCTGCGCGCCGGCATCGGCGTCGAGAGCCCGTACTCTCGCGACCGCGCAGCCCGGGAGCTCGATCTCAGCGACAAGAAGGCCAAGGATGTCGAGAAGCGGGGGGTCGACCGGCTCCAGTCCTTGGCCATGCTCATCGGATGCGGCGCACCCAGCGCCGTGGCCGGGCCGCCCCAGCCGGCAGCGCTCCCGAGCCAGAATGCCTTCACCCTCTTTGCCGGGTCGGTCCCGCCGTTCGCGGTGGCCGGACCCCTGGGCGCCACCGTCGGCAGCGATACCGACAGCGACGACGACGGCGAGCAAGACCGCGGCCAGGTCGCCGGGGCGAGCACGACAGGCACACCGTCGGCCGCCCAGGCCGAGGGGACCTTCGGGACCGGGACGGTCAGCGGCCGCGTCGGCGCCGAGCTGGCCGAAACCGCCACCTCGTGGGTCGGCATCGGCATCTACGTCGCCCTTGCCGGCGCCCTTCTCGGGTGGCTGGTGCTCTCACGCCGGCGCGTCGTCCGCGACTGACCGCGCCCGCCTGACCGCCGCACGGCTACATTCACGCGATGTTTGACGCCCTCGCTGAGGCAGCAGTACGCAGGCCTCGGCGCGTCCTCACCGGATGCGCCGTGGTGCTCGCACTGGTCGTCGCCGCGGCGATCCTGCTGGGAGGCAAGATCGCACCCCAGCCGACCACCGCCGACGGATCCCCGTCCGACGCCGTCGCCGAGCGCCTGGCGGCGGAGCTGGGCAGTGACCCGGAGGCCCAGGCCGTCTACCTGATCCGGGGAGGGGGCGACGCGGCCGATTTCGAGCGTTCGCTGGAGGGACCGATCGCCGATTTGCGCGCCGACGACCGGGTGGCGAGTGCCATCCGCGTGGTCGATACCCCCGTCGAGGGCGCGGCGGCCTTGCTCGTCCGCTTCGGTGATCTCACCCCGACGGAGGCCCAGGACGCGACGTCCGAGCTGGCCTCCCGGCTCGGAGAGTCCAACCCCGACCTGCGCATCCGGGTCGCCGGCCCCGTCGCCGACCGGGCGGCCGCGGAGCGCCTGACACGCCGTGACCTCGGGTTGACCGCGCTGATCGCGGTGCCGCTGCTGGTGCTGCTGCTGATCGCCACCGCGACCGGGTCGCCCCTTTCGAGCGTGGCCATGCTCGGCACCGCGGCCTTCGCGCTGGCCGGCACCGTGTGCGTATTGGGCGCAGCGGGCGGAGCGGACGCGCTTGGCGCCGCGACGCTCGCCCCGGCTGCCGCCGTCGCGCTCGTGCTGGGGGTCGAGTTCCCGCGGATCTTCCTCTCGTCCTACCGCTCCCTGGCCGAGCTGCTGGGAGCCGGGACCGACGCGGTCAAGGTCGCGACCGTCGACGCCGGCCGGACGGTGGCCGGAAGCGCGCTCGCCGTGCTCGCGGTCTGCGCCGCGGCGCTGCTGGTCCCCGTAGCCGAGGTGCGCGAGGCGGCGGGAGCAGTGGCCCTGGCCGCCGCGTTGGCAGGTGTCTCGACGCTGGTGCTGATGCCGGCCTTGCTCGGCCTTTCGGGTCCGTCCCTGTTGCGCGTCGGCGCCCGGATGGTCCCCGCCGTCGGCCGGACTGGGGCGTGGCTCGCCGCCGGTGTCGGCACGCTTGTCCTCATCGTCCTCTGCGTCCTGGCCTTCGACGTGTCGTTGCGGTCGTTCGGCGGAGACCTGCTGCCGGGCGATGCCCCCGAACGCAGCGCCGCACAGGAGCTCGACGACAGCGTGGGCCTCGGATACGACGGGCCCGTGGAGGCCCTCGTGTCGCCGGCGGAGCGCGCCTCGGATCTCAGCGCGCGCTGGGACCTGGAACCCGGCGTCGCGGGCGTCAGCGAGCCCGTCGGGATCGGCGATGACCGGAGCCTCGTGCTCGTGCGCCTGGCGCCCGAACCGGGAAGCGTCGCCGGCCGCGAGCTGGTCGCCCGGCTGCAGACGATCGCGGGCGATGAGGGCATCGGCGCCCAACTCGGCGGCGCCCCCGGCCGCGGCCGCGACCTCCAGTCGCAGATCTCCGACCGGGCCCCACTCGTCCTGGCTCTCGGCACGATCCTGCTGGCGGCGGCACTTGTCGGGTTCGGCGGATCCCCGTGGCCCCTGTCTGCGGCGCTCGGCGCCGGGCTCGGGCTCGCTGCCCTCGCCGTGGTCCTGGGAGCGCTCGGCGCCACGGGCCTGCTGCTCGACGCCGCCACCATCTTCCCGGGGGTCGGCTCCGACCGGCCGGACGCCCTGACCGCCAGCGCCGTGGCCGTCGCGTTGCTCGCCGTTGCCGCGATCGCGGCCGCCCGTTCCGGCGGGTTCGCCATCGCCGCGGCCGAGGAACGACGCAGCGGCGCCACCGGCGCGGAGGCGCTGGACGGCGCGGCCGGGCGGCTGCAGGCGGCCCACATCACCGGCACGGTCGCCGCCATGGGGATTCTCGGGGTGCTGGCCTTCGTGGCCCGCGTGCCCTCCGTACAGGAGTTCGCGCTGCTCGCGGTCGCGGGCGTGGTGCTCGACGGGTTGCTGGTCCGCGTGACGCTCGTGCCCGCCCTCGCGGGACTGCTGGGAAGGTCCGGCGCGCAGTGACCGTCCGCGCCCGTCCGGGGCCTGAGGCACGCTACCGCCGGTGATCGAGCACCTGGCCCTGACCGTGTCGGACCTGCGCCGGTCGGCGGAGTTCTACGACGCCGCGCTGGCACCCCTGGGCTGGCGACGCCTGCGCGACGAGGCGGGCGCTGTGGGCTGGGGTCTCGTCGAGCCGGTGTTGCTCGTCGTGGCCGGCCCGCCGCCGACGGCGGGCGCCGTGCAGGTCCGGATCGGAGCCCGCGGATCCGTCGCCGTGCGGATGGCCTTCTCCGCCGCCGTTGCCGGGGGTGGGCAGGCCTTGACCCCGCCGGCCCGCCACGGCGCCCGGACCAGCGCGGTGGTCGCCGATCCCGACGGCCACCGGATCGAGATCGCAGCGCTGTGAACGGGCTGCGCTGGATCCTTTTCGACCTCAACGGGACCCTGCTGGACCCGACCACGATCGCCGACGGGCTCCCGGACGCGATCCGCGGCGACGACCCCTCGGCCACGGCCCACTCGCTGCTCACCGACAGCGTCGTGCAGGCCATGGCGGACACCGCGACCGGACACTGGAGGCCGTTTCCCACCTACCTCGAGGCAGCTCTGGCCCGTCGGACCGAGCCGGTCGGCCTGGACCGCTCGGTGGTCGACGACGCGCTGGAGCGCGCCGCCCGGATGCCGGCCTTCCCGGACGCCAAGCGCGGGCTCACAAGGTTGGCCGAGGCCGGGCTGCGTCTCGGCGTCGTCACCAACTCGGGGCGGGACCCAGCCGAGGACTCCCTGGAGGCCGCCGGCCTCCGGGACCACTTCGAGGTGGTGGTGGGCAGCGACGAGATCGAGGTCTTCAAGCCCGACGCCCGGGTCTACCGGCACGGGCTGGCGCGAGCGGGCGCCGAGGCCGCGCACACCTGCCTTGTCGCGTCCCATGCGTGGGACCTCCTCGGGGCGCGGCGCGCCGGGCTCGCCGGGGCCTGGATCGACAGGGGGGAGGGGGCCCTCCTGGAGACGGTTCCGGAGGTGCTGGCAACCGGCGCCGACCTCGGCGATCTCGCGGCGACCCTTGTCGGGTTCGCCGCAGGCTGACCGCCTCCAGCCTCTCCGGCCACCGACGAACCGCCCGCCTGCCCGGTCGCCAGATAGGATCGGCGCCCTCGCGGCGCGGGACGCGCACGCCCAGCAGGGCTCGCCCACGCCATCGGACAGTCGTTCACCGCTACAGGAGGTACGCAAGATGGCAGTCAAGGTCGGCATCAACGGCTTCGGCCGGATCGGTCGTAGCGTCTTTCGAGCCGCCCACGCATCAGGCGCCGACCTGGAGGTCGTGGCGGTCAACGACCTCGCGGACAACGGCACCCTTGCCCACCTCCTGAAGTACGACTCCAACTACGGGCGCTTCCCGGGCCAGGTCGAGGAGTCCGGCGACGGTATCTCCATCGACGGCAACGAGGTCCGGGTCCTCTCCGAGCGCGACCCGGCCGACCTGGGCTGGGGCGATCTCGGCGTCGACGTCGTGATCGAGTCGACCGGCCTGTTCACGGATCGCGACAAGGCGGCCAAGCACCTCGATGCGGGCGCCAAGAAGGTCATGATCTCCGCTCCGGCCTCCGGCCCCGACGTGACCCTGGCACTGGGCGTGAACTTCGACGCCTACGACCCCGACTCCCACGACGTGGTCTCCAACGCCTCCTGCACCACCAACTGCCTCGCCCCGCTGGCCAAGGTCGTCAACGACACGGTGGGCATCAAGCACGGCCTGATGACCACGGTCCACGCCTACACGTCCGACCAGGCGCTGCAGGACGGACCGCACAAGGACCTGCGCCGGGCCCGCGCGGCCGCCGTCAACCTCGTGCCGACCTCCACCGGCGCCGCGAAGGCCGTTGGCCTCGTGCTCCCCGAGCTCGACGGCAAGCTCAACGGCATCGCCGTCCGCGCTCCCGTGCCGACCGGCTCGGTGGTCGACCTCGTGTTCGAGGCCGAGAACCAGACGAGCGCCGACGAGATCAACGAGGCGCTCAAGGAAGCCGCCGAGGGCCCGATGAAGGGCGTCGCGCACTACTCCACCGAGCCGCTGGTCTCCAGCGACATCGTGGGAGACCCGCACTCGTCGATCTTCGACTCCCAGCTGACGATGGTCACCGACGGCACCCTGGTCAAGGTCGTGTCGTGGTACGACAACGAGTGGGGCTACTCGAACCGCTGCGTCGAGCTGGCCGGCAAGCTCCTCAACGGGTGAGCGCAGCCGGAACAGCCGCGGCGCGCGGCCGCTTCGACCGCGCCAGCGTCCGCGACGCCGACGTGGCGGGCAAGACGGTGCTGGTCCGGGCCGATCTCAACGTCCCGCTCGCGGGCGGCACGGTCGCCGATGACACCCGTATCCGGGCGGCGCTCCCCACGCTCGAGCTGTTGCGCGAGCGTGGGGCGCGCCTGGTCGTCGTCTCGCACCTCGGCCGTCCCATCGATCGGGACCCGGCGCTGTCGACGGGCCCGGTGGCCGCGCGGCTCGGGGAGCTGCTCTCCACCGACGTGAGGCTCGCTCCCGGCGTCGTCGGCGACGGCGTCTCGACCCTGGCCGACGACCTCGCCGACGGCGACGTCCTGCTCCTGGAGAACAGCCGCTACGAGGAGGGGGAGACGGCCAACGACCCCGAGCTGGCCCGCCGGCTCGCCGAGCCGGCTGACGTGTACGTCAACGACGCCTTCGGGGCGGCCCACCGCGCCCACGCGACCACCGCCGGGGTGGCCGAGCACCTGCCGTCCTTCGCCGGCCTGCTGCTGGAGCGGGAGGTCCGCGAGCTCACCGCCGTGCGTGACGACCCCGCGCGTCCGTTGGTCGTAGTGCTCGGTGGAGCCAAGGTCACCGACAAGATCGACGTCATCGACCGGTTCCTCGATACCGCCCAGGAGATCCTCATCGGCGGGGCCATGTGCTTCACGTTCTTTGGTGCCCAAGGTATCGGGACCGGTGATTCGCTGGTCGAGCCCGAGGGTGAGGCGGCTGCCCGCGACGCGCTGGAGCGCTCCCGCGAGGGCGGCTGCGCGCTGCGCCTGCCGCACGACCTGGTGCTCGGCCGGGGGTTCGCCGCCGACACCGAGCGCCGCGAGCTCGACGGGGTGGAGGTGCCGGACGGCTGGATGGGCCTCGACATCGGGCCGGGGACGGCCGCGTCCTACGCCGAGCGGGTCGCCGGCGCCGGGACCGTCTTCTGGAACGGCCCGATGGGCGCCTTCGAGCTCGACCCGTTCGCGGCCGGGACGCGTGGTGTGGCCGAGGCCGTGGCCGCCGCCCCCGGCTTCACGGTGGTGGGTGGGGGAGACTCGGCGGCGGCGCTCGCCGCCTTCGGCCTCGGCGACGACGTCGATTGGCTGTCGACCGGCGGCGGCGCCTCGCTGGAGCTCATGGAGGGTCGCGAGCTCCCAGGAGTGACGGCGCTCGACGCGGGTACACGGACGTGATGGCACACAACGGGTCGCGCAGGCCGCTGATGGCGGCGAACTGGAAGATGCACAAGACGGTGGCCGAGACCGAGGAGTACCTCACGACGCTGCTGCCGGTGTTGGAGGGGATCGACGGCGTGGACATCGTGCTCTGCGTCCCCTATCTCGCCCTGACCCGGGCGACGGAGCTGACGTCGTCGGCCCGGATCCGGATCGCCGCCCAGAACATGCACCACGCCGACGAGGGCGCCTTCACCGGCGAGGTCTCGGCGCCGATGCTCGCCGAGGCCGGCGTCGGGGCTGTCGTGCTCGGCCACTCGGAGCGTCGCCAGCTGTTCGGCGAGACCGACGAGGCCTTGTCGCGCAAGGTTCCCGCCGCGTTTGTCGCAGGCCTGACGCCGATCCTCTGCGTCGGCGAGTCCGAGGCCGAACGTGACGCGGGGGAGACCCAGCGGGTCCTGCGACACCAGGTCCAGCGGGCCCTCGAGCACGTCGAGGTCGCCGACCTCGATCGGCTGGTGGTGGCCTACGAGCCGATCTGGGCCATCGGCTCGGGCCAATCGGCCAGCCCCGAGCAGGCCCAGGAGGCGATCTCGTTCGTCCGGGCGCTCGTGGGCGACCGCAGCGCCGAGGCCGCCGAGGCCGTGCGCGTCCTCTACGGCGGCTCGGTCAAGCCCGGCAATGCGGGCGACCTCCAGGCGCAGCCGGACATCGACGGGGCGCTGGTCGGTGGGGCCGCCCTGGATCCCGAGCAGTTCGCGGCCATCGCGGCCGTGGCGGGCTGAGCGGACGCGAGGAGCCGGCCGTGCCGGTGCCTGCGGTCGCCCTGGTGATCCTCGACGGGTGGGGATTGGCCGAGCCCGGTGAGGGCAACGCCGTCGCCGCCGCGAGCACGCCCCGGTTCGACGAGATCTGGGGACGGTGCTCGCGAACGACGCTCTCGGCCTCGGGGCGCGATGTCGGCCTCCCGGACGGGCAGATGGGCAACTCGGAGGTGGGCCACCTGAACCTCGGGGCCGGGTCGATCGTCGCCCAGGACCTGGCACGCATCGACGACGAGATTGCCGACGGCTCGTTCTTCGACAACGAGGTGCTCGTCGCGGCCTGCGAGCAGGCCCGCTCGTCGCCGCGCGGCCGGCTACACCTCATGGGCCTGGTCTCCGACGGGGGCGTGCACTCGGGCTGGGAGCACATCGAGGCCTGCGTCGAGCTGGCGGCCCGCGAAGGCGTGCCGGATCTGGCGGTCCACGCGTTCACCGACGGGCGGGACACCTCGCCGACCGGGGGGCGCGCCTACGTCGCCGAGCTGGAAGGGTGGCTGCGCCAGGCCGGCCGGATCGGCACCGTCGGCGGCCGCTACTACGCGATGGACCGCGACAACCGCTGGGAGCGGACGAAGCTCGCCTACGACGCGATCGTGCACGCCAAGGGCCAGACGGCCGACAGCGCGGAAGAGGCGATCGCCGAGGCCTACGCCGACGACGTCACCGACGAGTTCATCCGCCCGACCGTGATCGGCGGCTACGACGGGATGGCCGACGGCGACGTGGTGCTGATCTTCAATTTCCGCCCCGATCGCGTCCGGCAGATGACCGCCGCCCTGGACGACCCCGGGTTCGACGGGTTTGACCGGGGCGCCGGCCTCGACCTCGAGATCACCACCATGACCCAGTACCGCGCCGAATGGGACCACCCGGTGGCCTATCCGCCCAACGACCCGGACGTGACGCTGGCCCGGGTGGTCTCCGAGGCGGGCGCACGGCAGCTGCACGTGGCCGAGACCGAGAAGTACGCGCACGTGACCTACTTCTTCAACGGCGGGCGCGAACAGGAGTGGGAGGGAGAGCAGCGCCGACTTGTCGACTCGCCAAAAGACGTGCCGACGTACGACCACAAGCCCGAGATGAGCGCCCGCGGCGCCGCCGACCAGTTCGTCGAGGCCTGGGCCGAGCACGAGCCGCGATTCGCGATCATCAACTTCGCCAACCCGGACATGGTCGGCCACACGGGCGACATCGCGGCCGCGACCGCCGCGGTGGAGGCGGTCGACGAGCAGCTGGGCCGGATTCTCGACACCGTGGCCGAGTCCGCGGGCGTGTGCCTGGTCACCGCCGACCACGGCAACGCCGAGCAGATGCTCACCCCCTACGGCAAGCCTCAGACCGCCCACACGACAAACCCCGTCCCGTTGGTGGTCACCACGAGCGACGTGACGTTGGACGAGGGCGGCATCCTTGCCGACGTAGCCCCCACCGTCCTGGCATTGCTCGGCATCGAGCAACCCGAGGCCATGACCGGACGCTCGCTGCTGACCTAGATTGGGGGGGAGGCCGGGGCACGCCGCCGGGTGCGCACGGTTGCGGCCCTGGACCTTGCGCGATACGGCACCTCTCGCAGCGGGGCGGTCAGGGCAGCGTGCCGAGAGGTGCGAGTGCTTCGACGGGCGCTGCGAGGTCGGTGTGGGTGGCGAGGCGGTCGAAGTCGGCGTCGTAGTGCAGAATCACCGCGCCGTGATCCTCGGCGATCGCGGCGATCAGGTAATCGAGTGGCGGCACGCCGAGGTGCTGGTGGGCCCCGCGGAGTTGGTGCTGCAGCTCGGTGGCGCGGCGCTCGGCGCGCTCTGTGATCCAGAGCAGTGGCAGCTCTTGGGGGTCGGCCGGTGGCAGCTCGCGACCGGCTCGCGTCTCGAGCAGCAGCGGTGTGCTGCCCGCCACGGTGCCGCGGGCGATGCGGTCGGCGACGTCGCGCCGGCGGTCGTCGGCAAGCTGTGGGCTTCCTAGTCGCCAGAACGCGCTGGCGTCGAGCAGGGCTACGCCCACGGTCACGCTTGGCGCGTGGCGTGGCGAATGTCGTGGAGCTCGTCGAGGTCGGGAGGTGACGCGGCGCGCAGGCGATCGACGAAGGTGTCACGAGCGTGGGCGCGCGCCCGGTCTCGCGCGTTGAGTTCGCGAAGCGCGGCCTCGGCGCCTCGCTGGACCAGCTCGGCGAGCGTCGGCGCGTCAGCGCCGAGGCGCGCGCGCAGCGGTTCCAGCGCCGCGGCGAGAGCGGGAGTTTCAGTGATGGAGTGACGCGGATGTGACGTAGGCACCCCGCAAGTGTAGCACCGTGCAGCACCCGTTTGGGGCTTCGACCATGACCCGCGTCCCGGTCGCCCATCGGTCTACGGGACTTTAAGCGCCTCGAACGTGCCCGTGCCCGGTCGTGATCGGTGGTTCAGCGAGCGGGTCCGTAGGGTGGCCGGATGCGTGAGGACCCCCGCCGGCTTTGCTTCGAGATCACCGCGCGGGACGGAGCTGCCCGTACGGGGCTGCTGCACACGCCGCACGGACCGATCCGCACGCCGGCGTTCGTGCCGCTGGCCACCACCGCCACGGTCAAGAGCCTCGACGCGCCCGAGGTCGCCGAGCTCGGATTCGACATGGTCCTGGGCAACACGTTCCACCTCGACCTGCGCCCCGGCCGCGAGCGGATCGAGCGTTTCGGCGGGTTGCACGCGTTCATGGGCTGGGACCGGCCGATCATCACGGACTCCGGCGGCTTCCAGGTGTTCTCCCTGGCCCACGGGTCGGTGGCCGACGAGATCAAGGGCCGTGGCGGTCAGCGGCGCTCGGAGGGCGCGATCCTCGAGATCGCCGAAGAGGGCGTGCGGTTCCGTTCCTACCTCGATGGCGACGAGCGGTTCATCGGGCCCGAGACCTCGATGGAGATCCAGGCGGCGCTGGGGTCCGACATCGCCCTCGCGTTCGATGAGTGCACGCCCTTTCACGCCGACCGCGGCTACACCGCGCGTTCCATGCAGCGCACCCACCGGTGGTTGACGCGGTGCGCCGATTGGCACCGCGAGCACGGCCCGGCGGGCCAGGCCCTGTACGGCATCGTCCAGGGCGGCATCCACCCCGACCTCCGGGCCGAGGCGGCCGGGGTCGTGGGCGACGCCGAGATCGACGGCATCGCCATCGGGGGCACGCTGGGCGACAGCAAGGAGCAGATGCTCGCGGTGCTCGACGACACGCTCGGGCACCTGCCCGCAGCGGCTCCTCGGCACCTGCTGGGGATCGGTGAGATCGACGACCTGCTGGCCGGCTCGGCTCGCGGCATCGACACGTTCGACTGCGCCGTGCCCACGCGCCTGGCACGCCACGGCATGGCCATGGGACCGTTCCCGGAGTCGCGGTACCGCGTCGACCTGGCCAAGGGCCGCTACGCGGATGACGCCGATCCCCCGGTGCCCGGCTGCCCGTGCCCGGCCTGCCGCCACACGCGGGGCTACCTGCACTACCTCCACAAGGCGGGCGAGATGACCGCGGTCCGCCTCTTGACCCTGCACAACCTGCACTTCGTCCAGTACCTGATGGCGGGTGTCCGGGCGGCGATCATCGCCGGAACCCTTGCCGCCTACGCAGAGGCCATCGCCCGCGGGGCCGCGCCCTGGGACGAGGCGGACGCGCCCTAGTTCCCTTAGTTCGCGGTGTTGTCCTTGATCAGGTCGCGGAGGCCTTGGGCCTGGTCTTCCACCGTCTGCTCGATCACGTTGCGCGCGTCCACGCCCTGATCCGCGCCGGTCCCGAGCACGATGGCCAGGACGACCGCCGTCACTACCAGCAGCAAGGCCAGCAGCGCGCCCAGCGCCCGGGCCGTCCGCCGCCCGCGCGCCGGGGCCGGCCGGCGGGGCGCTGCGGTCCGCCGCGGCGAGGGCTCGGGAACTCGCTCACGGCGGGGGGGAAGGGGGGCGACGATCGCACCCGGCGACTCGGCCAGGCGGTTGGTCTTCGTCTGGCGCGTCGCCGGCACCACGCGGGTGGCCTGCTCGCCGGTCGGGGCATCGGTCTCGCCGTCGAGGGCGCGGCGCAGGGCGGTGCCGAGCTCCCGCGCCGTTCGGTAGCGGTCCTCTCCCTCGAGGGCGAGCGCGCGCAGGATGACCCAGCCGACCTCGTCGGGCAGCCTCTCGTTGTGGTCGCCGGGGGGCAGCGGATCCTCGTTCTGCTGGCGCACGGCCAGCTCGGCCAGCGACGATCCCTCGTAGGGCAGCCGGCCCGCTGCGAGCTGGTAGAGCACCACGCCCAGGGAGTACACGTCGCTGGCCGGGGTCGCCTCCTCGCCGCGGGCCTGCTCGGGCGACAGGTAGGCGGCCGTTCCGACGACCGAGCCCACCTGGGTGATGTGGGTCTGCTCGGAGGTGCGGGCGATGCCGAAGTCGGTCAGCTTGACCGTCCGGCCGCCGTCGCCGTCGTCGACGAGCATCAGGTTGCCGGGCTTGACGTCGCGGTGGACGATCCCGCGGCGGTGGGCATGATCGAGCCCTCGGCACGATTGGTCGCCGATCTCGACGACCGTCCCGGGGTCGAGCTTGCCTTCCCGGCGGAGCAGCTGACCTGCCGTCTTGCCCTCGACGTACTCCATGAAGATGTAGTGCTGGTGCTGGTCGACGCCCGTGTCGTAGACCTGCACGATGTTGTTGTGGATCAGCTTCGCGACGGCGAGGGCCTCGCGACGAAAGCGCGCGACGAACTTCTCGTCGTCGGAGAGGTGCTCGGCCAGGACCTTGACCGCGACCTCGCGCTCGAGGATCTGGTCCATCGCCAGGTAGACGGTGGACATCCCACCGGACCCCAGCCGTCGCTGGATCCGGTAGCGCTCGGAGATCTCGTTGCCCTCCATCGGCTATTGCGGGGCGACCGCGCCTCCGCTGCCCCCGTCGTCGCCTCCGCCGCCGTCGGCCGGTGGGGCGGCGCCGCTTCCGTCGTCGCCTCCGCCGTTGTCGGCGGGGGGCGTGGGGGCGCCGCCCCCGTCGTTGCCTCCGCCTCCGCCCCCGCCGCTGTTGTCGGTGCCGCCGCTGTCGCCGGTGCCGCCGCCGTTGTCGGTGCCGCCAGAGCCGCCGCCGCTGTTGCCGCCGCCCGAACCGCCGCCGGTCGAGCCGCCGCCGGTGTCCGGGGTGGTGGTCGTGTCGGTGCCCTGGTCCCCGGCACAGTCACCGGAGCGGGCGTTGAGCACCAAGCGATCGCCGCCGTCGGCGAGGGCGCGGCGCAGTTCGGGATCGACGGTGTTGTCGAGGTTGGACACCGCCTCGGAGAACTCCAGGGCCCGGGTGGCGGCCTTCTCACAGTCGCCCGACTCGGCGAGGTCGCGGACGGCGTCGAGATCCTCCGTCAGCGCGTCGGCGGTCGCCGCGGCCAGCAGGCCCTGGTCGCTGTCGGACCCACAGCCCGCCACGGTCAGGGCACCGGCGGCCAGCACACAGACCACGAGCAGGCGCAAGGCTGGCATCGACCCGAGTCTAGACCGTCCAATCGCCGGGGTCGCGCACCGGCGCGAGGCGCCGGTCGCCAGGGTCCCGGCGCTCACTGTCCGGCCTCGAGCCGGCGGGCGAGCATCTCGGGCAGCCCGGCCTCGAGGATGGCCGACGCGGCCGCGGCCACGTCGTAGGGAGTGCGGTGCCACGTTGCGCGCTCGCGCTCGAGATCGAGCTCGAGCCACGCCGCCCGCGGGTCGCCGTCGCGGGGCTGGCCGACGCTCCCCGGATTGACCAGCCACTCCCGGCCGTCGAGATCGAGCTCCATGCCGCCCGCGGCGGGCTGGCCGTCGACCCCGCCGTCCTCGAGCCGGTGGAACCACAGGGCGACGTGCGAATGGCCGATCAGGGCCAGCCGGTGCTCTTGGACGTCGAGACACTGGTCGGCCTGCTCGGCCGACAGCACGTACTCCCACACGGGATCGCGCGGGGATGCGTGGAAGACGCCCACCTCCCGGGCCACCCCCGCCGGCTCCAGGGAGCGCAACCAGTCAAGCGTGCCCGCCGTGGCGTTCTGGCGCGTCCACTCGGCCGCGGCGGCCGCGGCGCTGGAAAAGGTGGTGATGTCGATCTCGTGCAGGGCGGCGAGATCGTGGTTGCCGGCCAGAACCACCTCGCAGCGGTCCTCGGCCAACCGGGCGCACGCGTCGGGCTGGGCGCCGTAGCCGACGATGTCGCCCAGGCACCAGCGCTCCTCGATACCGACGTCGTCGATGGCGGCCAGCACCGCCTCGAAGGCGGGCAGGTTCGCGTGGATGTCGCTGAGGACTGCGATGCGCACGAAACGCCAACCCCCGGGGTAGTCCGCAGCTGGGGGCCACGGAGCCGAACTCGCCCGATTATCGTAGGTGAGTGCGACTGATCGAGGGTGTGCGACGCTCCCGGGCCGGGCGGATCGGGGTTGCGGCCGTGGCCGCGGTCCTCGTCGCCGAGCTTGCCGTGTTCGCCATGCGGCCCCGGCAGCAGCTCGATTCGGCAGCCGTGCCGGCCACCGAGGTCGCGCCCGCGGGCCAGATCGAGCGGGCCGAGGACTACCGCAGCGCCCAGCGGCGGATCGCCTGGGTGGTCTTGGCCA
The DNA here is from genome assembly GCA_050999155.1 of Solirubrobacterales bacterium. Lineage (GTDB taxonomy): Bacteria > Actinomycetota > Thermoleophilia > Solirubrobacterales > 70-9 > JBPCPM01. Next base: position 16,515 of record JBPCPM010000135.1, read on the forward strand.
TCGACGGCGGACTGCTGGTGCTGATCGCGCTCGGCCGCCCGGCGCCGGTCGGCCGGCTCCTGCGCCGGGCCGGATCCCGGCCGCTGCTCGGAGCCGCCGCGGCTGGCGCGGCCATCTCGGTGACGCTGTCGCTCGCCGGCCTTCCGTTGGCGGCGCTCGCTCATGAGCGTGCGCGCGACGTGGGCCTCGCGACCCAGTCGCTGGCTCCCTGGCTCGCCGATCGGGGCAAGGCAGTGGCGATCGGGGCGGGGCTGACGGCGGTCGGCGCCGCGTTGGGCATCGCGATCATCCGTCGCTTCGGACGGCACTGGTGGCTGCCGGCGAGCGGCGCAATCGCCGCCATCGCAGTCGTCTTCTCCTGGCTGGCCCCCGTGATCCTCGATCCGGTCTTCAACGACTTCCGGCCCGTGCGTGACACGAGACTGCGCACCGAGGTCCGGAGCCTGGCTGACCGGGCAGGGGTCACGGTGGGCGACGTGCTGGAGGTCGACGCCAGCCGGCGCTCGACGGCCCTCAACGCCTACGTCGGAGGGATCGGGTCCACCAAGCGCGTGGTCCTCTACGACACGACGCTGGACGGCCTCGAGCGACGGCAGCTGCAGGCGATCGTCGCCCACGAGCTGGCTCATCAGCGCCATCACGACATCCCGCGCGGCCTGCTCTGGCTCGCGATCGTCACGCCACTCGGCGTGGTGTTCGTCCGCGAGGCGGCGACGGCGCTGGCGGAGCATCGGGGCATCGAGCTCGGCTCGCCGGCCGGTGTCAGCGCCCTCGCGCTGCCGCTGGCCATCGCGATCGTCGTGCTGACCGTTCCGGGCAACCAGCTCTCACGCGCCGTCGAGGCGCGCGCCGACGTCACGGCCCTGGCCATCACCGACGACCCCCAGGCCCAGATCGACCTCCAGGAGCGTCTTGTGCGGCGCAACGTCTCCGAGCCCGATCCGCCCTCGCTCCCTCATCTCCTGTTCGGGACCCACCCGACCGCGGTCGAGCGGATCGGCCAGTCGCGCGCCTGGGCGCGTGGCGAGCGGCCCGCGACCGACCCGCTCGACTGACCATGGACGTCGTTCTCGCCTGCGTGGGCCGGATCCGCGGCCCCTTCGAGCTCGCCGACAGCCACTACCGCCGGCTGCTGCGCGGGCGGCTGCGCTTGGAGGTGGTCGAGGCGCGCGACGACGCGGCCCTGGAACGGCGGGTCCCGCCGGGAGCCGCGGCGCATGTGGTGGCCCTGGACCGTCGCGGCGTGGCCCGCAGCTCGGTGGAGTGGGCGTCGTGGCTCGACGAGCGGCTGCTGGCGGCCAAGGACCTGTGGCTGTGCGTCGGCGGTGCCGCCGACCTTCCGCCCGGGGTGTTCGCCCGGGCACACGAGCGGGTTTCCCTGGGTCCGGCGACGTTGCCGCACGAGTTGGCGCGGGTGGTCGTGCTCGAGCAGCTGTTCCGCGCCACGAAGATCCGGGCCGGCGAGCCATACCATTGCTGACCTCGTGACCGGACCCGAATCCACGGCAGCGCACGCGACCGAGGCCGACCCCGAGCGGGGCCTGCGCGGGATCGCCCGCGACGCGGCGGCCGCCCTGGCTGAGCGCAACGGGGGCTCGCTCGGCGCCGAGCCGACGCTCGAACGCCCCCCGCAGGAGCAGTTCGGCGACTACTCGACCAACGCGGCAATGCTTCTTGCGCCGGTGCTCCGCGCCTCCCCCCGGGACATCGCCTCCCAGCTCGCCGAGGAGCTCACCGCACGCCTCGGCGACCGGCTCGAGCGCACCGAGGTGGCCGGCCCAGGCTTCGTCAACCTCCACCTGGCCGACGGCTGGTTCCGCGACGCCTTGGTGGCCATCTCCGAAGCCGGTGGCGCGTTTGGACGGGCCAGGGCCGGCTCGCGTGAGCGCGTCCTCGTCGAGTTCGTCTCGGCCAACCCGACCGGCCCTCTGACGGCGGCCGGTGGCCGCCACGCGGCCTACGGCGACGCGCTGGCCCGGGTGCTCGAGGCGGCGGGCCACGAGGTGGCCCGCGAGTACTACGTCAACGACTACGGCGCCCAGACGGCCCGTTTCGCCGCATCCATCGCCGCCCGGATGACCGGCGATCCCGTCCCCGAGGACGGCTACTCCGGCGACTACGTCGTCGAGCTGGCGACCGACCTGAAGGGCGCCGGCCACGGGTCCTGGGACCAGGCCGCGCTCGAGCGGGCCGGGGTGGAGGCGATGGTCGGTCGGGTTCGCTCGACGCTCGAGCGCTTCGGCGCGTACTTCGACGCCTGGGTCAGCGAACGCTCGCTGCACGAACGCGGCAGCACCACCGAGGCGCTGGAGCGCCTCGAACAGGCGGGCCACACCTACACCTCCGACGGCGCGCTGTGGCTGCGCTCGACCGCCTTCGGCGACGACAAGGACCGGGTCCTGCGCCGCTCAGGGGGTGAGACGACGTACTTCGCCGCCGACGTGGCCTACCACGAGGACAAGCTCCGGCGGGGCTACGACCGCCTCGTCGATGTGTGGGGAGCCGACCACCACGGCTACATGGCTCGGGTGGGCGCCGCGCTGGAGGCGCTGGGGGCCGACCCGGACCGCCTGGAGATCGTGATCATGCAGCTCGTCCACATCGTCACCCGCGGCGAGCGGGCCCAGATGTCCAAGCGCCGCGGCGAGTTCGTCACGCTCGACGAGCTGATCGACGACATCGGCGTGGACGCTGCCCGCTTTTTCATGCTCCAGCGCAGCCACGACACCGCCCTGGACCTCGATCTCGACCTCGCGCGCGAGCAGTCCAACGACAACCCGGTCTACTACGTCCAGTACGCCCACGCCCGGATCTGCTCGATCCTGCGCAAGGCCGGGTCCGACCGGGTGCAGGCGGCCGTGGCCGCCGACCAGCGCGCGTCGGAGGCCGTGGTCGAGCCCGGCGAGCGCCGGATGATCAAGCGGCTCGCGGAGCTGCCCGCCGAGGTCAGCGAGGCGGCCGAGCGACGCAGCCCCCACCGGCTGACCGCCTACACGATGGCCTTGGCCGCCGACTTCCACGGCTTCTACCGCGACTGCCAGGTCGTCGGGGCCGAGGGCGACGGGGTCCAGGATGCCCGGCTGGCCCTGTGTGTCGCGACGCGCGACACCATCGCCGGGACGCTCGCCCTGCTGGGCGTCGGCGCCCCCGAGCAGATGTAGCGGAGCCGGCCCCGGTCAGCGCGGGTCCACCAACCCGCGGTGGCGGGGGAGCGTCCGGGTGAGCAGGCCGGCCTCGTAGGCCCAGTCGATGATCCGCGCGACCGTCTCACTGAGGGGCATGTACTCGAGCCCGAGCTCACGCTCGGAGCGCGACGCGTCGTAGCGGTGGCCGTGCAGCAGGGTGCGGACCCGGGCGCGGCACAGTGACGTCGTCTTCCCCCGCGCCCGGGCGGTGGTCTCCGCCGCGACCGCGGCGCCGCGCGCGAGGGCGGGCGGCACCATGCGCACCGAATAGTCGATCCCGGCGATCTCCGCCACCACCCGCAGCGCGTCGCCCGAGGGGACGCTGGCCCCGTTGAGCACGTAGCGGGCGCCGGGGCGGCCGTGCTCGGCGGCCAGCACGTGGCCCCGGGCGACGTCGGCCACGTCGGTGACCGAGACGATGACGTCCATGAACACCGGCAGCTTGCCGTTGATGTAGGCGAGGATGAACTTCGCGGTTCCCCCCGCCCGGCCCGGACCCTGGACGGAGGAGGGGTTGACCGCGACGACGTCGACGCCGAGGCGCTGCGCCGCGGCCAGCGCCCGCCGCTCCCCTTCGTGCTTGGACTCGTCGTAGTCCGAGAGAAACGAGCCGCGATGGGGCGTGTCCTCGTGGGCCACGACGCCCTGGCGCTCGCCGATGGTGGTGGACGAGGACGTCAACACCAGGCGCCGGACGCCGGCCCGGGCGGCGGCCTCGACCGCGTTCTCCGAGCCCTCGGCGTTGACGCGCATCATCTCGGCCGGGTCCTCGGGGCAATGGGAGTTGACGCCGGCGACGTGGTAGGCCAGGTCGCATCCGGCCATCGCCTCGGCCACCTGGCCGATGTCGAGCACGTCGCCCCGGGCCGGGGTTGCGCCGCGCTCGGTCACGGACTGGGCCGCGGCGTCCGAGCGGGCCAGGCCGATGACGTGGTCGTCGTCGCCCGCGAGCAGGCGGCACAGCTCCCCGCCCACGAACCCGCTCGCCCCGCTGAGGTAGACGCGGGCCACGCTCAGCGCACGCCGGCGGGCGGCGCGGCGCCGGGCTGCGCCTGTCCGTCGTGCGGGGTGGTCGCGGCGCCGTGTGAGGCAAAGAACTCGCGCACGCGCTCCATCGCGTCGGCGCGGCCGTCGACTCCGCCGACATCGAGCGGGGGGCCGAAGGCGATCGTCACGTCGTGGCGGCTGCCGTCGTCGGCCCGCTTGGCCCACCCGTTGCCGACAGGCATCGCCGCGTCGGTCCCGTCCACGTGGACCGGGACCAGGGGGACGTCGTGGCGAGCGGCCAGCACCGCCGCCCCGGAGCGCAGCTTGCCGACGCTGCCCGTCCGCGAACGCGTGCCCTCGGCGTAGAGCACGAGGTTGCGCCGCTCGGTGGCGATGAGGCGGTCGAGCAGGCTGCCGCCCTCGGCCAGCGTGCCCTGCCCGCCGCGCTGCACCGGCACGGTGGAGAAGGCGAGCGAGACCGCCATCGCAAGGGAGCGCTTGCCGTAGAAGTAGTCGGCCGCCGCCGCCACGGATGTCCGGCGGCGCCACGCAGCGGGCAGCGCCCCAAGGATGAGGGGCGTGTCCATGTGGCTTGCGTGGCTGGCCACGAAGACCACCGGACCGTCGAGGCCGTCGAGGTGCTCGCGCCCGATCACCGTGCGCCGCGTGTAGGCGCCGACCAGCGGCCGGAAGACGCCGGAGATGATGGCGTCGCGCGCGTGCTGGGCCAGCGTGGTCCGTGCCCACGGCTGGTCGCCGATCACACGATCTTTCCCGGGTTGAGGTTGTGGCCCGTATCGACGCCGTCGAACAGGGACCGCACCATCGCCGCACCGGCCGGCGAGATGTCCTGCTCGAGCCACTCGGCGTGTTCGGTGCCGACCGCGTGGTGGTGCGAGAGCGTCGCGCCGTGGTCGATGAACGCCTGCTGGATGGCCGACTTGACACGGTCGTACTGGTCGAGCGGCTCCATGTCGGTGCGCGGCTTGATGGCGAAGGTGAAGTACAGGCACGCACCCGCGTGGTAGGAGTGCGAGAGGTGGGCCATCACGTAGCCGAGCACACCGAGCTCGGTGAAGGCCTCGCGTGCCGCCGCGGTCGTGGCAGCGTGCACCTCGGCCAATCGGCTCCAAGGCGCGGAAGTCTCCGAGACGTCGGCGATCGTCCCGCTATCGAGCAGGAAGTCGCGGATGTAGGGCGTGTCGAACTTCTTCTGGTCGTACAGCTCGCCCGGTCCTCGGCCCACGCACAGCCCCCCGTGGCGCGCGACGATCTGCTTGACCAGCTTGCGGTGCTCGGCGACGTGGCTCTCCGAGCCCTCGTAGCCGATGAACGACAGGCACATCTGCTCGATGTCGAAGCCCTTGCCCCGGCGCAGGAACGCCTTCAGCGCGGCCGACTGGACCTTGTCGAGCAGGGTCGGGTCCTTGCGCGTGGCGAAGGAGAACTGCGTCTCGGGCGCGTCGGAGACCCGGGTGATCGAGGGGCTGGCCTCGCTGGCGGCGATGTCGCGCATCGCGGCCAGGCCAGACGACCAGTCGGGAAACAGGTACCCGAGGATCAGCCGCTCGGCGGGCAGGGGACGGACGTGGACGGTGGCCTCGGTGATGATCCCGAGCCGGCCCTCGCTGCCGAGGATCATCTCGCGCACGCTTGGCCCGTTGGAGGCGCTCGGCACCGGCCGGACGGCCAGCCGCCCGTTCGGGGTCACGACGCGCAGGCCGCGGGTGAGGTCGCCGATGTCCCCGTAGCGGTCGGACTGCATCCCCGACGAGCGGGTGGCGATCCAGCCGCCGAGGGTCGAGTGGGTGAAGGAGTCCGGGTAGTGGCCGAACGTGAAGCCGCGCGCGTTGAGCTGGCGTTCGAGGTCCGGCCCGTAGACGCCTGCCTGGACCCGGGCCAGGCGGGAGTGGGCGTCGACCTCCAGCACCCGGTCGAGTCGCTGCAGGTCGGCGACAACGACCGGCCGGCTCTCACCGGCCGGGGCCTCCACGCTGCCGGAGATGCTGGTGCCGCCGCCGAAGGGAATGACGACGGCGTCGGCGTCGAGCACCGCCGACATCACAGCGGCGACCTCGTCCTCGTCGGCGGGCCAGACCACCACGTCCGGGAGCCTCCCGAGCTCTCCGCGACGCTGGAGCACGATGTCGCGCAGGCTCTTGCCTCGGTGGCGGACGATCCGGTCGTGCGCGTCGGTGGACACCGCACCCGCGCCGACCGCCCCTTCCAGCGACGCTCGAAGGGGCGAGGGAAGGGTCGGCTCGGGGATGTCCAGCTCGTCGAAACCGACCGGCCGGCGCGCGCGCTGGCCGATGTCGACCTCAAGGTGCTCTCTGACGAAGGGCCGCAGGTCGGGCTTGTCGTCCGCGGTGAACGCGACATCCTCGAGGCCCCAGCCCCACCACTTCATCCCCGTGCCGCGGTCCCCGGCCGGCGAGGTACCGGCCCGGGCGTCGGGGGCGTGGTGGGGTCCGGTGGTGGCGGTCAACGGTTCGGTCGCGGTGCTGAGGGGGGGTGCGGAGGGTCCCCGCACGCCGTCCAGGGCCGGGCGGATCCGCCGGCGCCCCCGCAGACACCGGCCTGCGGCCAGCCTACCGCCCGCACGGGAGGCCCGCTGAGCTCGGCGGGTGTCCCGCGGGGAGCAGAGGTGCGGCTCCGCGGGACCCCGAGCCGCGGACCGTTAGAGGTCGTAGCGGGCCATGTCGGCCCGCAGCCGTTCGTCGTCGTCGGAGGTCAGCGCAGGCCCCTCGGACGGTCGCGGGCCCGGGTCGCGGCGCCAGCGGCGGGCGGCCACCATCAGCGCCCCGGCGGCGACGACGAGCCCGACGCCGGGCACCAGCCAGGCGGCCAGGTCGAATCCGTGGGTGTCGGGTACGGCCAGGACCTCGGGCCCGTACTCGGCCACGAGCGCATCCTTGACCTCCTGCTTGGTGGCGCCGTTGGCGATCAGGCGCTGGATGAACACCCGCTCGCGCTCGGCCTGCGGGGCCTCGGAGAGCCCCAGTAGCGTGCCGCAGATCGGGCACATGACCTCGTCTTCGATGTCGGTCAGCGAGGTGCGCGGCTCCTCGGCGGCCCGGGCGCCGGCTGGGGCGAGCAGCAGCGCGCACAGCAGGCCGGCGAGCAGCAGGCGAAGGCCCGACCGGCGCCGCGTGCTCATGGCGTTGCCCTCTGGCCCCGGGTGATGGCCGGTTCCACGAACCGCTCGAGGTAGGCCTCGTCGACCGGGCCACGCCGGATCAGCGCGATCCGCCCCTGCGGGTTGACCAGGAACGATTCGGGGAAGCCGGTCATGGCGAACGCCTCGGTGCGCTCGCCGTCGGCGTCCCGGAGGATGGGGAACGTCAGGTCGTAGCGGTCGACGAACGCCCGCGCGTCGCCGGTCAGGTCCTGCGAGTTGACCCCGAGCACGGTGAAGTTGTCGTCGCGGTGTTGGTCGTGGAATTTCTGGAGGGCGGGGGACTCGGTGCGGCACGGCCCACACCACGAGGCCCAGAAGTTCACGAGCACCCACTGGCCCCGGTACTGGCCGATCGTGCCGGTGCCCGAGCCGTCGAGCTGGGGGAGGGTCTTATCGGGCGCCGGCTCTCCGAGCTCCAGCGAGCCGCCCTCCGCGTTGATCACGCCGAAGGTCAGCAGGGCGACGACCAGCAGCGCGGCGGCGACGCCGAGAACCGGGAGCGGGCGGATCCGAGGCTTGGCCTCCATGCCCGAAGCGTAGAGATCGACCGTCCTCGCCCGGCGAGCCGGGCCGCCGGACCGGACCGGCGAGGCGAACGGCGTGCCGGTGCGCACCTACAATGCGACTCCAGCGCGGACGTAGCTCAGTTGGTAGAGCGTCGGCTTCCCAAGCCGAAGGTCGCGGGTTCGACCCCCGTCGTCCGCTTGCGCGCCGGGTTCACCGGGTAGGGGCCCGGCTGCGCCGCTCGCGGCGTCAGTCCCCGAGCAGGCCGGCCAGGCTCATCATGTCGGGCACGACGTGCGGGGGCGCGTGCGCCTCGGAGAACGCCGCGTCGGCGGATACCAGCGCTGTTGCGCCCACGTCGGCGGCAGCGGCGCACAGCACGGCATCGAAGGCTCCGAGCCTGGTGCTGCGCTCGAAGAGCGCCAAGCCGCGCTCGAGCGCTTCGGGGGTGATCGGGAGCAGGGGCTCGAGCAACTCCGTGTAGTCGCGGCCCAAGCTGGCGGCGTCCCGCCGGTTGCGGCGGCGGACATGGACGAACTCCTGAATCACCTCGACCGAGGTGGTTGCCTCGACCCGGCCGTCGGCGATCGCGGTGATCAGGGTGCGGCAGGGGTCACGGAAGCGGTGGCCGGCGCCCTTGGCGTACACGAGGACGGTCGTGTCAAGGACGATCATCCGTGCCGGGCGCGAGCCGCCTCGAGCTCCTCCCGGAGGTCGGACGGATCGGGGGCGGGCATGTCCGGCGCGTCGAGCAACCGCCGCCCCGCTGCCTGCCGGCGGCCGGCCGGGGCGGCGACACCGCGATCGATCGCCTCGCGCACGACAGTGGCTACCGATACCCCTCGTTCACGCGCGACCGCAGCGATTCGCTCATGGCGCTCTTCGTCGAGCAGGATCTGCAGACGTCGCTCCAGTGGCATGCTCATATCGCTCCTTTGGAGTCGGGGACCGATTCGGCAGACCGGCCTTCTCCCGAATCGGTGGCGCCCGGGACGCGGGATCGGAGCCGCTGGCCCCGTTGGTGCGCGAAGATCGCTTCGATGAGCGCCCCCGACCCGGCTCCAGACGACCAGCCCGGACGCGCGGACTACCTCCACATCCACCCCCTGTCCACCCGCTGGAACGACAACGACGTCTACGGGCACGTCAACAACGTCGAGTACTACGCCTTCTTCGACACGGTGATCAACTCGTGGCTGATCTCCCAGGGTGGCCTGGACATCCACGGCGGCGACGTGATCGGGCTGTGCGTCGAATCGCACTGCGCCTACCGGGAGGCCATCAGCTTCCCCGAGACGATCGAGGTCGGGCTGCGGGTCGGCCACCTGGGCACGTCGAGCGTGCGGTACGAGCTCGGGATCTTCCGCGCCGGCGCCGAGGAGGCCGGGGCCGACGGATGGTTCGTCCACGTGTTCGTCGACGCCGAAACCCGCCGCCCGGTCGAGATGCCCGCCCGTCTGCGCGACGCGCTCGAACGGCTGCAGACCGGATAGCCGCGGCCGGGCCTACAGCGACGGAACCTTGACCGTCGGCCCCGTGGGCCCCTCCACCACGCCTCCCTGCACCTGGACCCGCGGATCGTCGCGGGCCACGGTGAAGCCCTGCAGGGTGCGGATCGGGCTGGTGCGCTGCATCGTCGATCCGGGAGCGCGGAACTGCACGCGCAACTCGTCGGGCCGGGCCTCGATGACGCCGTAGCCCCGGGAATCCTGCTCGTTGTATTTGATGTGGGGATTGAACAGCTGGACGTTCTCGGTGAGCACGCCGATGGCCTCCTGCTCGGAACCCGTGACCTCCTGGGAGGCGACGGTGCTGGGGATGCCCAGCGACGTCGCCGAGCCGCACACGAACTCGGTGGCCACCGGATCCGGGCTGCCGGTGTTGTCCTGGCGGCCGGTGGGCGAGACATCGCCCGCGAAAAACGTGTGGATGTCGCCGGTGAGAAACGAGACGTTGTCCACGCCCTTGTCGCGGACATGCCCGAGGATCTCGGCCCGCTCGGCCTGGTAGCCGTCCCACTGGTCGGGGTTGAGCTCGTTGCCGTTGGGGAGGTCCAGGGACATGATCATCACCTGGTTGCCGACTAGCTTCCACGTCGCCCGAGAGCTTTCCAGGCCGCCCTTGAGCCAGTTCTTCTGGGTGCGGCCGAGCAGGGTCCGGCCCGGCTCCTCGGCCTCGGGGCAGGGCACGGCGAGCTGGTCGCCGCACGGCTGGTCGTCGCGGTACTGGCGCTGGTCGAGCAGGAACAGGTCGGCGTTGCCGCCGAGCCCGAGCTTGCGGTAGATGCGGTTCTCGTCGCCGGCGATCCGGCACTGGGGCATCCACTCGAAGTAGGCGAGGTAGCCGACCCGTTTGCGCTCGACGATTCCGACCCGGCGATCGTCGGTGGCCTCGCCAGGTTCGTCGCCAGCGTAGTTGTCCTCGACCTCGTGGTCGTCCCAGATCCCGATGATCGGATGGGCGGCACGCATCGCCTGGAGGTTCTCGTCGGTGTGGTAGAGCCGGTACTTGGAGCGGTACTCGTCGAGGGTCTGGACCTCGCCGTCGTTGTTGGCCCCCGTCGTGTCCTTGCGGTCGGAAGGGCCCTGGTAGAAGGTCTTCTCGTAGATGTAGTCACCGAGGCAGACCACGAGATCGAGGTCCTCCTCGGCGATCCCGGCCTGGGCCGTGTAGTAGCCGGCCTGGTAGTCCTGGCAGGAGAACACGCCGATCCGCACCGGCTCGAGCGAGTTCGCCGGGCGGGCGGTGCGGAACTTGCCGACGCGCGACTCCGATGTGCGTGTCGTGAAGCGGTAGTAGTACTGCTCGCCCGCCTTCAGGCCCCGCACGCGGTGGTAGACCGCGAAGTCGCGCGCGACCGACGCCCACGGCCGCCGGCGGTAGACGACCCGCTGGAACTCAGGGTCGGTCGCGACCTCGACGGTTACCCGGCGCGTTGACTCGAAGCCGTCCAGCCGCGTCCACAGGCTCACGGCCGACTGGCTCGGCTGCCCTGAGGCCACCCCGTGCAGGAAGGCGCCCCCGGAGGCCAGCGGCGGGGTCTTGGCGAGGGTCTTCGGCCGGTTGCACGACTTCAGGACCCCGAGCGGATCCGTGGCGATCACGCCTCCCACGCAGCCCAGCTGCAGGAACGCTCGGCGGTCGATCTCCCGGTCGAGGAGCTCGAGGTCATCGAGCTCGCGGCTGCTGGGCTTGCGGATCTTCTCTGCCATGTGCGTCCTCTCCTTGACGTGCCGGACGGCCACCGTATGTGGGACCGGGGGGCCGGTGTGTCACCAACCGGTGAAACGGCCGACGACCCGGGGTGGCGCCCCGGGTCGTAGAACGGTGTGATGGACGACCCGGTGCCCGCCACCCACCTCGACCCACGAGGCCCTGCGACCAGCGCGGTCGAATGGGCCGTCGGGTTCGCGGCCGGATTGGCGCTGCGCTCGCGCTGGGCGATGCTCTTGGCACCGGTGGCGTTCGCCGCCGTCTTCGAGCTGGTCCGGATCCGCGTCGACGGCCCGACCGTGGACGGCATCCATCTCAGTACCTACGGCGTGCTCGCCCTCGTCGTCGGTCGGGGCATCCATGGGATGCTCGCGTTGTTGACATCGGGACCGGGCAGATGGTCAGTCCGCGCGCGACCGACCGCATCTTCTACGAGGACACGAGCTCGTGGTCCTCGAGACCTCGGGCCACCGGCCGCTGTTCGAGCAGCCAAAGGAGTTCACCGAGGCGATGGCGGACACGGTGCTGGGTGCCCCGGTCGGGGACCGGTCGCCGAAATAGGACGCCGCAGCGCCCGCAGGAGTTCCTGCAAGCGCCGCCGAAAGCCCGACCACGCTGCTACAGTGCGGCGCGTCCGCTGAGTCCCCTCCGGTCTTCCGGGGGGAGCGGGGGAACCAGTCAGTCGGGGCGAATCGCGGCCCATTCCGCGTAGCGCAGCTCTTTCGGCGCGAGCCCGTCAGCTAACCCCGTAGGCGTCCGAACGAGCACGATGGACACCGATTTTCGACACCGACCGATTCTGCATGCGTGCCTCGCTGCGCTCGTTGCCTGCGTGCTCGCCGTCCTCGCCCTGTCGGCCGGCGGCTCCGAAGAGTTCGGGACGGCTGTCGCGACAGCCGCGGCGCCGAGCGCCACGGCCAGCGAGCACTCCAGCTTCCAGTTGCGCGCCGGGGCCAGCAAGCTCGGGGCCCGTGTGCTCACGCGCGGAGACCGCGGCCGCGACGTCCGGGTGCTCCAGGGGATCCTGCGGGCCAAGCGGTTCGGACCCAAGCGTCTGAACTCGCGCTTCGACTCCTACACCGCGCGGAGCGTGCGCAGATTCCAGCGCGCCATGGGCATCGAGGTCGATGGCGTCGTCGGCCCGGGGACGGCCCGGGCGCTAAAGTCGCGGATGACCGCCTCGACGGCCACCTGGTACGGCCCCGGCCTATACGGCAACACGACCGCCTGCGGCCACACGCTCAAGCGCGGGACTGTGGGCGTCGCCCACCGGTCGCTGCCCTGCGGCACCATGGTCACCGTCGCCTACGCGGGCCGGTACGTGAGGGCCAAGGTCATCGACCGCGGTCCGTACACCAAGGGCGTGCGCTGGGATCTCACCCAGCGCCTGGCCGAGAAGCTCAACATGCGCGCGACCAAGCGCGTCCGCACCGTGCACCTGCGCCCCGGCGGTACGACCACCGGGCGCTAGATCGCCGGACGGGGGAGGGTCAGGACCGCAACGTCCCGTCGTGGTCGGGCCGCGCATCCGGGGTTCCTGCGGGTGGCATCGGGGCTCGGTGCGATTGGCGGGTGGCGCCTCGCGGAGTAGGGTTGGGTCGTGGCCGCGGACGCGAACCCCACACCTGCCAGGATCGTCGTCGCGGGCGGCGGGATCGCCGGCCTGGAGACGTTGCTTGCCCTGCGCGACCTTGCCGCCGACCGCGCAGCGGTGACCCTTGTCGCGCCGGAGATGGACTTCACCTACAAGCCCCTGGCCGTCGATGAGCCGTTCACGTTCATGCCGCCCGAACGCCGCGAGCTGGCGCCCGTCGCGGCCGAGCTCGGGGCGGAGTTCGTCCAGCAGGCCGTCGAGCGTGTCGCGCCCGAGGACCACCGGCTCGGGCTGGCCGACGGGACCCAGCTGGACTACGACATCGCCGTGCTGTGCCTCGGGGGACGGCCCCGGGCCGCCTACCGCAGCGCCCACACGTTCTGGGCGCCGGGGGAGGCGCTCGACATCGAGCAGGTGCTGCGCGACGCGGCGGCGAGCGACTCCGGTCGCCTCGTGCTCCTCGTGCCCCCGGGGGTCACGTGGTCGCTGCCGCTGTACGAGGTGGCGCTGATGAGCCGCGGCCGGGCCCAGCAGCTCGGCCTCCCTGATCTCGAGATCGTGGTCGTGACGCCCGAACCCGCCCCGCTGTCCATCTTTGGCCCCGTGGCGTCGCAGGCGATCGCCGAGCTGTTGCGCGTGCGCGGGATCGAGGTCCGCTGCGACCGCTGGGCCGAGGAAACCGACGACGGCTCGCTGCTGCTCATGCCCGGCCACGAACGGCTGGAAGCCGAGCAGGTCATCGCCCTGCCGGTGATCACTGGGCCCGCCCTCGAGGGGGTTCCGGCGACCGAGGGCTTCATCGCGATCGACGAGCACGCGCGCGTCCGCGACTGCGAGGATCTCTACGCGGCCGGCGATGGAACGGCGTTTCCCATCAAGCAGGGCGGGATCGCCACCCAGCAGGCCGACGCCGCGGCCGAGCACATCGCCGCCCGCCTGGGGGCCGGCATCGAGCCGGCGGCCTTCCACCCGGTCCTGCGCGGCAAGCTGTTCGTCGGAGACGAGTCGGTGAACCTCAAGGCCGACCTCGCCGGGGGCGGAGGCGAGGGGGTCGCCTCGCCCGACTACCTGTGGTGGCCGCCCCACAAGGTGAGCGGCCGCTACCTGGCTCCGTGGCTGGCCGGCGAGCTGCGCGGCCACACGCCCGAGCCGTCCGAGCACGCACTGGACATCGAGGTTGCCCTTCCGCGCGAGTGGCACGGGACGCCGTTGTTTCCTGGCTCCGGGGATATCGGCCCGTAGGGGCTGGAGCTTCGGCCATTGGGCACACCGGTCCTGGCCAGCGCTGTCGGCGGCATCCAGGACCAGATCGGATCCGGGCAGTCCTGGGTCCCCATCGACGATCCCCGGGGACACGGCGGCCTTTGAAGGCCGCCGATCGCGACACCCTCGCCGCCGAGCACACGCCCGACGCGGTGCGCCGGCGCCTGGTCGGTGGGGAGGCCAGCTACCTGCGGGACTTCATCTACGGAGCGGTTGACGGCATCGTCACGACGTTCGCCGTGGTTGCCGGCGCGGCCGGCGCCGGCCTGGCCGCCCGCATCGTCGTCATTCTCGGCGCGGCCAACCTCTTCGCCGACGGTTTCAGCATGGCGGTCAGCAACTACCTCGGCTCCCGGGCCGACCAGCAGCGCCGGGCCCGTACCCGCCGTGAGGAGGAGCGCCACATCGAGCTGGTGCCCGACGGGGAGCGGGAGGAGGTCCGCCAGATCTACGCGGCCAAGGGCCTGGAGGGCGAAACGCTGGAGACTGTCGTGGTGACGGTCACGGCCGACCGCGAGCGCTGGCTGCAGACCATGCTCAGCGAGGAACACGGCTTCGCCGCCGAGGTGAAGTCCCCGGTCCGGGCGTCCGTGACGACGTTCTTCGCCTTCGTTGCGCTGGGTTCGCTGCCCCTGATCGTCTACGTCCTGCAGGCCGCGACCGGGGTCCAGGTACCGGTGCCGTTCGCTGTGAGCGCAGTGATGACCGTCGCGGCCTTCTTCGCGGTCGGGACGCTCAAGGCGCGCTTCGTCGACCAGCGCTGGTGGCGGGCCGGGGCCGAGACGCTGGCCCTCGGCGGCGGCGCGGCCGTCCTCGCCTACCTCGTGGGAATCCTGCTGGCGAACATCTGACCCGGTCCGCGGCCGCTCGCTGGACGCGTGGCGGTTCCGGAGCGCCCTCGAGCGTCCAGCGACCAGCGCAGCCCGGCGCTTGGACGTTCGAGGATGTGGGGGCGCTCCCGGGCGTTCAGGGTGCCGTGTCCAGCCGCGCCAGGAGCGGCGCGTGGTCCGACGGTTTGGGGCCCTTGCGGTAGGTGCGGTCGATGCCGCACTCGGTGAGACCAGCGGCCAGCGGTGTCGACAGCAGGACGTAGTCGATCCGTAGACCCATCTTGCGGTGGAAGTGGCCCTGGCGGTAGTCCCACCACGTGTAGCCGACGCCGTCCGGATCGAGATGGCGGTAGGCGTCGTGTAGGCCCGTCTCCAGCACCGCCTCGAACCGGCCGCGCTCCTCCGGGGTCACGTGGGTGGAGCCGGCGAACGCCTGCGGGTCGTAGACGTCGAGATCGCCGCGCGTGACGTTGAGGTCGCCGGTCACCGCGAGCGCACGGTCGCCCAGCTCCGCAACCCGCTCGGTGGCCGCCTCGAAGAACCGCAGCTTCGCCTCGAAGTGTGCGGTGCCCACGGCGCGTCCGTTGGGGACGTAGGCGCTGACCACACGCATCCCGGACACCGTCGCCTCGACCCAGCGGGCCTCCTCGGGAGCGGCCTCCCCGGGCAGGCCGAGCACCGGGTCCGCCAGCTGGTGGTCGAGCGGCGCGAGGATGGCTACCCCGGCCCCCCGGCCGCCGCTGTGGTGCACCGCGTGGTAGCCGGCCTCGGCCAGGGCGTCGTGCGGGAAATCGTCGGGGCCCACCTTGGTCTCCTGCAGGCACAGGACCTCCGGCTCGTGCTCGGCACAGAACTCGAGGACCCGCGGGAGGCGCGCACGCAGCGAGTTCACGTTCCAGGTGACCAGGAGCATCGGTGTGACAGGCCGCGAGATCTAGCCGGGGACGGGGACCGGCTCACCGGCCACCACCCCGTCGCGCAACCGCCGGCGCTGGGCCTCGAGCTCCTCGACCCATTCGCGCGGGACACGCAGCCCGGCCGAGGGGCGCTGCTCGGAATGCCGGGAGGGCGTCGCCCGCTGGACGGCGCCGGCCAGCCGCGGACGGATCCCGAGCCAGGTCTCGACGAGCCGCTCGGCCTCGTAGACCGCCAGCCAGGGGCGCAGGCGCCGGACGCTGCCCACGGCCTCGTCGAACGAGCGCCGCACCTCGGGTTCGACCGACAACGTCCTCGGGGCGGTGTCGGTGGGGCGGGCCGGTCCGCGCTCGAGGCCGCGGACGACGAGCTCGGCTCGCGCCTCGGCGGCGAACCAGAGCCCGACCCTGCTGGCCGCGGTCCGCTCGCAGGACTGGTGCCCGCCCCGGACGAGGCCGGCGCACGCCTTGTCGAACACCATTTCGAGATGCCAGAGCCGCGGGTACGCTCGCGCCATGGCCGGCCACGCATGGCGGATGCTCGGTCCGCGGCGCCGGCGGCGTGGGGGGGCGGCGACGCCGACCGTCTCCGGGTCGAGCTCGGTCAGCAGGGCCCCGACCGCGCAGCGGCCCGTGCGGCCTTCCAGCCGGCCGGGCGCGAGCCGGTCGGAGTGGCGCCGCAGCGCCACCACCAGCGCGTCGAGCAGCTCGTCGGAGAAGGCCCGCATCGTCCGATGCAACACCGGCCCCCGCTCCTGCGCCACCTCGACTGCGATCAGCTCGTCGGGCACGCCACGAGCCTACCCCCGGGCGCAAGGGCGTCGCTCAGACGGGTTGCCCGATCGGCCGCACCAGGATCTCGTTGACGTCGACGTGGGAGGGCTGGTCGAGCGCGAACGCGATCGCGTTGGCGATGTCGCCGGCTTCGAGCGCGCCCTCGGGCCGGTTGTCGAAGAACGGCGTGTCGACCATCCCCGGCTCGATCAGCGTGACCTTGATCGTCTGGTTGTCGTGCATCGAGCGCAGCTCCTGGCGCAGGCCCTCGCCCATGGCCGTGACGGCGAACTTCGTCGCCGAGTACAGCGATCCCGGCAGGGCGCGGCGGCCGGCGACCGAGCCCAGCAGCAGCATGTGGCCACGGTCCTGCTCGAGCATCACCGGCAGCGCGGCGCGGATCGTCAGGGCGACGCCGAGGACGTTTGTCTCGACCATCGAGCGCCAGTGCTCGACGGACTCTTCGAGGAAGCCGCGGGAGGCGCCGAACCCGGCATTGGCGAGCACCGCGTCGATCGCCCCGAAGTGCTCGCGCGTCTCCGAGACGGCCCGCTGGACGTCGTCCCAGTCGGTCACGTCGCAGCGCACGGCTAACGCCGTGTCCTCGCCGCCCAGCTCCGAGGCCAGCTCGGAGAGCCTGTCCTCGCTGCGTGCCGCGAGCGCGACGCGGCGGCCGGCTTGGACAGCGCGCCGAGCGGTCGCGGCGCCGATGCCCGAGGAGGCTCCGGTGATCAGCAGGACGGGTCCGTCGGCCATCTGGGGTTCCAGTCTCGTAGCGGTAGGTGCAACACGAGCGCGCCAGGGTTCGGGAAAGCCCGGTCCGAGGCCCGGGCGCGCAGACTGGAATACTTGGTTCCCGCATGGACCCCGCACGCAAACGCACCTACCGCCTCGTCGCCGCCCTGTCGGTGGCCGTGCTGCTGGCCACGGCGCTCGTCTACACGTCGTTCAGCGCCTCGACCGAGGCCCGCCAGCCCTCCGAGCTGCTGACGGCCAACCCCGACCAGACCTACGACCTGACCGGCAAGGTGGTCGACGGGTCCGTGGACCGCGACCCCACGACGCTGCGCTTCGAGGTGGCCGACCGCGACGGCGGCAAGTCGGTGCCTGTGACCTACACCGGCACCGTGCCCGATCCGTTCCGCGAAGGCCGCGAGGTCGTGGTCACCGGCGCGATGCGCGACGGGACGTTCGTCGCCGAGGAGGATTCGCTGGTCACCAAGTGCCCGTCGAAGTTCTCCGACCAGGCGTCAGCCGGCAACTGACCCTCCCGTCATGGCTCGACCCTCGAACTCCTGGCGGCGGCCGTGAACGCGCTTGGCGCCGCCTGCCTGCTGGCCGCAATCGGGGCGGCCGTGTTCACCACCGGCGCGGCCGTGCACGCCGCGCGCAGCCACGACCGCCGCTGGGCCCAGGCGAGCCGACGCGCGCTGTACGCCCTCGCCGGGCTGCTGACCGTGGCGGTCGTCGCTGTCGAGCTGGCCTTTTACCGCGACGACTTCAGCCTCGCGGTGGTGGCCAACCACTCGTCGCTGACCACGCCCGTCTTCTACAAGCTCACAGCCATGTGGTCGAGCCAGGAGGGCTCGCTGCTGCTGTGTGCCTGGCTGCTGTCGGTCGTCGCCTCGATCGCCGTCGTCGTCAACCACCGCCGCCACCGCGAGCTTGTGCCGTGGGCCACCGCGGTGTTCGGCGTGCTCTCGGGCTTCTTCGTGATCTTGATGGTCACCCGGGCGATGCCGTTCACGACGCTGCCGCAGGTGCCGCCCGACGGGGCCGGGCTCAACCCGCTGCTGCGCCACCCGAGCATGATGATCCACCCCCCGATGCTGTACTCGGGCTACGTGTGGTTCTCGGTGCCGTTCGCGTTCGCCGTCGCCGCGCTGATCACCCGCCGCCTGGACGCGAGCTGGATCGCGCCCACCCGCCGGTTCACGCTCGTCGCGTGGACCTTCCTCACCCTGGGCATCCTGCTCGGCGCCCGCTGGTCGTACACCGAGCTCGGCTGGGGCGGCTACTGGGCCTGGGACCCCGTCGAGAACGCCTCGCTGATGCCGTGGCTGATCGGCACCGCGTTCCTGCACTCGGTGATGGTCCAGGAAAAGCGCGGGATGTTGAAGGTCTGGAACGTGTCGCTGATCGCCGCGACGTTCACTCTGTCGTTGCTGGGCACTTTCCTCGTGCGCTCGGGCGTGCTGCAGTCCATCCACGCCTTCGGCGAGTCGACGGTCGGCACGCCGCTGCTGGTCCTGATCGCCACCGTGATCCTCGGCTCGGCGGTGCTGATCGTCACCCGCCTTCCCGACCTGCGCACCGAGCGGCGGATCGACTCGCTGCTCAGCCGCGAGTCGATCTTTTTGGCCAACAACCTGCTGCTGGTGGGGCTGACCCTCGTGGTGTTCTGGGGCACGTTCTTCCCCCTGATCGCCGAGGCGTTCACCGGCAAGACCTCGTCGCTGGCCGCCCCGTGGTTCGATCGCTACACGGTGCCGCTGGCCCTGCTGCTTGTGCTGTTCACCGGCATCGGGCCGATCGTGGCCTGGCGCAAGGTCACGGTCGCCTCGGTGCGCTCGAACTTCTTGCTGCCCGCGGCCGTCGCCGGGGCCGTGGCCACCGTGGCGATGGTGGTCGGCGGCGCCGGCCGCGAGCCGGTGGCCCTGCTGCTGTTCGCACTGGCCGGCTTCACGGCAGCGGCACTGGCCCAGGAGCTCGTCCGCGGGACGCAGGCCCGGCGGGCCCTGTCGAACGAGGGTGCCGTGCGGGCCTTCGGATCGATGGTCGGCCGCAACCGGCGCCGGTACGGCGGCTACGTCGTGCACCTCGGCATCGCCGTGCTGTTCGTCGGGGTCGCCGCCTCGTCGAGCTTCCAGACCAACCGCGACGTGCAGCTGCGCCCGGGGCAGTCGGCCGAGATCGGCGCCTACGACGTGCGCTACGAGCGGCCCACCGTCGACCTCACCGCCGAGCGCATCGCCCTCGGCGCCCGGATGCAGGTCAGCCGCGACGGGGTGCCGGTCGGCACCCTCGACACGGCCCGCAACTACTACCCGGCGTCCAACCCGTTCGAGACCGGCTTCTTCGGCCGCTTCTTCGAGGGCGAGGCGACCACCGAGGTCGGCCTGCAGGCGGGGCTCGGGCGGGACCTGTGGATCGCCTCCCAGCCCGACATCACCGGCATCATCGACGAGGCCCGGGCAGCCGACAAGCGGCTGACCTCGCTTCCGCGCGCCCAGATCGCCTCGTTCATGTCCCGCCCCGAGCTTGCCGAGCGGATCCGCGGCGACCTGGCCGCCAGGTACACCGCGGCCGATGCCCCGCCGGTCACGTTCCGGGCCATCGTCAACCCGATGGTCAGCTGGCTGTGGATCGGCGCGCTGATCGGCCTGGCCGGCGCGATCCTCGCCGTCTGGCCTACCGGGTCGTCGCGCACCCGCCGCGCCTCGAGCCTCGAGGCGGCCCGCCGCCTGCGCCGAGACCTCGACTTCGCCCAGTGAGCGGGCCGTCGGGCCCGCGGCGAGACGGTCGTTGAGCGATGGAGGTGGTGGCCGCCATCGTCGTGCTTGTCGCCGCCGCGGCGTTCGTCGCCTGGCCGCTGATGCGTCCCGCGACCGCGGAGACGATCCAGACCGTCTCGGATCCTCGGATCGCGGCCCTGGAGGCCCGCAAGGAGTCGAAGTACCGCGAGATCCGCGACGCGGAGCTCGACATGGCTCAGGGCAAGGTCTCCGAGGCCGACCACCGGCGGGTCGACCGCGAGCTGCGGGCCGAGGCGGTGGCCATCCTCAAGGAGCTGGAGGAGCTCGAGGCGCTTGGCCGGTAGAATCTCCGCCATGGCGGTGGCCTTCGGCATCTTCCACATGATCATCAGCGTCGGGCTGATCTTCCTGATCCTCCTGCATTCCGGGAAGGACGCCGGCCTCTCCGGCGCCTTCGGCATCGGTGGCGGGGGCTCGTCGTTCGGCGGCGGCTCCACGGTGGAGCGCAACCTGAATCGGTGGACGGTCTTCTTCGCCGTCCTGTTCGTCCTCAACACCTTCATCCTCCTCAACATCGGGGTCTGACTCCGTGCGCCGGGCGCTGGCGGGCATCGCGGCCGCCGCGCTGGTCGCCGGCTGCGGGTCGGGGAGCGAGGCGGTCGGCCCCGAACCGCCCGACCAGAACGCCTCGGGCGGCACGCTGACCTGGGCACTGGCGGGCACGGACGTGAGCGTCGACCCCCTGCGCGCGACCCGGCGGGCGGCGCAGACCATCACGCGGCAGATCCACGAGCCGCTCATCGACGAGGTCTCACCGCCGCTGGAGGGCGGTCCCTCGCGTCAGGGCCTCGTGGTCTCGACGGCCTCCAGCTCCGACCGGCGCGTGTGGCGGCTGCGGCTGCGCCGGCGCGTGCGATTCCAGGATGGGCAGGCCTTCAACGCCGCGGCGGTGGTCGCCAACGCCGAGCGGTGGCGCTCTCGTCCGGAGGGCCGGCGACTGGTCCCGGGTCTGCGCGCGGCCGACGCCCCCCGGCCCGACGTGGCCCGGTTGATCTTCGAAGAGGCGCGCCCGGATCTCCGGCGCCGGCTCGAGTCTCCGCAGCTGGGCATCGTCTCGCCGGCCGCGCTCGGGGGGCCGGGAGACCGCTTGCGCCGCTCGGAGAACACCGGTACCGGGGCCTTCGAGCTGCGCGAGCGCAACCGGGGGCGCGAGGTCGTTCTCGCACGCAACAACGACTGGTGGGGGCGGAGGCTGGGCCTTGGCCCGGCGCTCGAGCTCGTGCGGTTCCGGACCGTTGGTGGGTCGGAGCAGGCACTTGCAATGCTGCGGACGGGCGAGGTCCAGGTGGCCGATGGCCTGGACGCCGCCGCCGTCGCGGGGCTGCGCTCCGATCCGCTCGTCGACGTGTCGCGGCGCGGCGGGGGGGCGCTGGGAGTCGAGCGGTCGGTCCGTGGGCTCGGCCCGCTTTCGGGGACCCCGTACCTGTCCGAGGTCTGGCTCACGAGCCTCGGCCGCAGCTGACGACGGAGACCGGTCGGTCAGGGGGTGGGGCGGGGCACGTTGCCTCCACCCATCCGCGCGAGGGCGGCTGCGAACCGCTGAAGACGCAGGGGGTCCGCGTCGGGGCTGAAGGACGCCACGACGTTGTTCGCCCGAAAGCAGATCAGCGTCGCCGTGTCACGACAGCGCCGAAGCTCGGTGATCGCATTGTCCTCTCCGGCGAGGATCGTCAGCGTCCCCGGATCGTCGCGGCCGCTCTCGGCCGTGCCGTCCTCGCCGACGCCTGCGCCTGCCTCGGTGGTGCCGGTCTGCGCGTCGGTCCCGGGCGTCGGTGTGCCCGTCAGCCGCAGGGTCAGGATCTCCTTGTCCTCGGTGTCGACCGGCAGCGGCTCTCCCAGTCCGACCGCCGCGCCCTCGGCGTTGGCCGCGTCCACGAAGCCCTGGGCCGTGAACGTCTCGTTTCCGCGGTTCACGAACCACAGCCCGGCCAACACGATCAGCACGAAGGCCAGCCCGCCGGCGCCTGCGGCCAGGCGACGTCGGCGCCGAATCGCAGCGGAGGGCCGACGCCGGCCGGGGGCAGAACCCTGCTGCGCATCGCGGACCGGCCCCATGCGGTGACCGTACAACCGCAGCGCGGCCCGTGCCGAGGGAGATGGCGGCCGTTGCCGGCCGGGCTCATCGCGCCCCCGCGATCATGCGCCTGAGAGGAGTCGAACCTCCACGGGCCTGTTCAGCCCACTAGGCCCTCAACCTAGCGCGTCTACCAATTCCGCCACAGGCGCGGGGGAGGGGCATTGTATTGGGGCGGCGCAGGTGCGGCTTGCATCCGTCCGGAAGCCCCCCTAGGGTACGAACATGTGTTCGACAAGCCAGCTCACCGCGAGGAGAACCACGGTTCCATGGGCCTGAGCAAGCGCCAGCAGGAAATCTACGACTACATCTGCTCCTACCAGGGACGCACCGGCTACCCGCCGACCGTCAGGGAGATCGGGGGGGCCGTCGGGCTGACCTCGTCGTCGACCGTCCACGCCCACATCGCCAAGCTGGAGGCCGCGGGCCTGCTTCGCCGCGACTCGAGCAAGCCGCGGGCGCTGGAGCTCCTGGCCCAGGGTGCGAAGACCGCAGCTGGGGCGCTCAAGCCGGGCCTGCCGCTCATCGGCGACGTGGCCGCCGGCCAGGGCGTGCTGGCCGACGAGCAGATCGAGGACTACCTCGAGGTGCCGTCGGTCGTCGGCGGCGACGAGGGGGAGTACATCCTGCGTGTCCGCGGCGACAGCATGATCGACGCCGGGATCCTCGACGGCGACTACGTCGTGGTCAAGCGCGGAGATACCCCGCGAGACGGCGAGATCGTCGTGGCGTTGCTGGGCGAGGACGCGACGGTCAAGCGGTATTTCAAGGAGTCCGACCACATCCGGCTGCAGCCCGAGAACGCGACAATGGAGCCGATCATCACGCGCGACGTGCAGATTCTCGGCTCGGTCGTCGGAGTGATGCGACGGGTGTGACGTGGCTGCCGTGCTCGACCCACCTCGCGTTCGACCCTCGGTGCCCGACACCGGGCACGGGGCGCACCACCTGTTCGACCCGGCGGGACAGACGCTCGAGGAGCTGATCCTCGGTGCGTGGGAGGACCTGTCGGTCACAGGACGCGCCGCGTGCCCGGTGTGCCGAGCGGCGACGGCGGCCGACGGCTGCCGGGTCTGCGGCGCGACGCTTACCTGACCCACGACCCGAGACGCCACCGGCCGGGGTCCAACGCCGGCCGGGTCCCGGCGGCTACCCTTCACGGTGCAGGCCGTGCAGTCGCGGGGCGACATTCGTCGCCTCGAGGAAAGTCCGGACACCACAGGGCGCGGTGGTGGGTAACGCCCACCCGGGGAAACCCGCGGGAAAGTGCCACAGAAACAACACAGCCGATGGCCTTCGGGCACAGGCAATGGTGAAAAGGTGCGGTAAGAGCGCACCAGCGTCGTGGCGACACGGCGGCTGGGCAAACCCCACCGGGTGCAAGGCCAAGCAGGACCGTCGACCCGGCCCGGCGAGGTCCAGGTAGGCCGCAGGACCGTGGAGAACACGGCCCACCGGCGTTTCGGCGCAGGTGAGATGGATGACTGCACTCGACAGGATCCGGCTTACACGCCTGCTGTCGGAGGGGACCCGCCCAGCGGGGCCCCTCCCATGCAGTGACGCCGATCGCAGGTTCCGTCCGCCGCGCGGTTACCATGCCGACTTCGCTGAGTCCCCGGTCGCCGGGGAACGGGGGAACCAGGCAGTTCCCGGGGCGAACGGCCGCGCCAGCGGCCCAGCGCGAGCTTCACCGCGCGAGCCCGACAGCTAACCCCGTAAGCGTCGTGAACGATGAACCAGCCCCCTCACACCAGGGACGCGCGTCGCAGTGCGCGTCCAGCTCCGCGGAGCCCCGACCGTCCCGCGCTGTGGGCCTTCGTGATCGGGGTGTTCGTCGCCGTGCTGGCGGCCACGTCCGCCCAGGCGATGACCGGAGGCGCCGCACCGCCCGACACCAACCCTGCCCCATCCGAGCCCACCGCGCCGGCGACGCCCAGCCCGGGGGGAGCCGAGCTGCTGGTAGGACGAGATCTCGGAGCCCGGCTGCTCGAGCCCGGGGTCGAGGGCAAAGACGTCCGGATCCTGCAGGGCGCGCTTCGCGCCAAGCGCTATGGGCCTCCGAAGCTCACGAACACCTACGACGCCTCCACGCGGAGCGCCGTCTCGAAGTTCCAGGTCGCAGCGGACCTCGAGTCCTCCGGCGTGACCGGTCCCGAAACCATCGCAGCGCTGCAGAACTCAATGCGCACGCGCACCGCCACGTGGTATGGCCCGGGGTTCTACGGTCGGCGGACCGCCTGCGGGCGCACGCTGCGCCGCAGCACCATCGGCGTCGCCCACAAGACGCTGCCCTGCAACACGGTCGTGACCATCGCCTATGGCGGGAAGTTCCTCCGGGCGAAGGTCATCGACCGCGGTCCCTACCGGCGTGGAACGTCATGGGATCTCACCAACGGCGCGGCCAAGCGCCTCGGTTTCCGTGGCACCGGTCCCATCCGGACCGTCCACGAGCGCCCGCGCCCCCGCTGAGTCGCGCGTCCCCCCGTCGTCGGTCGGTCACGACCGGGAAGCCGTCCGACTGAGCGCCCGGACGCCTGCGGTTGCCCTGTCATTGCGGGTCGATGATCCGAGCTGGGCGGTGGGGGCGTATTCCCTTGCAGAAACGCCCGTGAGCCGGTATAACTTACGGACCGTAAGAAACCCGCTAAAAGTAAAGTAAAGCCCTCCTAAAACGCGTCTAAACCCGCGGAGAGAAGGAACCGTGACTGTCAAGACCGACGTCAGCCGCTTTCACATCCACGATGAGCTCACCGCCCCCGAGGGCAGCATCGGCATTCTCAAGGCTGTTCTGTCCCGCGGGTCCATCACCAACCTGCTCGGGGTCCTGGCCAACGCGCCGGTGGCCCTGCGCGCCTACGCCCGCCTACGCGCCGAGCTGCGTGGCAGCACGCTGTCCCGCCAGACGCGCGAACGGATCGCGATCGCGACGGCCGAGCGCCGCGGCGACGCCTACAGCGTGCACGAGCACGCTCGGACCGCCCGCGCCGCCGGCGTGGGAATCGACGAGATCGCCAAGGCCCGGAGCTTCGCTTCGGCCGACGAGCGCGAGCAGACCCTGCTCACGTTCTGTGAGGCGGTCCTCGAGAGCAACGGGGCCGTGCCCCACTACCTGCTCGAGGAGGCCCGCGAGGCCGACTGGAACGACGAGCAGATCCTCGAGGCTGTCGCCCAGCTCGGGCTGAGCCTCTACGAGAGCCTGCTGGCCAACGCGGCCGGCCTGCCCAAGGAGGACACGGTCAAGCGGTCCGTTCTCCCGGCTGCTGCCTGACCTCCATCCCTGCATCCGGGCCCGGACACCCTCCGGGCCCGGATCGCGGGTACCCGCAACGGGTCTACTACCCTGCGGGCTCCGGCCATTCGCCCCGAAGGAGCCCCGTGGAGCAGCCCCGCACCGCCGCCGACGTCCTCGCCCTCTGCGAGCAAGAGGGTGTGCGGTTCATTCGCCTGTGGTTCACCGACGTCCTGGGCCAGCTCAAGAGCTTTTCCATCAACAGCTCCGACCTGCCCGACGCCTTCGACGGCGGCATGGGCTTCGACGGGTCCTCGATCACCGGTTTCAACCCGATCGAGGAATCGGACATGATCGCCGCGCCGGATCCCTCGACGTTCGCGATCCTGCCCTGGCGCCCGCGCGAGCAGGCGGTAGGGCGGATGTTCTGCGACGTCCAGGTTCCCGGGGGCGATGCGTACGAGGGCGACCCACGCTGGATCCTGCGCCGGGCCCTCGACCGGGCGAAGGACCTGGGCTTCGACGATTACAACATCGGCCCCGAGCTCGAGTTCTTCTACTTCAAGTCCTCCGAGCCGGCCGACGGGGTACCGGAGGTCCTCGACCGGGGCGGCTACTTTGACCTGACCGACCTCGATGCCGGCACCGACGTTCGCCGCGACACGGTGCTTGCGCTCGAGCAGATGGGCATCCACGTGGAGTACACCCACCACGAGGTCGGCCCGTCCCAGCACGAGGTCGACATGCGCTACAAGGGCGCGCTGGCCATGGCCGACGACTGCATGACCTACCGGATCGTGGTCAAGGAGTACGCCATGAAGCACGGCTGGTACGCGACCTTCATGCCCAAGCCCCTGTTCGGCGAGAACGGCTCGGGCATGCACGTCCACCAGTCGTTGGCGCGCAAAGGCGCCAACGCCTTCTACGACGCCGACGACCAGTTCTTTCTCTCCGACGTGGCGAAGTCGTTCATCGCCGGCCAGCTGCGCCACGCCCGGGAGATCTGCTGCCTGTTCGCCCAGTGGGTCAACTCCTACAAGCGCCTGGTTCCCGGGTACGAGGCGCCGACCTACCTCGCGTGGTCGCGGCGCAACCGCTCGGCGCTGATCCGCGTTCCGCTGTATCACCCGGGCAAGGAGCAGGCCACCCGCGCCGAGCTGCGCTCGCCCGATCCCTCGTGCAACCCGTACCTGTGCTTCGCGGGGATGTTGCACGCCGGGCTGGAGGGCATCGAAAAGGGCTACGAGCTGCCCGAGCCGATGGAGCAGAACCTCTACCACCTCACCCCCGAGGAGCGGACCCGCCGCGGCATCGAGCAGCTGCCCGAGACCCTGGGCGAGGCGGTTGACATCGCGGCCGAGTCCGAGCTGGTCCTGCGCACCCTCGGAGAGCACACATTTCGCCGTTTCGTCGAGATCAAGCGCCAGGAGTGGGACGACTACCGCCTGCAGGTCACCCCGTACGAGATCGAGAACTACCTGCCGATCCTGTGAAGCCCGCGGTTGCGGGTTGGCCGGACCGGGCACCCACTGGGCAATGAGCTACCGCCTCGAAGACCACGAGCCGCTGGCCAACGGCGTCCGGCGCATCGCCCGCGAGCAACTCGACGCCGCGCTGGCCCACCTGCGCGGCGAGACCGACGCCGATCCTGACGCGGTCGTCCACGAGACCCGCAAGGCGTTCAAGAAGGTGCGCGCGGTCCTGCGGCTGGTGCGCGACGAGATCGGCTCGGACGTCTACGACCGCGAGAACACCTGTCTGCGCGACCTCGGCCGGCGCCTGTCGGCCGTGCGCGACGCCAAGGTCCTGGTCGCCACGGCGCGCAAGCTGCGCGACGGACCGGCCGCCGAGGTCCCGGACGGGACCTTCCCGGCCCTGATCGACGCCCTCGAAGAGCGCCGGGCGGAGATCCGGCGCGACGTGCTGGGCGAGGGCGCGGTGCTCGCCGAGATCGAGACCGAGGCGCAGGCGGCCCGTGGCCGCATCGACGGCTGGCCGCTCGACCACGAGCAGGCCACGGCCTTCGCGGACGGGGTCGAGCGGGCCTATGAGCGGGGTCGCAAGCGGTTTCGCAAGGCCTACAAGAAGCCCGACGTCGAGCGCTTGCACGAGTGGCGCAAGCGGGTGAAGTACCTCTGGTACCACGCCCAGATCCTCGAACCCGCGGCCCCCGGCGAGCTCGGGGCCCTTGAGGCGACCACCGACGAGCTCGCCGATCTGCTCGGCCTCGACCACGACTTCGCCGTGCTGGGAGAGCAGCTCGACGAGCTGCAATCGCGCATCGGCGGCCCTGGAGCCGTCAAGGCGCTGCGCGGGCTGATCGACCGCCGCCGGTTCGAGCTTCAGCGCCAGGCCCTGCCGCTCGGCCACCGCACCTACGCGGAGCGGCCCAAGGACTTCGTCCGCCGGGTCTCGGCCCTGTGGGAGTCCTGGCAGCTGGAGATGCACGCCGGCGAGGTCACGTGGCTGACCCCGTTCGAGGCGACGACCATCCGCGAGCTGCTCGCCGCCAAGGACGGCGCCGATGTCGCCCAGCAGCGCCGGATCCGTCGCCGGCTGCGCGACCTCGACTTCTCGATCTCCGAGTTCGACCCCTACGTTCGCCGCCGGGCCGGTGGCTTCGGCCCCCAGGACTTCGACGACCTCGTGCGCCGCGAGATCATCCGCGTCGGCGACGCCTCGGACCTGCCCCGGCGCCCCGAGCCGATCGACCGGACCCGACGCATCGGGCTGGAGGCCGAGGCCAACGAGGCCTCGGCAATGTGCCCGCTGACCAACCCGGCGATCCTGGAGGCCGAGGGCTGGGACCTCGCGTTCTGGGTCGCCTCCGACGACGTGGCCGTCGAGGACGGCATCGGCGCGGTCGGCCACCGCCGCGCAGCCGACACCATCGCCGACGGGTGGGTCACCAAGAGGCTGCCCTGCGACCCCGGGGACATGGGCGGAAAGACCGACGACGCCGAGGCGATCGTCCGCCACCAGGGTTGGATCATCGTCCTCGGATCCATGTACGGGTCAAAGCGCGGGCCGCTGGAGCCCGAGCGCCAGTTCGCCGCCCGCTTCCGCGAGTCCGAGGTGACAGGCGCCCTCGAAGACCAGGAGATCGAGGTGGAGGTCTGCTGCAACGCCTTCGCCGTCCACCGCGCCGTCAACGACGCGCTGCGCACGTCAGGCCCCGAGCTGTGGCCGCTGTCGGCGCGCGCCCGCGCCATGGTCGTCGAGGGGGCGATCAACGAGGACGACGAGGACCACCCGCGGCCGATCGAGCCCGCAGACGAGCCGCTGAACGTGGAGGGCATGGCGATCCGGCCAAACGGCGGGGTACTGCTGGGCCTACGCGTCCCGGCAACCGCCGAGGGCCATCCGGTGCTCGTCGAGCTCGCCGGGATCGAGTCCCTGTTCACCGGTGAGCTGCCCGAGGTCAAGGGCTTTTGGACCCTGGAGGGGATCGGCAACCGGGCGGCTCCGGCCGGCATCCGCGCGATGACGTCACCCGGCGACGACGAGTTCCACGTGATCACCGGCAACCTCGACAGCCTCGGCAAGGACAGCATCCTCGTCGAAGAGCACCCCGAACACGGCGTGGCCCGCAGCGCGCACTTCCGGTTCCGCCTTCCGGGAAACCGGCGCTCGGGATCCGTGCAGCCCGAGCTCGTGCGCGAGCTGCCCGGTCTCCAGCGCGCCGAAGGCATCAGCTTCGACGATCTGGGGCGGACCTTCTACGTCTCCGACGACGACGACGCGATCAGCCTCCGCTACGTCGAGGCGCGCCCCGCCCGGGCCTGAGAGTTACCGCGGGCCGCGTCGCAGCGCGTCCACCGCGAAGTAGGCGGCGACGACGGCAAACACGGCGATGCCGATGCCGATGGCAGTCTGGCTGTCTGAGGTCAGCACGAGCACGGCGATCACGCCGGCAAGCACGGCCACGATGGCCCAGACGATCACCGACGACCAGCGGGCGAAGGCGCGCATCAGAGCGGGCTGGTCGCGTCGAGCTGGGCCCGCAGCTCGTCGGGGTCGGTGACCGGCGCCTGGCAGCTGAACCGCTCGCAGACGTACGCGGCGCTCTCGCCGTCGACGCAGGTCCGGCCACGCAGCAGCTCGGGTGTCACCTGGCCCTCGGGTCCCCCGGCGAGCACCAGCCGAGGGCGATGACGTTCGCGGGCGACGACGGCCAGCCGGGCGAGGTCACCGCCCACCAGCGCCACCTCGCGGGTCGGCCCGAGGTCCAGGTCGACGGCCTGGAGGAGATGGGCGAAGGCCAGCGGGTGCCGGACTGCGTGCGGGTGCAGCAGCCGCAGGATGCCCTCGGCGACCTCCGCGTAGGACGACGTGCCGCTGAGCAGCGCCAGCTTCAACAGGCCCACCGCGGCGCTGGCGTTGCCCGATGGGATCGGGTGGTCGTCCATGTCCTTGCGCCGTGCGATCAGTTTCTCGGCGTCCTCGGCGGTCGTGAACAGTCCCCCGCGGTCGGGGTCGGCGAAGTCGGCAACCATCCGGTCGGCGATGGTGCGGGCCTCGCGGTACCAGCGGACCTCGAACGTCGCCTCGTACAGCGCGATCAGCGCCTCGACGAGCAGCGCGTGGTCCTCGAGGTAGGCGCGCAGCCGCCCCTGGCCGTCGTTGTAGCTGCGCAGCAACCGTCCGGCGTCGTCGACGAGCTTGTCGAGCACGAACGCGGCGCAGTCCTCTGCCGCCTCGCAGTAGCGGAGCTCTCCGAGGACGGCACCGGCCTCGGCGAGCGCGGAGATCATCAACGCGTTCCAGGAGGTCAGGCGCTTGTCGTCGAGTCCGGGCCACACGCGCTCGGCCCGGTCGGCGCGGAGCTTCTCACGGGCCTCCTCGAGACCCGCGGGCCTGGGGGCGTCGGCGCCACCCGGGACGTGCAGGATGTTGCGCCCCTCGAAGTTGCCGATGTCGGTGACCCCGTAGTAGTCGGCGACGGCCGGGGCCTGGTCTCCGAGGACGGTGTCGAGCTGGGAGGTCGTCCACAGGTAGAAGCGGCCCTCCTCGCCCTCGGAGTCGGCGTCCAGCGCCGCGTAGAACCCGCCCTCGGGCCCACGCATCTCCCGCAGCGCCCAGTCGAGTGTCTCCCGGCACACGCGCTCGTAGCGGTCGTGGCCCGTGGCAAGGAACCCGTGAAGGTAGGTCCGGGCCAGCAGCGCGTTGTCGTAGAGCATCTTCTCGAAGTGGGGCACCAGCCAGGCGGCGTCGACGGAGTACCGCGCGAACCCGCCGCCGATCTGGTCGTAGATGCCGCCGCATGCCATGGCGTCGAGCGTCTGCTCGACCTCGTCGTGGTGGCCGTCGGCGAGCAGGAGCTCCAGCGCCGATGGGGAGGGGAACTTGGGGGCGCCGCCGAACCCGCCGTGCTCGGGATCGAGCTGGGCGGCCAGCTGCTGGACGGCGGTGTCGAGCGAGGCGCGGGTCATCGGCTCGGAGCTGGGTTCGAGCCGCCCGACGCTGCCCAGCCGCTTGGTTGTGGCCGGCGCCGCAGCCAGGATCTCCTCCCGGCGCCCGGTCCAGGCCTCGAGCACCGCATCGAGCACCTGGCGGAAGCTCGGCATCCCCCGCGACGGCTGCCCGGGGAAGTAGGTCCCGCCGTAGAACGGGACGCCGTCGGTGTCGAGGAACACGGTCATCGGCCAGCCGCCGTGCCCGGTCATCGACTGCACCGCCTCCATGTAGAGGGCGTCGACGTCGGGCCGCTCTTCGCGGTCGACCTTGATCGACACGAAGTGCTGGTTGAGAAACGCTCCCGTGTCGGGGTCCTCGAAGGACTCGCGCTCCATGACGTGGCACCAGTGGCAGGCGGAGTAACCGACCGACAACAGGACCGGCCGGCCGGACGCGCGGGCCTCGGCAAACGCCTCGGGACACCAGGGCCACCAGTCGACCGGGTTGTCCCGGTGCTGGAGCAGGTAGGGACTGGTCTCCGTGGCGAGGCGGTTGGGCACCCGCGCACCATATCGGGTGGCCGGTGGTGCGCTGGGGCGGCCGGGAGGGGGTGCGTCAGCCGTGCTCGGGCAACGTGAGGGCCAGGCCCTCGTCGTCGTCGCCGAACTCGAAGCTCACCGTCACATCGAGGTTCTGGCGCAGGTGCTGACCCAGCTGGGCCACCGCGTCGACCGTGACCTCCAGCGAGGCGTAGCCACCGAGGAACCCGGTGAGCGTGACGCTCTCGACGCCCGGGACCTCCGACAGCTGCTGCTGGAAGCGGGCGAGGGCGACACGGTCAGCGAGCGGGCCGACGTCCAGCAGGACGGTGCGCGACCCGGTCCCGGCGGACGCCGGCTGGGCGTTCGCCGCGACCTCGATCCGCTCGATCTCGCGCTGGAAGGCGCTGACCACCTCGAGAAGGCCGTGACGCAGCGCCTCGAGGCGCTGGGCAGGGGTCGGTCCCGGCTCCTCGGCCGGCGCCTGCTCGGTGAGGTCGCCCTCCTGGGGTACGTAGGCGGAAGCGTCCGGGGCGGACTGGGGGTCCACCGGGAAGTCGGCGGCTTGGGGGACGGGCTCGGTGCCCACCGCGAACTCTGCGGCCTCGGCGGGCGGGCCGGGGAGGGGGTCCGGCTTGGGCGCTGCCCCGGCTGCGACGTCCTCCACCGGAGCCACCTCTGCGAGCTCGATGGGCTGGTCGGTCTGGAGATCGGGCTCGGAAGCCGCCTCGGCGTGCTCGGCGTGGTCCATCGGGTCCGTCGCGGCGGCAGCGGGCGGCTCCTCGACCGGGCTGGATACCGGGTCTTCCTCGGGCGCGGCTGACTCGGCGCCGTCGACTGCGGGGCCGACGTCAACAGCGGGGTCGGCGTCGACAGGGTCGGGCAAAGGGGTCTGGTAGGCCATCGCAGGATCCTCGGTCAGCCCCAGCTCCTCGAGGCTCTCGGCGGGGCCGGGTGCCATCTCGGCGACCCGGGTTTCCACCTCGTGCTGACGCCGGATGATGCCCTGCACGGTCTCGACGAGCGCCTCGACAGCTCCCGTCAGGGCCTGGATCTCCGCGGCCTGGCCAGTGGGCTGCGCGGGGGCCGCTTCGACCGTGGGTGCCGGCTCGGCTGGGGCGGCCTCGACGGGTGGATCGGTTGCCAGCTCGTACCAGGAGGGGACGGGCATCTGCCGGCTCGGCTCGGGGTTGGACCCGGAGGGGAAGGGGGTGGAGGGCACGGGCTCGCGGTCGGGGAACGGTTCGACGGGGTAGGACGTGCTCCCATTGTCCAGCTCCATGCTCTCGGCCGGCGGGTGGGTGCGGTTGCCGTTGGGCGCGGATGCCTCGCGGGGCACGACGGAGGGGTCCGCGTGCGCGGAAGCCATCTCGGTGGTGATGTCGTGTGCCCCTGCCTGGGAACCCTGGCTGTCCATCTCGTCCTCGCCGTCGTGCGCGATGCCCCTGATCTGCTCCAGCACTGCGTGGTCGATGCCCGTGGGGCTCGGCGCGGATCAGCGAAGCTCGCGTCGTTTGATCTTTCCACTGACAGTTTTCGGCAGCTCCGCCACAAACTCGACAGTTCGTGGATATTTGTAGGGGGCGGTGCGTTCTCGCACGTGGTCTTGCAACTCCTGGGCCAGGGCCTCGCTGGGCTGCGTGCCGGTCAGCACGACAACGGCCTTGACCACCGAGCCGCGTTCGGCATCGGGGGCCGGGACCGCCGCGGCTTCTGCCACCGCCGGGTGCGTGAGCAGGGCAGACTCCACCTCCACCGGGCCGATCCGGTAGCCCGACGAGATGATCACGTCGTCCGCCCGGCCTTCGTGCCACAGGTAGCCGTCATCGTCCTCTCGCACCAGGTCGCCCGTCGGCCACCACCGCTCGTCGAAGCGCTCCCCGCTGACGTAGTGGGAAAAGAAGGTCGGCGTGCTCGAGGCACGGATCTCGAGCTCGCCCTCGGTGATCCTCGTCTCGATGCCGGGGAGAGGACGCCCCATCGACCCCGGCCGCGGATCGCGCCCGGCCGGGGGGGCCGTCACGTGGCCGGTCTCGCTCTGGCCGTAGCCGTCGGCGATTGTCAGGCCGAGGACGTCTCGGAACGTCGCGATCACGTCGGCCTCCAGGGCTTCCCCGGCCGCGACCAGGCGCCGCAGTGAGGCAACGGGGCGCAGCCGGCTGCGCGAGGCGAGCATCCGGTACTCCGTCGGGCTCTGGCACAGGACGTTGACGCCTTCGCGCTCGCACAGTTCGAGCCGGGCCTGGGGATCGAAGCGAGCGTCGTGCACCAACGCGACCGCTCCCTGCAGCCAAGGGGCCACGAAGGCGTTGCGGGCCGACTTCGACCAGCCTGCGGCGGCGGTGCACCAGACGAGGTCACCGTCGCGGGCGCCGAGCCAGTGCTCGGCCTGGAGCTGCTGGCCCGTGAGGTAGCGCTGGGCGTGGACGATCCCCTTCGGCTCTCCGGTCGTCCCGGAGGAGAAGATGACAAGGGCGGGGTCCTCGGGGGCGAGGTCGATCACCTCGGCGGGCGGCTCCTGCGGCCGGTCCTCGTCCATCGCCTGGCGGACCTCGCCGACGGTCATCGACATCGACCCCGCAGGCCCGGCACCGACCGCCTCACCCGCGCCGACGGCCAGCACGGCACCCGCTGCCTCGGCCCGGGCACGCAGCTCGGCGGGCTGCAGCTGCAGGTTGCACGGCAGCACGACCGCGCCCATGCGAAAGCAGGCCAGCATGCTCACGACCCACTCGATCTGCGACCCCATCACCGTCATCACCACGTCGCCCCGCCGGACCCCGCGAGCGGCGAACGCCCCGGAGACCCCGGCGGCCAGCGCCGAGAGCTCGCCGAAGTGCCACACGCGCCGGTCGCCGGCCGCGTCGATGGCGACGATGGCCGGCCGGGAGGCCGGGTACCGCTCGACGACGTCGGAGATGAAGTTCATGGTCGGCGCATTGTCCCCGCCCGCTGCGCGGGGCGCGTCCGCACGATCAGCCCTGGTCGTGCGGACACCACCAGGTCGTGCGCCCGCCGACCTTCGCCCGCTCGAGCTCACCCTCGCAGCGGGGGCAGCTGCCGTCGCCATCGCGGCTGGCGATCACGAAGGCCAGCGTGTGGACGCCGCCCTCGTCGAGGGCCGACCGCACCGCGGCGCGGGTGGCCCGGCGCAACGCATCGAGCTCGGTGGTGTCGAGCGTCTCCGCTTCCCGGCGAGGATCGATGCTCGTGCGGAAGAGGACCTCGTCGGCGAGCAGGTTGCCGATCCCCGCGACGGTGGACTGGTCGAGCAGACGAGCCTTGATCGGCGTCTCGCCACGCCCGACGCGTTCGCGGAACGTGTCACGGTCGACCTCTGCGGCGTCGGGGCCCAGGTCGTCGTGGTCGGGATCGAGCACGGCCCGGCCCAGGCGGCGCTTGTCGAACAACGCCATCCGGCCGCCGCCCTCGAACTCGACAGCGAACCGGTCCCAGCTGTTGGGGGCGGGCTCGGCGTCGATGACGATGCGGCCTGACATCCCCAGGTGCAGGCCCAGCGTCGCGCCGCCGGAGTGGACCCACATCGACTTTCCGCACCGGTGGGCCTCGGTGAACTGCCGGCCGGTCAGCGCGCCGGCGATCTCGCCGGGCTCGTGGGGCCGGCAGACCCAGTCGTCGGAGTCGTCGACGGCGACGATCGTGCGGTGCAGCGCGCCCTCGGCCAGGGTCCGGCGGGCGATCTCGACCTCTGGCAGCTCGGGCATCTGCGGGAGGTCCGTGGGGGAGGGGCCGGCCGGTTGCCCGGCGGCCTCCTAGCTGCTGAGGGACTCGCCGTCGGTGTAGAGCTTGTGGATCTTCACGGTGCCCTGGGGCGCCGCGTCGATGCACAGCCGGCACAGCACACACTCGTCGACGTTCTCCTCGACGACCGAAAGCCCGTCGTCGTGGACGGTGAAGATGTCCACGGGGCAGACCTCGGTCAGCTTGGCGGCGAGATCGGCGTCGGAGGCGACCGCGTCGTCGACCTCGACCTCGATGAAGGTGTCCTTGGCGCTGATGGTCATGAGCGCTCTCCCAGCTTGTGCTTGACGGCGTCGGGGATCTCGTCGATCCGCTCGACGACCGGGATGCCGGCGGCCTCCAGGCGGGAGATCTTCTCCGCGGCGGTGTCCTCGGTGCCCTCGACGATGGTGCCGGCGTGGCCGAAGCTCATGCCCTGCATCTCCTCGTCGTCCATGAAGCGGCCGGCCATGAAGGCGACGATCGGCAGCCGCGAGTTGTTCTCGGTCACCCACTCGGCGAGCTGGGCCTCCATGCGGCCCCCCGGCTCGGTGTAGATGACGATGGCCTCGGTCTGCTCGTCGGCCTCGAACTCGGGCATCAGCTCGGCGTAGGTGGAGCCGATGATCGCGTCGCCGCCGATCGACACGGCGGTGGAGACGCCCAGGCCGGCGGCCGTCAGGGTGGAGGAGATCTCCGTGGTCATGCCGCCCGAGCGGCTCATCACGCCGACCTTGCCGGATTCATAGGCCTTGCGGGCGTCGGCGGCAGGGCCTCCGATGCCACCCATCTTGGCCACGCCAGGGACGATCAGGCCGAGGCAGTTGGGGCCGATGATCCGGGCGCCGCGCATCTCGGCCAGCTCGACCATCTGGGCCACGTCGCCGCGGGGGATCCGCTCGGTGACGATCACGATCAGCTTGATGCCATTCTCGATCGCCTCGACGACGGCGTCGCGGGTGAAGGCGGGGGGGACGGTGACCACGGCGCCGTCGGGAACCGAGCCGTGGTGCTCGATGACCTGCTCGACGGTGTCGAAGACGGGGACGCCGTGGACCTCGCGGCCCTTGCGGCCGGGCGTGACGCCGCCGACGATCTTCGAGCCGTAGTCGAGGCACTCCCGGGTGAGGTTCACGGCCTCGCGGCCGGTGATGCCCTGGACGATGAAGGTGGTGTCGGCCTGGAGCAGGATCGACATGTCTCAGCCCTGGATCTTCTCGACGGCGCGGCTGGCCGCCTCGCTCATGGACACGGTGCGGTCGCTGTACTCGACGCCGTAGCGCTCGAGGATCTTGAAGCCCTCGTCTTCCCAGGCTCCCGGGATGCGGAAGCTGGCGATGGTTTCGGCCGGGTCCTTGCCGAGGTCCAGGTAGTCCTTGATCCCGCCGCGAGCCACGCTGTCGACCCTGGTGTTGGACACGATCGACATCATCACGGCGATCTTTTCGACGCCGTCCTTCTCGAGGACCTGGCGGGCCAGGCCGCGGGCCTTGGCCACCGAGGGGTTGCCGCCGATCTCCGAGTAGTTGGCCGGGCGGCCGCCGTGGTTACGCACCGCGTCGGTGAGGGTCAGCGAGCCGCCGCCGGCGCCAATGACGAGGCCGATGTTGCCGTCGAAGCCGGTGTCCTTGCCCTGGATGACGCCGCGGTGGTCGGCGCCGTCGATCTCCTTGACCGCCCGCTCGAAGTGGGTGGGCTCGTGGACCTCGCGGATGTCGTCGCCGCGGATGTCCAGCGCGCTCATCAGCGCCTTCTGGCGGCCCAGCGCCTCGTCCTCGAGCTCCATGTGGGCGTCGAGCGCGACGAAGCGGCCGTCGGTGAGCCGGGCGATCGGGTTGATCTCGGCCAGCGTCATGTCGTAGCGCTGGAACAGGCGGGCGAGGTTGGCCAGGATCGGCGTCGCTCGCTGCAGCTCTTTCCCCGTGACCCCGGTGCGCGCAATGACCTCCTTGGCCTGGAAGTCCGAGACGGGCAGCAGGTTGGAGATGTGGCCGCGGCCCACGTGCTCCGGGTGCTCCTCGGCGACCTGCTCGATATCGATGCCGCCCATGTCGGAGAAGATCATCATCGGGCGCTTGGCCCGGCCGTCCCAGATCACGCCGGCGTAGTACTCCTGCTCGACCTCGGCCTTGGGGTCGACGAGCACGCCCCGGGGGATGTGGCCGTTGATCTCCAGCGCCAGGATGTTGCGGGCGTGGGCCTCGGCCTCCTCGGGGGTGTCGGCGAACTGCACGCCGCCGGCCTTCATCCGGCCCCCGGTCAGGACCTGGGACTTGATGACGGTGGGCCCGCCGATCTCGGTGGCGACGCGCTTGGCGTCCTCGGCCGAGGTGACGAAGCCGTACTTGGTGACCGGGATCCCGGCCATCTCGATGATCTTGCGTGACTCGTATTCGAAGAAGCGCATGGGGGTCCTCCGCCGAAGCGGCGGGCCGGAAACCTAACGGAGCGACCGGACCCGCGCCGCCCGGTCGTACCGCGGCAACGACGAGGGGGCGCCGGATCGGCGCCCCCTCGCGTACGTCGTGCGCGCTCGCGGCTTCGCGAACGCGATGGTGCGGTCGGTCAGCCGGACTGCGAGCCGGTGACGAACGCGTAGAACGCGTAGCGATCGCCCGCGGCCGGGGCCGAGCCGTCGCTGTTGCGCGGGGTGACGACGAACACGCCGGGGTTGCCGCCGTTGTTGTCGTCTGTGCCGTTCGGACCGCACTGCACGCGGTCGAAGAAGCACGGGGCCGCCGACGTGTCGCCGGTCAGCTGATCGTCGGTGCCGGCGTCGCTGGCGCCGTTGCCGGTGATGATCTGGGCGTGCACGGCGTTGTTGCGGACGTCGCTGTCACCGGAGTCGATGTAGCAGTTGCTGTTCGCCTGGTAGCAGTTGACCAGCTTGAAGCCGCCGGTCTGCGCCTCGATCTGGCCCTGCTCGTTGATCAGGACCCAGCGGGTATCGAGATCAGCGGCGTTCTTGCCGTCGACGCGGTCGGCGTTGAGGCCCGTGGCCACGCCGGTCGCGTTGGTGATGAACGGCTTCTTGGTGTCGCCACCGTTGTTGCCGGCCTCGATCAATCCACCGATCGCGCCGTTCGAGAAGGAAAACTCGAACGCACGGCCGTCCTTGAGGTTGCTGGCCCGCACGCAGGCCTCGGTGTCGCGCTCGGACGCGTTGAAGCCCTTCTGGGCGATGTTGCCGTCCTGGGCACGGCAGCCGTAGATCGCGCCGCCGCCGGTCGCCGACAGGTTCGACTGCCGGGTGCCGTAGCCGCCCTTGTTGGCCGTCGTGCCCGCCTCGTTGGCGATGATCTCGGTTTCCTTGGTGGTCGTGCCGTTGCGCTTGCCCTGGATAACGGGGTCACCGTTGTCTGAGGTCGTCGCCTCCTGGGCGATCGCAAACGGGCTGACGGTCAGCGCGAGCAGCGCAGCCGCGGCGACGGCTGCCTTCACACGCGAGAAGCCGAGGCCGTCGCGCTGTCG
The DNA here is from genome assembly GCA_050999155.1 of Solirubrobacterales bacterium. Classification (GTDB taxonomy): domain Bacteria; phylum Actinomycetota; class Thermoleophilia; order Solirubrobacterales; family 70-9; genus JBPCPM01. The sequence goes on from JBPCPM010000135.1 coordinate 54,947, forward strand.
GCGCGGCTTCGCGGATTCTGCGATGTCGACGAACGCGCCGGCCAGCGCGTCGGGTGTCCGGTCGGACATGGGTCTCCTCTGGTCGTTGGACGTGCGGCGATTGCTGCGACCACTCCAACGCGGAGCGTCGCCCTCTCGACTGTGCGAACGCATTGTTCGGCCCAACGGATCACGTGTGCAAGCGACCCTTAACGAACCCTCAACGACACGGGCCCCCGGGCGCGAAGCACCGGGGGCCCGAGAGCCTTGGGGTCAGACGGGTGCTGCTACCTGGCAGGCACGGCCCCGTTCTGGGAGACGACCCCGGAGACCACCGGCAGCTGCAGCTGCGCGTTGGCCAGCGCGCAGAACAGGTCGCCGAGCAGGCCTCCGTTGGGCGTCGCGGTGACCACGAGGTTGACCTCGTTGAGGGTGACGATCAGCCCCAGCAGGTCGAGGTCCAGCGGCCCGAGCACGAGGTCGAGGACCTCGCAGTCCTGACCCCGGCGGATCGTCAAGGAGATGTGACGTTTAGCCGTCTAGCGCCCGGCGGTGGTGACGTCGACTGTGCTGTCGTCGGTGGGAGCGCCGGAGCCGTCGAGGCCGTAGGCCTCCGAGAGCTCGGGGTCGCCCGCGGCCAGCTGCTCGGCGAGGTCGACCATGACCTTGCACTGCTTCCAGGTGGCGTCGTCCTGCATCTTGCCGTCGATCATGTGCACGCCACGGCCGTCGGGGATGGCTTCGATGACCTTCTTGGCGAACCGGACCTCTTCGGGGTCGGGCGAGAAGACCTTCTTGGCGACCGCGATCTGCTTGGGGTGCAACGACCAGGCGCCGACGCATCCGAGCAGGAACGCCGAGCGGAACTGCGCCTCGCAGCCGGCCAGGTCACCGATGTCGCCGAACGGCCCGTAGTAGGGGAAGATCCCGGCAGAGGTGCAGGCGTCGACCATGCGGGCGATCGAGTAGTGCCACGGGTCCTGCTGGGCGCTGGCCCGCGGGGCCTCGGGATTGTCGGCGTCGGGGTCCTCGATCACGCGATAGCCGGGGTGGCCGCCGCCCACACGGGTCGTCTTCATCCGGCGCGAGGCCGCGAGGTCGGCGGGTCCGATGCTCATGCCCTGCATGCGCGGGCTCGCCGTGGCGATCTCCTCGAGGTTGACCACACCGAGGCCGGTTTCGAGGATCGCGTGGATCAGCAACGGTTCGGTGATCCCGGCGGCCGCCTCGAGCTGTGCGAGCAGGCGGTCGACGTAGTGGATGTCCCACGGCCCCTCGACCTTCGGGACCATGATCACGTCGAGCTTGTTGCCGATCGAGGAGACCAACGTGATCAGGTCGTCCAGGCACCAGGGGCTGTCGAGGCTGTTGATCCGCGTCCACAGCTGGGTGGGCGAATCGGCGTCCCACGCTTGTCCGACCTCGACCAGTCCCGCGCGGGCGGCTTCCTTGCGGTCCGCGGCGACGGCGTCCTCGAGGTTGCCGAGCAGCACGTCGGTCTGCTGGGCCATGTCGGGGACTTTTGCGCGCATCTTCTCGTTCGACGCGTCGAAGAAGTGGATCATCCGCGACGGCCGGAAGGGCACCTCGAGGACCGGGTCGGGGGCGCCGACACAAAGGGGCTTGACGAAGTCTCGGGGGTTGCGCACGCGGGGCTCCTGAGGGTGGTGCGGGCCGGTCGGGCCGGCCCGTCAGGGTCAGATGGCCCGCGGCCGACGCGAGCATGACCAACGCTACTGGCTTGTCGTGCGGCGGCACGCGACGCCTCGGATTCGACGGGGGCCCTCTCGCGCGGATAGGGTCGGTCCATGGCGATTCCCGAGCCCTCATCAGAGACGACGTGCCTGGTCACCGGTGCGAGCTCGGGCATGGGCGCGGAGTTCGCCCGCCAGCTGGCCGCCCGCGGCCACGGCGTCACGCTCTCAGCCCGGCGCGAGGAGCCGATGGAGGAGCTCGCGACCGAGCTCCGCGACAAGCACGGGACCCGGGTCGAGGTGATCACCTGCGACGTCTCGGAGATCGACGCCCGCGACGCGCTCATCGCCGAGATCGCCGACCGCGGCCTTCAGGTCGACGTCCTGATCAACAACGCCGGGTTCGCCACCAGCGGGGAGTTCCACGAGCTCGACGGGGCCGGGGAGGTCAACCAGGTACGCGTCGACGTGGAAGCCGTCGTCGCGTTGAGCCACGCCTTTGCCGTGCCGATGGCCGAGCGGGGGCGGGGAGCGATCCTCAACGTCGCCTCCACGGCCGCTTTCCAGCCGCTGCCGGGCATGGCCACCTACGCCGCCTGCAAGGCCTTCGTGCTCAGCTTCAGCGAGGCGCTGCACCGCGAGCTGGGATCCAAGGGCGTGACGGTGACCGCGCTGTGCCCGGGACCGGTGAGGACCGAGTTCGCCAAGGTGGCCGACGCCGGGGAAGCCGAGAGCTCCACCCCCGACATGCTGTGGATGGAGCCACCCGAGGTCGTCGAAGCCGCGCTGTCGGGTCTCGACGGTGGCGACCGCCGAGTCCTGCCCGGGGTGTTCAACCGGATAGGCGCCTACAGCGGCCGCTACATCCCCACGGGGATCGTGCTCCGGACCGCTCGGCAGTTCAACCCGTTCACGAACTAGCGTCGATCGGGGTGAGGGGTCGCCCGGATCCCGGTGACGATCGGGGGCTGCCCCGTCCGGGCCCGACTCGCTATTCTCCCGCGCTGTGCAGGGAGAAGAGGGAACAGGGGATCCGTCTGCCGAGCCGCCGCGGGAGCCGGAGGTCCGGCCTGAGCGCGAGCTGACCGACCACGGCCCCGCAGGGGCCGGCTACCAGCAGCAACCGGCCGCATCCGGGGCCGGCGCAGCCGCCGCTTCGCTGAAGCCGCTCGGGGTGGGGGAGGTGCTCGACGCGGCGGTGACGGTGTTCCGCAGAAATTGGCAGCCGCTGGTTACCACGGTCGCCGTGGTCGCCGTGCCCATCTACTTCCTCGTCTTTCTCGTCTCGCTCGGGATGCCCGACGGGGCGCAGACGGGGTTCACCATCAACCAGGACGGCACGACCAGCTTCAACGAGGACGAGATCGCGACGGTCGTCGGCCTGACCGTCGTCATCCAGCTGCTGACCCTGGCTGCCTACCTGCTCGCCGTCGCCGGGTGTTTCCGGGCGGTGGCCGACGCCTACCTCGGCCAGGAGGCGGACTGGCAGGTCTCCCTGCGCTTCGCCGTCCGGCGGGCGCTGCCGCTGCTGTGGCTGTTCATCGTGCTCTACGTAGCGGTCGTCGTCGGGTTCCTGCTGCTGATCATCCCCGGGATCTGGCTCGCCGTCTCTTTCTCCGTGGCGATCCCGGCGATGCTGATCGGCGAGCGCCGGGGAACGCAGGCCTTGAAGCGCTCGTTTCGCCTGGTCCGCGGCCGCTGGTGGCCCACGGCCGGCACGCTGATCGTCGCGTACCTGCTGACGATCGTCGTCTCGTTCATCGTCGCCATCCCCCTCGGCATCGTCGGCCTGTCCGGGGCCGACAGCCAGGCTGTCGCCGGGCTGGCCAACCTGGTCGCCAACGTGGCGTCGGCGATGATCACCCTGCCCTTCTTCGCCGCGGTCATCACGGTGCTCTACGTCGACCTTCGCGTGCGCAAGGAGGGCTTCGACCTGCAGCTGCTGGCAGACCAGCTCCGCCAGGAATCCGAGCCTGACAACGCGGCGGGCGCGGCCAGGGCGTGAGCCGGCCGGCCGGGCCTCGGGCCGGCATGGGGATGGGCAGGACGGCGTACCAGGGGGGCATCTCGCTCGCCGTCGCCGTGATCCTTGCGGTGGCCGGGCTCGGGACGTCCGGCGTCCCGGAGGCAACAGCGCTCGAGCGGGCCACCGCGACCGACCTCGATGACCTCGCCGGGCGAGCCGGCGACGACCCGGAGGCCCTGCGTGAGCTGCGCGAGGTCCGGCGGGTCGACGGACGCCCCGTTCGGCTCGACCGGGTGCTCGACGCCGAAGGAGCCGAGCTGCGCGGCCGCCTTGCCGAGCTCCGCGGCGAGCGGCCCGCCGCGGCCGAGGTCGGCGCGGAGCGGGCCCGGGAACGGGCCCGCTCCATCGTGAAGGTCGAGCCCTACGCCACCAGGGACTCGTCTCCCAACGTCCTCCAGCGTGTGTTCGGCGCCCTCGGCTCTCCGGTCGAGACCGCTCTGCGGGCGCTCGGCCGGGCGCTGGAGTGGGTCGTCGACCGGGTGGGGGGCGCCGCCGAACGGGTGCCGCTCCCGCCCGCGGTGACGTGGGGCATCCTCGCCCTGGCGGCGCTCCTTGGATCGGGGATTCTCGCGCGCCGGTCGGTCCGCCGCCGGGCACGCGACCGGCAGGCGGCCGCCGCCCGCCCGGTCGTGGGCATCACCCCCCGCCAGCTGGAGCGCAAGGCCAAGGAGGCCGAGGACGATGGGCGTCACGCCGATGCCGTGCGCCTGCGGTTCCACGCCGGCCTGCTGCGCCTCGACCGTGCGAACGCGCTGGTCCTGCGCCCTTCCCTGACCGCGGCCGGCGCGGCCCGCGAGATCCGGGTGCCACGGATGCGTGAGCTGTCCGTGGACTACGAGCAGATCGCCTACGGCGACCGCACGGCCGGCGAGGAGGACTCGCGGGCCGCCCGCGAAGGGTGGAGAGAGGTCCTGCGCGAGGTGGGCTCCAGGTGACGGCGACGCGACGGCGGATCGGCCGTTGGTGGACGGGGCTCTCGACGGCCGCTCGACGGTCGGTGACGGTGGCCGCCGCAGTCGTTGCGTTCATCCTGCTCGTCGGCGTCGTCAACGTGATCGACGGGGACGAGCCCGCCGCCCCGGCGTTCTCGTCGTTTTCGACCGAGCCGCTCGGGCTGGGTGCGTGGCATCAGCTCCTCGAGCGCTCCGGCCGCACCGTCTCCCGCCAGCGCGAGACGGTCGACCGGCGCCGGCCCGATGCCGGGAGCACGCTGGTGGTCATCGAGCCCGAGCGGCTCTCTGATCCGGAGGTCCGGGCGCTGGAGCGCACGGTGCGCGACGGCACGACCGTGGTGCTCAGCGGTGCGCCCGAGTCCCTGCTGGGCCGCCTGTTCGACGATCCGCCCGTATCGGCTCCCGGCGCGGTGGCCCGCCCGCAGCCGCTTGCCCCGGTCCCCGAGGTCGCGTCCGTCCGCCGACTGCGTGGGCTCGAGGCCGCCGAGCTCCAACGGCTGGCCCCGGGCTCGACGCTGATCTTCGAGGACGCGGGCCAGACGCTGCCCATCGCCGGGGGCGAGCGGCGGACGTCGGCGGCCGTCGCCTCGGTGGGCGATGGCCGGCTCGTGCTGCTGGCCGATCCCGTGCCGCTGTCCAACCTCGCCATCGACCAGGCCGACAACGCGGCGTTCGCCCTCGCCGTCACGGGCTCGGACCGGCCGGTCGTCTTCCTCGAGAGCGTCCACGGCTTCGGCCCCGCCCGGGGGCTGGCCGCGCTGCCCGGCCGGGTGTGGTGGGTCGTCGCCGGCCTGCTGCTCGCGGCGCTCGCCTTCGCGGCGTCGCGGGCCCGGCGGCTCGGTCCTCCCGATCCCGACCCCGGCGACGCCCCACCACGGCGCAGGGACCACATCGATGCCGTGGCCCTCACGCTGTCGCGGTCGCCGACGGCGCCGGCCGCGGCCGAACCGGTTCGCCAGGCCGTGCGCCGGCGCGTCTCGGCACGCTCCCGTCACGGAGACGGTGACTTCGCCGGGCGGGCTGCGGCAGCCGGACTCGACGAAGGCCAGATCGCCGCCCTCGGCCATCCGGTGGAAGACGAGGAGCAGGCGTTGGCCGTGGGGCGGGCTCTGGCCCGGCTGGAGGGAGGACGCCGATGAGCCGGTCCGTGCGCGATGATGGAGCCGTGGTAGGGGTACCCAGGTGAAGGCGCTCGCCGATTCCGTGCGCGAGCAGGTGGCGCGGGCCGTCGTCGGCAACGACGACGCGATCGAGCTGATGCTCGTCGCGCTGATCTGCCGCGGCCACGTCCTGCTCGAGGGCGTGCCGGGCACGGCCAAGACGCTGCTGGCCCGCGCGCTGGCCCGCTCGCTCGACCTCGAGTCGGCCCGGGTGCAGTTCACACCCGACATGCTGCCGTCGGACATCACGGGAACCATGACCCTGCGCGACCGCTCGCTCGAGTTCCGTCCCGGTCCCGTGTTCACGAACATCCTCCTGGCCGACGAGGTCAACCGCACACCGCCCAAGACCCAGTCGGCCCTGCTGGAGGCGATGCAGGAGGGCCAGGTCACCGTCGAGGGCGAAGGCCGCGCGCTGCCCGACCCGTTTCTCGTGGTCGCCACCCAGAACCCCGTGGAGTACGAAGGCACCTACCCCCTGCCCGAAGCCCAGCTTGACCGCTTCCTCGTGCGGGTCGACGTCGGCTACCCCGAGGCCGACGCCGAGCGCGAGATTGTCCGGCTCGGCCGCCGTGGGGTCCAGACCGCGATGCTCGAACAGGTCGAGGCCGTGGCCGATGGATCGGCCATCGACCAGGCTCGCGCCGAGGTCGACAAGACGACCATCAGCGACGAGGTCGCCGAGTACCTCGTCTCCGTGGTGCGCCGCACGCGCGAGCTGCCCAGCGTGGAGCTGGGCGCCAGCCCCCGGGCCGCGGTGCACCTGCTGGCCGCCTGCAGCGCGGTCGCCCGCCTCGCCGGACGCGACTACGTCACGCCCGACGACGTCAGCCGAATGGCCCAGTCCGTGCTGGCGCACCGGCTCGTTCTCAGCCCCGACGCGGCGTTGGAGCGATTCGGGACCGACGAGGCCGTCGACAGCGCCCTGGCGGACGTGCCGGTCCCCCGGTGAGCCCGACGGGGCGAAGCGCGGCCCTGCTGGCCGCCATCGCCCTGGCCGCCCTGGTCGTCGGACCGCTGGTGGCAGGCCTCGCGGCACTCGCCCTGGTCGCGGTCGCCATCGTCGACCTCCAAGCGGTCCGGGCCGCGCCGGAGGTCAACCGCACGGTCCCCCACCTGCTCTCGCGCGGCGTCGGTGCCCCGCTTCACGTCGAGGTCAAGGCGCCCGACGCGCGGCGCTTGGATGTGCGCCAGCCTGCTCCCACGGCCCTGAAGCTCGCGAACGCCGAGGGCGAGGGCGACCTCCGGACCGAGGTCACCGCGGTGCGCCGCGGTCGCCATCGTCTCCCGGCGCTGGCCACCCGGGCCGAGGGGCCGCTCGGCCTCGCTGCGTGGCACCACGACGCGGGTGCCGAGGAGGAGGTACTCGTCTATCCCGACATGGTCGCGGCCCGGCGGCTTGCCCAGCTGGTCCGCGAAGGCCGGCTGGCCGACAGCGAGCTGCGCGGCCGGGGGCCGCTGGGCTCGGGTACGGAGTTCGACTCGATCCGCGAGTACCGGCCCGACGACGATGTCCGGCACATCAACTGGCGGGCGACCGCACGTACCGGCAAGCCGATGACCAACCAGTTCCGGGTCGAACGCAACCGGGACGTCGTGTTCGCCGTCGACTGCGGTCGCCTGATGGCAGCGCCGCTGGGAGATCGCAACCGCCTCGACGTCGCTCTCGACGCCGTGGCGGCGGTGGCGCTCGTGGCCGACGAGGTGGGCGACCGCTGCGGCGCCGTCGCGTTCGACGGCGAACTCAAGCGGCGGGTCGTCCCCCGGCGCAACGGAGCCGAGCCGGTGATCAGGAGCCTGTTCGACCTCGAGACCGCGTCGACCGACAGCGACTACGAGGCGGCATTCCGGGCACTCGAAGGGGCGAAGCGATCGTTCGTCCTGGTCCTCAGCGACCTGCTCGACGAGAGCGCCGCCCGCCCCCTGCTCGACGCGGTCCCCGTCCTCGCCCGGCGCCATGCCGTCGTGGTGGCCAGCGTCACCGATCCCGACCTGCGTGCCGCCGTGGCGACCGAGCCGCGGCGCTCCAGCGACGTCTACCGCGCCGGAGTCGCGCTGGACATCCTCGGGTCGCGGGCGTCCGCGGCGGCCCGGCTTCGCGCAGCGGGGGCCGATGTGGTCGAGGCTCTCGCGGACGACCTCCCGGTGGCCTGCGTCCGGGCCTACGGACAGGCCAAGGCGCGCGGCCGGGCCTGAGCGGCGGCGCGAACCGCTGGTCAGGCCGGTTCGCCGGTCGGTCGTCCCTCGCGGTCGCGTCCCCGGATCGCCACGAGTCCCCAGTAGACGATCCCGATCCCGGCGCCCAACGCGAGGGCGGGACCCAACGGCGCACGGGCACCGCTCACGAAGCCCTCGATGAGGCCCGCCAGGACGAACAGCGGGACCGAGCCCAGGACCATCATCACCGCCCGGCGCGCTTCGGCGATCAACGCGCGGCCCCGGGTCAGTCGCCCCGGGTCGATCAGGGCCCAGCCCATCCGCATCCCGGCCGCGCCGGCGATGATGATCAGCGACAGCTCCAAGAAGCCGTGGGCGACGATGAAGCGCACGAGGTCGTCGCTCGTTCCCTGCTCGATCGAGAGGCCCAGCACCGTGCCGAGGGTCAGGCCGTTGCTCACCAGCGCCCAGATCGAACCGAGGCAGAACAGCAACCCCCCGGCGAAGGCGACGAACGAGACCTGGATGTTGTTGGTCAGCACCGTGGCCGAGAAGGCGACCTGCTCGTCGCCGCCCAAGGCCTCGCGCTCGCCGCTCGAACCCTCGAACGCGGCAGGTACCACGCCCGAGGCCGCCACCGGGTCGTTGACCGCCCACAGGGCGGCGAGCGCGGCGGGGACGAACAGCAGCAACGTGGCGACGAGCAGGGCCACCGGGCGTTCTGCCACCGAGCGCCAGTACCCGTGGCTGATGAACTCCCGGACGCCCGATCCGCTGCGCTCGGTGTCGTAGACCGCCGTCCGCCCGCGGGCGACGAGTCGGCCGACCCGGTCGGCGAGCTGGGAGTCGGGCCAGCGGCGGCGGACGTGCGCCAGATCCGCGGCGGCGGACCGGTACAGGGCGGCCAGGCGGCTGATCGCGTCCGGCGGCAGGCGCTCGGGGCGTGATCCCGCCCGGTCGAGCAGCTCCTCGAGCTCACGCCACTGGGGCTCGCGCGTGCTGCGAAAGGCCTGTACGTTCACGCCGTGCAGTATGAGGAACGGACACAGATCTCGACCCCCGAAGGGGTCGACGTCGAGCTCGTGTTGGCCGGGGTCGGATCGCGCGCGGCCGCGGGCGCCCTCGATCTCGTCCTGCGCGGGGCCGCGTTCGCCGCGTTCGCCGCCGTCGTCGGCCTCCTGGTACGTCCGAGCCAGGGCCTGGCCATCGCGCTGCTGGCCATTGGCGGCTTTCTCGTAATCTGGCTCTACGACGTGGTCTTCGAGCTCACGTCCTCGGGCCAGACCCCCGGCAAGAAGACGCTCGGGATCCGCGTGACGCGCGCGAAGGGTCGGCCGGTGGATCTGCGGGCGAGCGTCGTCCGCAACCTGCTGCGGGTCGTCGACGGACCGATGACCGCCTGGGCTCTGGGGGTCGCCACGATCGTATTCACCAAGGGCAACCAGCGGCTCGGGGATCTGGCCGCGGACACCTACGTCGTCCGCGAGAAGTTCGCCGCCGAGAAGTACCGGACGCCGGTCGAGGTCGACGAGGGTGCGGCCCAGCGGACCCGAGGCTGGGATGTCACCGGGCTCACCCCGCACGAGCGCACGGCGGTGCAGCGGTTTCTCGAGCGCCGCGACCACCTCGCTCCCGCGGCGCGGGGCCATCTCGCCGACGATCTGGCCGGGTCGCTGCGGCCCAAGGTGGCCGGGAGCGCGGCCGATCCGTCGGTCGGCTCCGAGCAGTTCCTGGTCCTGCTGGGCGCCCGCCTGGCCAGCCGCTGAGGCCGGGCCGCCAACCGGCGCGGCCCACACGCCGTATCCTTCGCACCCTCCGCAGAGGAGAATCGTCGACCCATCCGGCGCCCTTCGAGGGGCGTCGGCACCCACAAGGAGCCGACCTTCCATGGCCGTAGCGACCCCCACGAGCGAGCTCACCGACGAGCAGCAGATGATCGTCGAGATGGCGCGTCAGTTTGCCGACGAGCAGATCATCCCCAACGCCGAGCACTACGACCACACCGACTCCTACCCGGAGCCGATCGTCGAACAGCTCAAGGAACTCGGATTCTTCGGCGTCACGATCCCCGAGGAGTACGGGGGGATGGGCCTCGACCTCACGACGTACGCGCTGATCGTCGAGGAGCTCTCCCGCGGCTGGATCTCGGTGTCGGGAATCATCAACACCCACTTCATCGGCTCGTACCTGTTGATGAAGTTCGGTTCCGAGGCCCAGAAGGACAAGTTCCTGCCGAAGATGGCCACCGGCGAGCTGCGCGCCTCGTTCTCGCTCTCGGAGCCCGAGGTCGGCTCCGACGTGCAGGGCATCAAGTCGACCGCGGCCAAGACCGACGACGGCGACTACGAGATCAACGGCCAGAAGATGTGGGTCACCAACGGGCTGATGTCGGGCCTGTGCTTCGTGCTGGTCAAGACCGATACCAAGGCTGACCCGCCCTACAAGGGGATGACCTGCTTCATCGCCGAGAAGGAGCCCGGCGTCTCGGAGAACACCGGTGACTGGGCCGGGTTCACCGTCCCGCCCAAGATCAAGAAGATGGGCTACAAGGGCGTCGAGTCCACCGAGCTGGTCTTCGACGGCTACCGCTGCCCGGCCGAGAACGTCCTGGGTGGGGAGGAGGCCGGGCTCAACAAGGGCTTCGCCCAGATGATGGACGCGCTGGAGGTGGGTCGCGCCAACGTGGCCGCCCGCGGGGTGGGCATCGCCCAGCGCGCCCTGGAGCTGGCGCTGCGCTACAGCCAGGAGCGCAAGACCTTCGGCAAGCCGATCGCCGAGCACCAGGCCATCCAGTTCAAGCTGGCCGACATGGCCACGCAGATCGAGGCGGCGCGCCTGCTCACCCTCAAGTCCGCGCGCCTCAAGGACGCCGGCGAGCGGTCGGACCTCGAGGCCGGCATGGCCAAGCTGTTCGCGTCGGAAGCCGGGCGCTTCTGCGTCGAGGAGTCCTTCCGCATCCACGGCGGCTGCGGCTACTCCAAGGAGTACGAGATTGAACGCCTCTACCGCGACGCGCCGCTGCTGCTCATCGGCGAGGGCACGTCGGAGATCCAGCGCATGGTCATCGGCAAGAAGCTCCTTTCACGCCACAAGATCTAGTGGCATCCGATGACGCCAAGACCCTCCTGGAGGAGGCGGTCACCCGCTTCCTCGACGAGGTGCCGGCCTTCAAGCAGATGAAGCTGGTGGTCGCCGTGGACCTGCGCGGCCGCGGCGACACGCAGCAGTACCGCGTCGAGCTCCCCGGCCCGAAGGTCCGCAAGGACATCGCGCCCGACGCGCGGGTGCGCGTGGAGATGCCACGCGCTTTCTTCAACGCGATGGCCCGCGAGGCCATGGTGGCCGACTGGGTCGAGGCCTTCACCTACGGCCAGGCCAAGGCCACGGGCAGCGCCGAGATCCTCAAGCTGATCCGCCACGTCGTGCAGCGCCACGAGGAGCGAGGGAGGACCCGCCGTGCTCGTTCGCGCGAGTAGCTCCCATCGCTCGGGGTTCCGGGCGATGGCATCGTCCATTCGTCGAGAAGGCGGGGTCGAGGCTGACGGCTGGGCGGCCTGTGGGTTGTGGTCGCAGACCCCGAGTACGGAGCCGTCGATGGAAGCCGTCAGCAAGGCAGCCGCAGTCCTCAAGTCCGAGCATGCGCCGCCGACAGAGAGGACGCGGTGAACTTCGCCGGTGTCGAAGTCCCCGCCGTGCTGGGCCGCGCCCTCGAGGCTCACGACGCGGCGACTCAGGAGCACAGCCGCAACGTCGTCGACCTCAGCCTCGCGGTGGCCGACGCGCTCGATCTCGACACGCACGCGCGGCGCATGGTCGAGCTGAGCGCGCTGCTACACGACGTCGGCAAGCTCGCGATCCCGAGGGAGCTCCTCGCCAAGCCGGGGCCACTCGACGAGCGCGAGTGGGCGCTCATGCGCCGGCACACCATCAATGGCCAGCGCATGGTCGAGGGCAGCGAGACGTCGATGGCCACCATCGGCCACATGGTGCGCTCCTCCCACGAGCGCTGGGACGGTGGCGGCTACCCCGACGGGCTGGCCGGCGAGGCCATCCCGCTGGCCGCGCGCATCGTCGCGGTGGCCGACGCCTACAGCGCGATGACCACCGATCGGTCCTACCGGCGCGCGCTGTCGGCGCGGGAGGCGCGGGGGGAGCTGCGTGCCAACGCCGCCAAGCAGTTCGACCCCGCGGTGGTCGATGCCGCGCTTACCGTGCTGGCGTCCGCCTAGATGATCGATTCCGAATCTTCGCGGCCGCGGACGACGCGCCCGATCACCGCAGGATCGCCACCCACGCCACAGGATCTCGTCGGCCAGCAGGTTGCCGACCCCGGCGATGCCCGACTGATCCATGATGCGCGCCTTGAGCACAGCGCGGCCCGTGCCGACCGCCGAGCGGAAGACCGCCCGCGAGACCTCGGCCGCGTCGGGCCCGATGCCGTCGAGGTCGGGGTCCAGGCGCACGCGGCCCAACCGGCGCTTGTCGCGCAGCGCCATCCTCCCGCCGTCGGCGAAGGTCAGCGAGAAGCGATCCCAGCCACGCGGGTGGGCGTTCTCCTCGCCCCGCGGCCGGTCGCCCGCCTCGGCGTCGTCCACGACGATCCGCCCGGCCATGCCCAGGTGCAGGCCGAGCACGGCCTCGCGATCGGTCTCCACCCACATGGCCTTGCCGCGGCGATGGGCCGACACGAGCGTCGCGCCCTTCAGCGCGCCCGCGATCTCGCCGGGTCGGTGAGGGCGACACACCCACTCGTCGCAGTCGTCCACCGCCGTGATCCGCCGGCCCAGCGCCGCGCGCTCAAGCAGCGCGCGAGCGCGCTCGACCTCTGGCAGCTCGGGCATCGCCCGGAGGCTAGGCTCGCGTCAGGTGGGCTTCAGCGTGTCGGCGCGACCCGGCGCTCCTCGTCCAGGGCACGGGTCGCCGCGTCGAAGGCCTGGTCGCGCCAGTGGTGGTAGACGGCCTCGGGGAGGTTGTGCTCGCGGCAGATCTCTGCCACCGAGCGGTCGTCGCGCTCGCCGGCGAGCACGAGCCCGAGCCGCTCCTTGGGGTCCAGCGAGCGCGGGCCCTCAGCCGCGAGCACGTGCGTGGGTGGCGGCTCGTCGCGGACGATGCGCCCGCCGCGAAAGCTGGTGGCCGCGATCACCAGGCCGGCGGTCACCAGGATGACGTCCTTGAGGACGTACTGGGCCTCGAGCGTGGGGGCCAGGCCCCTGAACAGGCGATCGGTCAGCAGCAGGAGCGGCGACAGGATGGGGACGAGTTGGACGGCCAGCAGCCAGATCGCCAGACGCATCCCGCGACCGCTCAGCAGGCACAGGCCGATAAGGCACTCAAGCGTCGCCACGATGATCAACCCGAGCCCGTCCGGCATTAGGCCGAAGGTCAGCAAGCTCAACGTGGACACCACCAGGTCCTCAACGGGACTGGCGCCCGGGATGTACTTCAGGATCCCGAAGACGAGGTAGACCGCCCCCACCGA
>JBPCPM010000138.1:0-3957 GCA_050999155.1 Solirubrobacterales bacterium
TGAGGCCGGTGGTAAGGCCCCGGTCGACGCTCACGGGATCGTCAAGGAGGTTGAACCATCCGAGGGAGAAGATGTAGTCGTTCTCGTCATGGATCTTGTAGGCCTGTTCGAGCCATTCTGCCTGTTCCTGTCGGCTGACGTGGAACCCGAACGCGCGATCGGCGCGATCGGAGGACACTGTGTATTCCGACAGCCACAGACGCGGTGTATCGCGACGGTATTGAAAGTAGGAGCCCTTGTAGTGCTCGCGCACATTGCGGTATAGCGAATCCACGTCGCTCATGTCCCGTGTGGCGGGCGCGGCGGGCTTGTTGAGCAGGTTGGGACGGCGCAGACCGAAGGGATTGTGCCCGTAGAAGTCCATCCGCGGCGGCCGGCCGTTGGAGCGCTCGAGATCCTCGATGAAGTACTTCGGGCGGATGACGCCCGCCGTCCAGGTCATGCCGCCGACGACGCGGTTGCGGCGGCTGTGCCTCTTCAGCGAGACGTAAGCGGCGTCGAGCAGGTCGGCGTAGGCTCGCGGGCCGGTAGCGGAGTCCGGCGGCATCGGCTCGAAGCGGTCCTCGAGGTTGGGCTCGCCCCAGATCATCCAGAAGCGCACGGTCGGGTAGCGGCGGCTGGCTGCTTGGGCAAAGCGGGCGAAGTCGATGGGATCGTCGGGGGCGAACTGGCTGGGCTTGCCGCCATTGGCCCAGCCCGGCGTGTTGACCAGCATCAGCGCGACCTCCATGTCGTGGCGCTCGGCCTCGCGCACCGCGAAGTCCACCTCGGCGGGCCAGCGATACGCCGGGTCGTCAGGCGTCCGGCTCGTGGCGCGGGCCGGCTGGGTGGGCGCGACCTCCGACCAATTTATTGTCACTTGCAGCACGTCGACGCCCAACTCGTCGTAGACAGGGAAGGCCGACTGCCCGCCCGGGAGTTTCGGGGGGCCCCAGATCATCTTCTTCTTGAAGGCGGCTTGAGCGGGGGCGGCGGCCACAGCAAGGGCCATAGCGGCGGCTAGGAGGAGCAGGAGAAGGCGGCGCATGCACACATAGAACCACGAGCTGCGCTGTTGTTGCGATCTCCACTTTCGCGTTCGACCGCTGAAGGCCGCCGAGTTGGCGCTCTCCTGTCTGACCAACGACACGAAAGCCGAACCGACCGAGGGGCTCGACGCCTGGATCGACTACATTGCGGCGAGGTGCGCCGCCTGATATTCACTTCCCTCTTTCTTGGCTTGGCTGTAGCGCCTGGCCAGGCGCTTGCGCAAGACTCCGTGGACCCCGACAGCCCGGCCGGTGTCGAGTACGCCATTCCCATTGAGACTGCGCGTGAGCAGGGCTCGGCTGGCGGAGAGAACACGCCGAGGGCCGGCAATCGCGGAGGAGGCAACGGTTCCGGGGCGCCGGGCCGGGGCTCTGCGCCCCTGTTCGGCTTGGGGATCGGCCCACCGGACTCGGGCGCGCCCGGCAGCGATACGCGTTCCGGGAACGCAGGCGGCCTGGGCAGCGGACGCTCGCAAGGAGATGCCTCTCGAGGAGGCTCGGCCGGGAACGCCGATCCTGACGACCGAGATGCAGACTCCGCCATGTTGGCTCAGCGAGCCGAGGGAGGGGACTCCGTAAGTTCGCCCCCGCCCTCGGAGGCCCGCTTGGGGGCCGACCGCGATCCGCTCTTGAGCCCGTGGGTGGTAGGGGTGGCTGTAATCGTTCTTCTGCTCGGAGCTTCGGCCGGCATAGTCGGTCGAAAGCTACGCCGCGCCTCGAGCTGAGGGCACCTCGTCAAGCAGTGGCGACGCGCTCTGCCGCCGCCTCGTCCCACCCGGGATGCTGACCAGCGTGAACGAGCGGCATGCGAGCCGATAGACCGAGGCGAGCAACGTATGCCATGCTGCGCCCGCAAACGGACGTGCCAACGCTTCGGAACGGATATCCATGGCGCAACGACAGGAAGGCAAGGGGGGACTGAAACCTGCCGGTCGAGGCTCGCCTGCTCGGGGCGTTCACCCTGCCGCTGCTAGCGGTCCTCTTCGCCACGCCGGTGGCGATCCGTGTCGCCGTGCGGCTGGACTTCCACGACCGTCCGATCGGGTACAAGGGGCATGCCCGGCCCACCCCCTACCTCGGCGGCACCGCGCTCATCGCGGGCTTTCTGGCCGCGGCGGTGCTCTTGGGAGGCGGATTCTCGAGGCTGGCGCCGATCGCCGGCGGGGCCCTGGTCCTTTGGCTCGTGGGCACCCTGGACGACCGACGCACGGTCACGCCGCAACTGCGCGTGGTCGCTGCGCTGGGGGCCGCGACGCTGCTGTTCGCGGGCGGACTGGGCTGGTCGGTCTTCGACCAGCCGCTCGCGGACTACGTCCTGACCGTCCTCTGGGTGGTCGGCCTGGTCAACGCCTTCAACCTCATGGACAACATGGACGGTGCGTCGAGCACCATCGCCTCGCTCTCGGCGCTCGGCGCCGCTGTGCTGGCCATCAGCCTTGGCGATCCCATGCTCGGGGCGCTCGCGCTGGGTCTGGTCGGCGCCTGCCTGGGCTTTCTGCCCTACAACCTCGCCCGGCCCTCGGCGCGCATCTTCCTCGGGGATGGCGGTTCCATGCCGATCGGGTTCGTGGTGGCGGCGGTGATCATGGCCCTTCCCCTCGGCGGAGAGGTTGGCTGGCACAGGTTGCTCGCCGCGGTGCTTCTCGCCGGGCTGCCCATCCTGGACACCAGCCTTGTAATGGTCTCGCGCCATCGCGCGGGAATCTCGCTGCTTCAGGGCGGAACGGACCACCTCACCCACCGTCTGCGTCGCCGGCTGCCCTCGGCTCGTGCCGTTGCGCTCGTGCTGGCCGGGGCACAGGCACTGCTGTGCCTGATCGCGTTCAGCGTGACCCAACTCGGCGATCTCTCGGTCGCAGCCGTGTGGATCACCCTGGTGGTCGGCGCCGCCGCCCTGGTGGCGACGCTGGAGCGCGACGCCTGGCGGCCTCAGCGCACGACCGTGTCGTTCGCGGCCACCGGCGGGGCGAGGCCGGACGTGGAAGCCCCGGCCACGGGCTTTGAGCCCGCCCCGGTCCCTGTGGCCGGCCCATCGCCCTGCGAGCCACAGCGCATGGGCAGGCTTGAAGTAGCGCTGCTCCTCCTCGTCGGACTCGGTCTCGGCCTGAGCCCGCTGGCCTACGGGTTCTATGACCTGGCCATCTGGGGGCCGATCGCCCTCATGCTGCTGGCCGTCCTCTTTGGCCTGGTGATCGCGCGGCCGGCCACCTTGCGGCCATCGGCGGTCGTCGCGGTCGCCGGCCTGGTCGCCCTGTGGGCTTGGGCGCTGCTGTCGACCGCCTGGGCGGAGTCCGGGGCACGTGCCCTCACCGAGGCCAACCGCTGGATGCTCTACGCCGCGCTGCTGGGGGTGTTGCTGTCCCTCCTGCGCACCGATCGCCTCGGGAGGGTGCTGCTGGCCACCACCACGGCAGCCGTGCTCGGCGTCGGCGTCTCGATGCTCGCGGGCATGGCCCTCGGCGACGGGAGGGAGCTCTTCCTCGGCGGCCGACTGCAGGGCGTGCTGGGGTACATCAACGGGCAAGCGGCCTACCTGCTTCTCGGTTTCTGGCCGCTGGTGGCGTTGGCCGAGTACGCCCGGCGCCCTCCGGTGCGCGGGCTCGGCGCGGCCGGCGCGACGCTTTTGGCCGCGCTCGTCGTTCTCAGCCAGTCCCGGGCAGTGGTGCCCGCCCTACTGGTCTCCGCCGTGGTGTTGCTGGTCGCGATCCCCGGCCGTCAGCGGCGGGCCTGGGCGCTGCTCGCCATCGCGGCCGGCATCGCGGTGCTCGTCGGGCCACTCCTCGCCGTGTACGAATCCGCGGACGGAGGCGCTCCCACGCCCGAGGCGATCCGCGGCGCGGCGCTGGCCACGGTGCTCGTCGCGGCGGCGGTCGGCGTGGTCTGGGCCCTGCTCTCGTCGCTCGGCGCGCAGCTCGTCGCCGGCTCGGCC
>JBPCPM010000157.1:0-3298 GCA_050999155.1 Solirubrobacterales bacterium
GCGACGATCTCGCTGGTACGGATGCTCGCCACCCTCACGCTCCAGCAGTCGATGGTGCTGCGGCCATCCTCAAACGCGAAGAAGGTGGTGAGTTGTCCATCGGGCTGGTAGGCGTCAGCGCGCTCGATCGTCTCGACGGTGCCGTTTCGGAGCTTGACCTCGAAGGTGGCCATGGCGTTGAGGATACGAGCGTTGCCCTGCTGGGAGGAAGAGGGCCAAGCTGTGGATAACCCCCGGCTGTGGTGAACTCGTGGTCCAGCGAGTGGCAGGACCTACCCAGGTGTTGTCCGGGATGACAAACTTACTGTAAGTTTCGATAGTGATGCTGCAGATCAGCCAACGGCCGCTGCAGCCCACCGCGGCCGACGCCACGCTGTTCGTGGACCGCGCCAGCGAGCTGGAAAGACTGGCTCGGTCCGTCCGCCACAGGTTCAACAGTCTCGTTCTTGGCGAGCGCGGCTCGGGCAAGACCTCCCTCCTGCGGCGCCTCCAGGGCCAGCTCGCTGACCAAGGCGTTGCATCTCGCTTCGTGGAAGCGAGCGGGGCGACGACGGTGGAGGAGCTCGTCGACCTCATCTACGAGGCCGTGCATGGCCGACGTCGGGACCCGACCGAACGCCTGTTGGCGTCGCTTGAGGGCGGCGCCGGGATCGGCGACGACCTGAGGCGGCTTACTCCACGGGATGCGGGCCAGCTCGTGATGTTCCTCGACAGCATCAACCACCCCGAGCTGGTGCAACACCTCTTCGGGCGACTGCGTGACGACGTGTGGCAGCTCCCGTTCACCTGGGTCGTCGCCGGCAATCGCTCCGAGCGCGGTCGCTACCTCGAGCCTCCGGCCGACTCGTTCTTCGATGCCGTCGTCGACATCGGCGAGCTCGACGAGGAGCACGCGGCTGACCTGCTGCGACGGCGCGCACACCAAGCCGGCGCCGACGACGCCGGTGGCCAGATCCTGCTCAGCGTGGCCAGCGAGTTGGCGATGCGGGTGAAGCCGCGGACGCCTCGCAACATCCTGGCCGCGGCACGCGACGTCCTCGTCGAGGCCGCAGACGACCCGACGCAGTGGGTGACCAACCTCCACGCCCTCCAGCGACGGGCGACCGAGCTGGGGCGACCGGCGGCCATGCTGTTCACCGAGCTCATGGATCTCGGCCCGGTCAGCCCGTCGGACCGCCAACTGCTGGAGCGTCTGGGCTGGACGAGAGCCCGGGCGGCCCAGGTGTTCAAGCAGTTGGAACAGGCGGGTCTGGTCGTGGTGAGCGACGAGGCGCCCGACGGGCCCGGCCGGCCGCGCAAGCTCTACGCCGCGAACTCCCGGTACCACGCCGTCGAGGACCTACGTAGCGGTTCATGAGCGCCGAGCTTCTCGTCGCCCTTCAAGAGGCCCACGCGTTCGACCCTTTCCCGGTCCGAGAGGACCTGGGCCTCTACCATGTCGCCTTCAGCGAGCTCGTCGGTTCGACCCACATCGAGGCCACCCTGCTCGACGCATGCCGACGTTTCGAACGGATCGCGGTCATCGGCGACAGTGGCACCGGCAAGATGCTCCTATGTCTTGTCAAGGGGTTCTTGGGGGTCGGCGAGGAGGTTGATGACCTGCTCGGCGAGATGCTCGGCGCTGGTGCGCGAGAGGCCGATGGTGGTGATGACCTGTCGGTCGCCGCGTCGAAGGCGGAGGAGCCAGACCCGGCCGGGCGGGCGTCCTCTCGTGCTGGCGGAGCCGATGTCGATCTCGACGGTGATGGGTTGCATGGCGTGGTTCCTCCGTGGGTCGCTGGGGTTGCGGACAAGACAGGGATGGGCCACTCGGGTGAGGGCAAGCTCTTATTAGGTCCGCTCCAGCAGTGGCGGTAGTGCTCGGGGACGGCCGACAAATCTCTTGAAGGCCAGCAGCGGCGGCAGTCGAGTCGAGGGTCAGGCCGCCCCGAGAAGGTGCGTCAGTCGGCGGCTGGGCGAAGGTGCGGGTAGACCTCGCGGGCGACGTAACGCTTCAAGCAGCGGATGATCTCCGTCTTGGTCTTCCCCTCGGCGCAGCGGCGTTGCACGTAGGCGCGCGTCGGTGGGTGCGAGGCCATGCGGGTGATCACGATCCGCCACAGCGCATGATTGGCTTGGCGGTCCCCGCCGGGGTTGAGGCGGTGACGGGTGACCTTGCCCGACGACGCCGGGATGGGGGCGGCGGCGCACAGGTGCGCCCAGGCGGCCTCGGAGCGGAGCCGCTGGGGATGGTCGCCGGCGGCGATGAGGAGGATGGCTGCGGTGTCGGGGCCGACGCCATGGATGTCGAGCAGGGAGGGGGCGTGGGCGCCCAATAGGGCGACGATGAGCTCGTTGAGGCGGTCGAGCTGGTCGTCGAGGAACTCGGCGCGCCGGCCGAGCTCGCGCACGGCGAACCGGGTGGCGTAGCCGACGACCTCCCCGGGGCGAGGGCGCATCGACGCAGCTTCGGCCATCAGGTCGTTGGCGCTGAGGTCAGCGAAGCGGGCGCGCAGGTCGTCGGGGCCGGTGAGGATCAGCGCCCTTGTCTGGTTGACCGCCCGGGTCCGCTCGCCTCTCGCGGACCGCTTCGCGACCATGAGGGCACGGATCGCCTCCACCGCGCCGTCGCGGCCCTTCGGCGTCCCCCGGGCCCGGCCGGACTGGGCGGCCCTCGCCGCGCTGACGGCGTCGAGGGGATCGGACTTCCCGGCCCTGCGCCTGTCAGCTCGGTCGGCGCGGTCGACTTCGACCACGGCGATCCCCGCTGCGGCCAGGTGACGGGCGAGGCCAGCGCCGTAGCTCCCGGTGCCTTCGACGCCGACCACGATGACCGTCCCGAACCCGCTGAGCCAGGCGAGCAGGGCGGCGTAGCCGGCCGGGGTCGTCGGGAACTGCTCGGTCCCGAGCACGCCGCCGATCGAGTCGAGCGCGGCGGCAACGTGGCTGTCGGCGTGGGTGTCGACCCCGCCGGTGATTGAGCGTTCCTCTACGATGGTCATCAGGCCATCCCTTTCCAAGTTGAGGGGTGGCACGTACCCGCTGACCGTCGGACCCGTGAGCCCCGACCTCTAGTCCAGGTCGGGCAAGTCACACCGGCGAGATAGGTGGGTGCCGGGAACAATCCTGGGGCTCGGTCGACAGATCCTTTGCAAGATGGCTCGAGGCGGCGAAAGCCGATTCGGCGGTCAGACCGGGACCCAGGAACTCCCGACCCTACGCCAGCGTGGTCGTCGGGTCGCGGATGGCGGACCGGAGAAGGATCGCCGACCTCGACCTGTCGGGCATGAGAGGGGGCCACGTCCCCATCCTCCCTGTC
>JBPCPM010000173.1:0-4441 GCA_050999155.1 Solirubrobacterales bacterium
CCGGCCGACTCGTTCTTCGATGCCGTCGTCGACATCGGCGAGCTCGACGAGGAGCACGCGGCTGACCTGCTGCGAAGGCGAGCGCAGCAGGCCGGCCCCGACGACGCCGGTGGCCAGGTCTTACTCAGCGTGGCCAGCGAGCTGGCGTTGCGGGTGAAGCCGCGGACGCCTCGGAACATCCTGGCCGCGGCCCGCGACGTCCTCGTGGAGGCCGCAGACGACCCGACGCAGTGGGTGACCAACCTCGGAGCCCTCCAGCGGCGGGCGACCGAGCTTGGGCGACCCGCGGCCATGCTGTTCACCGAGCTCATGGACCTCGGCCCGGTCAGCCCGTCGGACCGCCAGCTGCTGGAGCGTCTCGGCTGGACGAGAGCCCGGGCCGCCCAGGTGTTCAAGCAGTTGGAACAAGCGGGTCTGGTCGTGGTGACCGACGAGGCGCCCGACGGGCCCGGCCGGCCGCGCAAGCTCTACGCGGCGAACTCCCACGCCGCCGATGCCCTGGCCGACGGTCCGTGAGCGCCGAGGTTCTCGCCGCCCTTCAGGAGGCCCACGCCTTCGACCCGTTCCCGGTCCGTGAGGACCTGGGCCTCTACCACGTCCCCTTCAGCGAGCTCGTCGGTTCAACCCACATCGAGGCCACCCTGCTCGACGCATGCCGGCGTTTCGAACGGATCGCGGTCATCGGCGACAGTGGCACCGGCAAGTCGAGTCTCACCGCCAGCGTGCTCGGCCCCCTCGCCGAGGGCGTCGCCCCGGTGCTGGTGCCGGTGGTCGTCGAACCCTCCGACACGGTCACCGACCCCGGTTCCATGTTCGCCCACATCGCCGCGGTCATCGCCCGGTTCGCCACCGACGCGGCGGCGATCTCGGCCGAGCAGCTCGACGACGCGCTCGCTCGCCTCACGGCCCAGCGCCCGGTCGGGCGGGTGGGGACGCGCCACCTCCGCCTCGGGGCGGGGTGGATGGGCGCCTCCGTCAGCGCCGACTTGTCGCGCCAGGCTGGGCCGGCCCAGTCGATCGGGCGCTCCGCCACCGAGATGCTCGAAGTCGTCCACCAGATGCTGGCGACGATCCACAACGACGGCCTCGTACCCGTCCTGGTCTTCGACGACACCGATTGGTGGCTGAGCGGCTCCGCTTTCGCCGACCACGAGGCGCTCGCCCGCTCGTTCTTCGGGCGGGTCCTCGCCGCCCTCGCCGAGCTGCGCTGCGCCCTGGTGGTGGCGGTGCACCGCCGCTACCTCCACGACCCGACGGTCCAC
This sequence comes from Solirubrobacterales bacterium, assembly GCA_050999155.1. Classification (GTDB taxonomy): domain Bacteria; phylum Actinomycetota; class Thermoleophilia; order Solirubrobacterales; family 70-9; genus JBPCPM01. Next base: position 1,263 of record JBPCPM010000173.1, read on the forward strand.
GCGGCCGTCGCCCGCACCCTCGAGACACGCATCGAGGTGCCGACGCTCACCGAGCCCTCCGCGATCGCCGCGATCATGCGATCGCGGGTGCGAGCGCATCTCCCCTCCAACCCTCCGCCAGACGTGACCGAGGTCATGACCGCCAAAGCGGTGGCCCATCTGTTCGACCTCTACCAATCCGGCCTGCGGGGAGAGCTCCGCGGCGTGCTGCGGACGGCCCACGTCGCCCTCGCCAATGCCTGCGACATCGGAGCCGACGTCATCACCGACCGTCTCATCGACGCAGCATTCGCGGCGTGGGAGCCGGCGTAGTGCTGCGGATCCCTGCGACGCTCCACGTCAGGATCCTCTTTGCCTGAGCCGGAGCCGGACGCTCCACCCCTACCCGAGCTGCCAGCGCGCGGAGGTGTCTGGCCGACAGCCCTCGCCGTCCTGGTCATGGCCGCAGTCGGTGCCGTGCTGTGGCGGCTCGCCCACCTCCTCGCTCGGTAGTCGATTTCAGGCTCACGACGGGGAACGTCGCGTTCTGCTCAGCCACTCTGGCCCGAGCATCCCTGCGAGGGCGAAGGAGCGACAGACGGGCAACCATCGCTTCGCCGCGATCGCCGGCGCCCCCCGCAAGTCGATTGACCCATGACCCTTGACTCATCATGACACTAAGCTCATAGTGGATGGCGTGGGAGATCGAGGTCACGGACCAGTTCAGGGGTTGGTGGGCCGATCTCACCATCGAACAACAGGCTGCGGTGAGCGTCCGCGTGGACTTACTCGGCGAGAGCGGGCCGTCGCTGGGTCGCCCGGCCGTCGAGCGGATCCACGCGTCCCGGCAGCACAACATGAAGGAGCTGCGCTCGTCGGAAGGCGGAGCCCTGCGCGTCTTGTTCATGTTCGATCCCAGACGACAGGTGATCCTGCTCCTCGGGGGCGACAAGAGCGGGCGATGGAACGAGTGGTACCAGTGGGCCGTTCCTCTGGCCGATCGGCTGTACGACGACTACCTCGACGAGTTGAGTAAGTAAGGAAGGCTTGATCTGATGAGCGGTCACACCAAGTGGTCGACGCTGCGAGACGAACTCCGGACCAAGCCTGGGGCCGAGGAGTCGATCGCACGGGCCCGAGAGCTGTCGCTGGAGGAGGTCCGTCTCTACGAGCTTCGTCATGCTGAGGCGGTGAGCCAGGCGGAACTTGCCGGTCGGCTGGAGATCACCCAGGGAGCCGTGTCCAAGTTCGAGCATGCCGAAGATGTCCGAATCTCGACCCTGCGCCAGTACCTCGAAGCGCTCGGCGCTCGACTGGAGCTCGTCGCTGTGTTCGACGACGAAGACCGTCGCGTGCCCATCGAACTCGGCAAACAGCCGGCGGCCTGGCCCGGTGCTCCACCCGAGCGGCCGGGCCGCTGATGTTGCGCGACGCGAGCCGACGAGCCCCGCTGGAGGCGGGAGAATTCCGCAACAAATCCGCAACATCAGGGCGTGCGAACGGGCGCAACAGCACGCAACGCGGCGTACTGCAAACCACCGCTAACCAGCGGTTTCGCCCAACAGGCCAGGTCAGGACCTACGCCGCTAGCTGCCTTCTAAGCAGCGGGCCGCAGGTTCGAGTCCTGCCGGGGGCGCTGCAAAAGTGCTGGTAGGGGCGCTGCGGGCCGGCTGAGCTCCCCACCCAGACCACCGACAGACCACCGGCAGACCACAAGGCGTGGCCGGCGCCTTGCGTTGCGTGGTGCTGCTGGTGCACTGGTGCCGGTAACCAGCTTGCTCACTTAGCTCCACAGCAACCACGTCACGGCTGGTTCCCTTTCCCTGCGGGAGACCGTCAAGGCTGTAGCGAATTCGCCTGAGGTGGCCCCGGCCGGCTTCCGCCGGTCTCCGGCGGCACGGTTTCGAAGGAGCCGGATAGTTCGTATGAGGCGATGTTCTGGTGCAAGCATGGGCTTCAATGCGGGCGAGGAATAGAGATATGCGCGTGGGATCGGATCGACGACAAAGGCACCATCACCGGCATGGATGCCGTGGTGGGCCAACTGGCTGAGGCCCACCCGTACCTCGTGCGGGACGACGCCGATGACTTTGACCTCTACGACGACGACGATCCGGACGTGCCCAGCGGCCGACCGATGAACGGCCGGCGCCAAGCCACCGGGCCGGCGAACAAAGACGCCGAGCTTCTCCGCCGGTACCCGGCCCTTCGACGCTACGGCCGGTAGTCGGAGCGGTGATCGCACCCCGACCGCCGACGGCCGACGCAGGTCGCCCCGCCTGGATGACCGACGCTGCGTGCCAGGGCCTCCCGACCGGGATGTTCTTCCCGGCCAACGAGGACGGCCCGGCGAAGGCGGTCTGCGCTCAGCGCCCGGTGCGCCGGCAGTGCGTGGCCTACGCCCTGGCCGAGCCAGCCTGGAGGGAATCTGGGGAGCGTCCACCGACGACCAGCGCAGGGGACCGGCGCCGCCAGCTACGCCACGCCGGCTGAGTCCTTTACGTCGGCGTCGATTCGATGTGCCACGTACCGTCCGCCTCGATGCCGAGATAGTAGATCCCTTTCGGCACACGTCGCACTTCCGAGGTATCGGAGGCGCCGATCTCATTGACGAGAAAGCCGACCGTATCGCCGTCCTTGTCGAGCTGCTTAACGACGAAGTTGGAAGAGCCCGTGTGCCGAAGGACAAACCGGACGCCACCGCCAGAACCCTCGAAGGGGCCTGCGACCGACTGGCCTTCTCCATCGTAAACCTTGGGGAGCTTGTCTCCTGAAGTCGGCCGGTCCTGATTGATCTTTACAGTCCAGGCGCCGTTAGCCTCTATGTTCAGAAGATACTGACCTGCAGGGACGGAGCGGGCAGTAGACCCCATGTAGGCGCCAATGGCATTGACCAAGAACTCTGAGGTGACGCCCTGAGAGTTGGACAACTTCACCACGAAGTTCGAGCTACCCGCATGGGTCGTTCGGAATATTGCAAGGCCACCATCGATGGTGAACGGTTGCGTAGCAGACTTTCCTCGACCCTGAAGTTCAATGGGTGCCGGCGCTGGCTTTGTGGTAGTCGAGTTGGCCGGCTTCGTGTCTTGTGCCGCTGGCCCGGTATCTGCCGTACCGGTGTCTTGCGCCTTTTCCTCGGTGGCGCAGCCAGCCAGGCTCAGACCTCCGGAAGTCGGTCGGGCGCGACTGTTGAAGTCATG
>JBPCPM010000178.1:0-81933 GCA_050999155.1 Solirubrobacterales bacterium
CTCCCCTGAGGTGATCGGGGTCTCCGGACCCCGGCTGCGTTGAAGCGATTCGCCGATCGCCGTGACGCTTGCGCCCGGCGCCGTCACCGGGGTCTTCGGACCCCGGCTCCGTTGAAGCGAAGGCTTCTCGGACGCCGACGGACGTCTGCGTGTAGGCGGTCACCGGGGTCTTCGGACCCCGGCTCCGTTGAAGCTGATCGGCCTCGTTGTCGCCGGAGCGGATCCCGGCGGTCACCGGGGTCTTCGGACCCCGGCTCCGTTGAAGCGGCTTGGTAGTCGCCACTCTCGGGCACGACCCACTCGTCACCGGGGTCTTCGGACCCCGGCTCCGTTGAAGCCCGACCGGCCGCCTGTCGGCGAGGGCCTGATCGAAACGTCACCGGGGTCTTCGGACCCCGGCTCCGTTGAAGCGCGGGCTATGGTCGGGCGCGATGGGTTCTCGTCCCGACTGCATCGTCGTCGGCGCCGGCCACAACGGTCTGATCTGCGCCTGCTATCTGGCCCGCGCGGGTCGCCGTGTGCTCGTTCTGGAGCGTTCGGACCGGCCGGGCGGCGGCTCGCGGACCGAGGAGACCGTTCCCGGCTACCGGTTCGACACCCACTCGGCGGCCCACAACATCATCAACATGACCTCGATCCCCGACGAGCTGGCGCTCGCCGAGGTGGGGCTCGACTACCGGGAGATGGATCCGTTCGCGGTTGCCGTGTTCGCCGACGGCCGGCGTGTGCGCTTTCACCGCAGCATCGAGCGCACCGTCGCCTCGATCGCCGAGACCGATCGCGCGGAGGCCGAGGCCTACCGGGCCCTCATGGAGCTCGCGGTGCCGCTCGTCGAGGTGGCGACCGCCGGGCTGGCCCTCGGCGGCGGTCCGCGACCGCTGGCCCGCTCGCTGCTGACGCGCAGGCGCGCGCTCTGGGCGCTTGTGCCCCGACTCTCGCCCCGGCTCGTAGGCGAGCTGCTGGGCCCTTACGGGTCCGTGCTCGAGGGTCGCCTGGGCTCCGATCTGACCCGCGGGCCCATCGCCGCGTTTGCCGCGCACGCCGGGGCGGGTCCGGCAACGACCGGCGGGGGTGCCTTCGCTCTGTGGCAGGCCGCGTACCACCGCTTCGGCCAGTGGCACTCCCGCGGCGGCTCCGGTGGGTTGACGGCAGCGCTGGTCCGCCGGCTGACCGCGCTCGGAGGCGAGCTTCGATGCGGCGCCGAGGTGGCCCGCATCGACGGTGCCGCAGGCAGGGCGCGCGGTGTCGAGCTGATCGACGGTGAGCGCGTCGAGGCGCCGGTCGTCATCACGGCCCTGCATCCCCGGCACGCGTTGCTGGGGCTGCTCGATCCACCCCTGGCCGGGGCAGCCGGCACGGCGCTGCGCGCAACGCACGCGTCCAACGCGGTGCAGGCCATCGTCCACGTGGCCGCAGACCGGCTTCCCCCCTACGCTGACGCCCGCGAGGGTGATTGGAACGGGCTGCAGAGCTTCGTCGACGGACTCGATCAGCTGCGGGCCGGCTTTGCCGCCGCCGAGGCGGGTCGCCTTCACCACCCCGCACCCGCCTACGCGTTCACCACATCCGCGCTGGACGACGGGCTCGCGCCGCCTGGTCATCACACCGTGTACCTCGCGTGCCCCTGCGCGCCCGCTGAGATTCAGGGCTCCTGGGACGAGGCGGGCGAGCGGCTGGCCGAGGATCTCATCGATCAGGTCGAGAGCCGGGCCCCGGGATTTCGCGCCTCGATCCAGGGCGTGGCCGTGCGCACCCCGCCGATGATGGCCGAGGAGCTGGGCTGGCCCGGCGCCCACCCGATGCACCTCGACGTCACTCCAGACCAGATCGGCCCATTGCGTCCGGTGGCCGCCCTGGGCGATCACCGGACCCCGGTCACAGGCCTCTACATCACAGGGGCCGGGACTGCTCCGGTCGGCGGCGTCGCCGGAGCACCGGGGCGCGCTGCCGCGCGTGCCGTGCTCAAGGATGCGTAGGCGCCAATCAGCGGTGCGCACCCTGGCCGCCGCTTCCTGAGAGCCGCGGCGATAGTCTGCCCCCGAATTCGAGCATGGAGGAGTTGCCGTGACGCCGATCGAGGGGGTCAAACGAGGTCTGATCGTCGGAATCATTGGCACCGCGGTGATGACCGCAGCGCAAGAGCTCTACGGACGCGTGCTGGCCGCGGACGGAGATTCGGGCGGGGACGAGCAAGAGCAGGGCTCGCCCTGGGAGCAGGCATCGGCCCCGGCCAAGGTCGGCAAGCGGATCCTCGAGGGCGTCTTCAAGCAGGAGGTCGGGGAGGATCTGATCGGCCCGCTGACCCACGGGATGCACTGGGGCTACGGGACCGCCAACGGTGTCGCCTTCGGCGTCCTGCAGCCGAGCCTCGGCGACACCCATCCGATCCGCAATGGACTCGGGTTCGGGGCCGCGGTAATGGCGTCCTCGTACGTCCAGCTCGTGCCCATGGGGCTGTACGAGCCGCCGTGGAACTACTCGCTGCGGATGCTCACGACCGAGCTCGGCTTCCACCTGGCCTACGGGCTCGGGGTGGGGCTCGGCTGGGTGCTGGTTGCCGACTGAGCGCCTATCACCCCCACCGCCGCTCCGGCGGCTGCTGCGGCTCCAGGCATCCGAAGAGCCGGGTTTGTCTCGGGCGGTCGAGGGTAGGCGCAAGGAATGATCGAGCGCGATGCCCTGGCCATCTACCTCAACGATCACCTGGCCGGGGCCACGGTGGGATGCGAGCTCGCCCGCCGCAGCCGGGATGCGAATCGGGGAACGGAGCTCGGCGGGTTCTTGGCCGAGCTCGTCGATGAGCTCGATCGAGACCGCAGCGAGCTGCGCGAGATCATGCACAGCCTGGGTGTCACCGAGAATCGGGTCAAGGTGCTTGCCGGCTGGACGGCGGAGAAGGCCGGCCGGCTGAAGCTCAACGGGCGCTTCGTGAAGCGCTCCCCGCTGAGTGGGCTCACCGAGCTCGAGGGCCTGTATTTCGGCATCAGCGGCAAGCTGTCGCTGTGGCGCAACCTCGACGGGACCGTGGGCGAGCGGCTGCCGGGGTTCGACCTCGCACGGTTGGTCGGCCGCGCCGAGCGCCAGCGCGACCAGGTCGCCGACCGCTGCCTCGAGGTCGCGGCCGTGGCTCTCGCGTAGCGGCAGCCGTACGACCGCTCACCGATCAGGTCCGCGCCGACAGTCCGCCTGGCTGAGCGTCACGCCGCGGGCGGCGAACTTTCGGCGCCAGCGCCGCGCGCGGGCGCCTTCGGCGTGTCCCAGCGGTGCCACCCGAAGGGCACCGAGAAGCGCGTCGATGGCTGTCTGCTCTGATGGGCGCGCGCCACGGTGAAACCCAGAGCCGACCGGTGAACCCTCCACGGCGCTCCAGCCCCCGGACCGTCCAGCGGCCATCGTGCCGGCGCCGGAGCGCACTCGGAGTCCGGATGGGGCAAGGTGCGGGCGCCCCACCGCGCATCGTGTCACCCGAGCCCACCCCCTCTCCCGCCAGCGCCGAGCCTGGCGTATCCCCCGAATCGTTCGGGACCGAGCCGTCCGTGGCGGGCCGCCGTGGCGTGGGTGCCACCGCGCGGTCGCTGATCGACTTCCAGCCCCGGGAGTGGAAGATCATGGTGCCGCTGATGTTCGCGGGCTTCTTCGAGGTCTACGACACCACCGTGCTGAGCATCGGGGGCCCGGCGATCGCCGCCGGGCTGGGCGTCAGCGTGGCCACCTTCGGCTTCGGGGTCGCGCTGATCCGGCTCGCCGCCCTCGGCAGCATCCCCGTGCTCCGCGTCGCCGACCGGATCGGGCGCCGCCAGATGCTGATCTGGTCGATCGTTGTGTTCACCCTGGCCACCGGGTCCACGGCGCTGGCCTGGAGCCTGCTCGCCTTCGTGGTCATCCAGACGGTGGCGCGGATCTTCCTGGCCACCGAGGGATCGCTGGCCAGCCTCGTGATCTCCGAGGAGATCCGGCGGGACCGCCGCGGCGCCGGACAGGCCCTGCTGGGCCTGGTGAGCGCATTCGGCCCGGCGTTCGCGTCGCTGCTGCTGCTCGCCGTGCCGCACACCCCGTTGGGCTGGCGGCTGTTCTACGTGGCGGCGATCGCGCCGCTGATCATCGTGGCCTACCTGCGGCGCAATCTCGCCGAGACAGAGGCGTTCACCGTCGCCCGCGACGACGGGCGCATCGAGCCCGGGCTGTTGCCCCGCCTTCCGGCCGCCTACCGCAACAGGCTCGTGCGCATCACGGCCGTCCTGTCGGCGGGCGGCGCCGTCCAGACCGCCGCGTTCCTCTACGCCTCCGAGCTCGCGCAGGACGTCTACGGATGGCGGGGACTGTTCACCCTTGTCGTTCTCACCTCCGCCCCGTTCGCCCTGGCGGGATTCATTGGGGGCGGCCCGGTGAGCGATCGCTTCGGGCGCCGCCCCACGCTCGCCGTCGCTCTGCTGGCCGGCATCACGGCCGTGTGGCTGACCTTCAGCGAGATCCCGATCCTGTTCCCCGCCGGGTGGTGGCTGGCCGTCGGGGCCAGCTCGGCGCTGTTCTCGGTCAGCCTTGCCTACCTGGCCGAGCTGTTTCCCACCGAGCTACGCGGCACGCTCACGTCCACGGCCCTTTCGATCAACATCGCCGCAGGGTCGCTGGGGCTCCTGATCGTGGGGGCCCTCGCGGACGTCGTCGACACGTCCACCCAGCTGATCGTGTTCGCGCTCGCCGTGCTGCCGGTGCTGCTGTTGATCCGGGGCCTTCCCGAGACCCGGGGGGCGGACATCGTGCACGCAGTTCCCGCGGCGGCCCGGTGACTGCCGGGGAGATGGAGGTGGACGGGTGGCTCGCCGACCCGCAAGTCCGCACGCGCCACGCCCGCGACATCGACGGCACCCCCGCCGAGGTCATGGCCGCAGCGCGCTCCCTGCCGGTCGACGACCTCGGGCTGATGGGCCGACTGGTGCGGTGGCGGATCCCGCACCTGCCCTCGGACGTCACGTTCGAGGGTCTGCTCAACACCCAACCGTTCACCGTGCTCGCACAGGGACCGCACCACCACCTCGCAGGGCTGGCCGGCCGGATCTGGGACCTGCGCCGCGACTATGCCCGCCTTGCGGACCCCGAGGCGTTCCGGAGCTGGAGCGAGCCGGGCACGGTGCGGGTCCTGATCGCAGCTCGCGCCGAGGCCCATCACGCGGGGGCGGCCCGGCTGATCGTCGAGAGTCGCGTGGAACCCGTCGACCGCAAAGCCGCGATGCGCCTGCGGATCCTGTGGGCGGCGATCGGGCGCTTCGAAGGCCTGATCGGGTCCGAGGCGCTGGCCGCCGTCCAGGCTCAGCGAGCCGCCAGGTCCGGCTGAGCTGCCCGGCCGCTCGCCACGGCGTCCGGCAGCCACGCGCAGACCCGTTCCCAGGCCTCACCGCGGGGGTCGAGGATGGTGCGATGGGTGGCCTCCGGGACCTCCACCACCTCGACGTGCTCGCGCTTGCGCCGTGCGGCAGCGGCGAACTCCCGGCTGCGCCGCGGGGGCACGGTCGTGTCGGCCAGGCCGTGGGTGAGCAGGACCGGGACTCCGAGCGGCAGCGATCGCACGGGGTTGGCCACGCGGTAGCGCTCGGGGACGGAGCCGGGCTGGCCACCGAGCAGGGCCGTCACCACTCCGTCGGGCTCCAGCAGCGACGACGCCGCCTCCAGGTCGCTGACGGCCGCGAGGCACGCGACAGCGCCGATGGTCACCCGTGGCGACGCTCCCGGGCAGCCCTCGGGGAACTGCGGCCGGGCGGCCCCCCACAGCGCCAGGTGCCCGCCGGCCGAGTGCCCGATGGCCGCGACCCGGGACAGGTCGAGGTCGAGCGCGTCGGCCACGTCGGCCACGGCGTCGATGCCCCCGGCCACGTCGTCGAAGGTCTTGGGCCAGCCTCCCCCCTGCCCCCCGCCGAGGCGGCGGTACTCGAGGTTCCAGGCCACCCATCCGCGGCGGGCGAGGTCCCGCGCGAGATGGCGCATGTACCAGCGGCTCCAGGTCGACTGCCAGTAGCCGCCGTGGAGCAGCACGGCAACCGGGTGGGGTCCCTCGCCGTCGGGGACCACGACGTCGGCCACGTTGAGGCGGTGGTCGCCAAAACGGACCCGGCGCCGGACCGGGCGCAGGTCGAAAAGGATCTGCAGGGCCGAAGGCGTGTCGGAGGTCATGGGGGCTATCCGGGGGCCGGACCCGATCGGATGCGTCGGGCCGGCCGCGTAGCGCCGACTTCGTGGCCAGGCCCAGCCTGCGCGACGGTACCATCGGGGAGGGTCAATGGTGTGCTGCGCGCACCGAATTGGAGAGGAACCGCCATGCACGTCAACCGGGTTGCCGGGTCGGTCACGAGCGGCCGTGTGCTCGTGGCTGCCCTGATGCTTGTCTCACTGGCCGTGTGCGGTACCGGCAGCGCCCAGGCGCGGACCATCGGCTACACGAACGCCGGCACCACCGTCACGCCGAGCCACTCGGCCCACATCCGTTTCGAGCGCTCCGGTGTCGAGCTGTCCGGGGCAGGCGCCGCTGCGCCCGGGACATCCGGCGGCGTACGACTCCCGGTGATCAGCGGCTCCACGAGGATCGCCCGCAGCCGCGGCACCATCCGCCACGACGGCGCCCTGCGACTGCGCACCGCGGGCCGGACAGTCACCCTGCGGCGCCTGACCCTGCTCCGCTCCCGGCGCTCGGCGCGCCTGCGCGCCCGCGTCTCGGTCCGCTGCGCGGACTCGGGGACCGCCTGCGACCAGCGTTCGCGGACGATGACGATTGCCGTCCTGCGCGACGTCGAGCGATCCGTCGCCTCCCAGAACGTCGTGCTGCGCAGCCGCGCCGTCCTCACCACGCGGGCCGCCCATCTGCTCAACGGGTGGATGGGGGCCTCGGCCCTCGCGGGAGGCTCGACCCTCGCCTCGCTGGAGACCACGGCCGCACGGATCCGCACGGCGGCGGGCGGCGCCAGGAAGGTCACCGTCCGCTACGGCCCGTACGAGATCGCCCCCGGTGACCATCACGCAGGCACCCCCATGCCCTCCGACGAGCACATGGGTCACACGGCCTCGCCGGCGGGCGCCAGGCAGGCGGCTCGGGTACTCGGAACCGTGGGGCACAACCTTGTCGTGACCGACGTCGCGCGGCCGTGCCGCAGCTGCTCGATCACCGCGATGGTCCCGCGCCTGAGCGACACCGGTGGCGCCGCCCAGAACTTCGACACCAAGGCGATGCTCCACCACGCGGTGCTGGCCACCAGCGCCCGCAAGGACGCGACCTGCCGCTATTGGCCCGAGCGGTTCTTCGCCGCGGGCAACGAGCGCACCCCCTTCCTGCTGCCCGCGGGCTACGGGTACCGGACGACATCGCGCGACCGGTGGTCGCTGGTCACCCACCTCATGAACATGGCCGACAAGCCGCGCGACCTGTACATCGACGTGGACTTCACCTACCGGCGGCCCAGCGGCCTGGAGAAGGTCCGCCCGGTGTGGCTGGACGTCGCCGGGTGCGGGGACTCCGAGTACGCGATCCCCGCCGGATCCTCGGCGACCAGCGCTGACTGGTCGGTCAACGTGCCCGGTCGAATCGTCGCGATCGGCGGCCATCTGCACGACGACGGCACCCACCTCGACGTGACCAACGAGTCGCGCGACGGCGAGCTGATCTGCCGCTCGAGTGCGGGGTACGGCACCCAGCCGTCCTACAAGGGCCACATCGAGTCCATGTCCGGCTGCCTGGGAGACCCCGTGACAACGATGTCTAGCGGCGACACCGTGCGGATCACCGGGCACTACGACAGCAAGACCGCCCAGGACGACGTGATGGCGATCGCCGTCGGGTACGTCGCCCCGCCGGACTGACGCCTGCCGCCGTGTAGGCTCGCGGCGCCCGTCGACGGCGGGCCGGATGGCGCGCCGGCGCCACCCGCAGACCACACGCAGAGGGGCGTTCGATGGCCGATCTCGAGGGCAAGACGATCTTCATGTCGGGGGGCAGCCGCGGCATCGGCCTCGCCATCGCTGTGCGCGCCGCGCGCGACGGGGCAAACGTGGCCATCGTGGCCAAGACCGACGAGCCGCATCCCGACCTCCCGGGCACCATCCACACCGCCGCCGAGGACATCGAGGAGGCCGGGGGCAAGGCGTTGCCGATCGTCGGCGACATCCGCCACGAGGAGTCGGTCACCGACGCCGTCGAGAAGACCATCTCCGAGTTCGGGGGCATCGACATCTGTGTCAACAACGCAAGTGCCATCAACCTCGCGCCGCCCCACGAGCTGCCCCTCAAGCGCTTCGATCTTATGCAGCAGATCAACTCGCGCGGAACGTTTCTCGTCTCCCAGGCGTGCCTGCCCCACCTCCAGAAGTCCGACCATGCCCACATCCTCACCCTGAGCCCGCCCATCGACCTCGCGCCGCGCTGGCTCACCGGGCACGTCGCCTACACGCTGTCGAAGTACGGGATGACCATGCTCACCCACGGCTTCGCGGAGACCTACCGCGACGACAAGATCGCAGCCAACACCCTGTGGCCCCGCACGATGATCGCGACAGCAGCCGTGCAGAATCTGCTCGGCGGCGACGAGTCGATGGCCAAGTCCCGCAAGCCGGCGATTGTGGCCGACGCGGCGCACGCCATCCTCAAGCGCGACCCGGCCGAGTGCACGGCCAACGCGTTCATCGATGACGAGGTGCTGGCCGAGGAGGGCAAGACCGACCTCTCGGAATACCGCTACGAGGGGTCCGACGAGCTCCAGCTCGACCTGTTTCTCGACGGCTGGAAGTAGCAGCGTTCGAGGCGACCTCAGCCGAACGGGTTGAGCTCGCCCAGCCGCTCGGCCAGCGCCTCGCCGTCGCGCAGCAGGCGCAGGGCTTCGTCGACGGGGATCCGGTTCGCGAGCGCCCGGCCGAGCGTGGCAGCCACCGGACCGATCGCGCCGGCGTCGCGGGCATCGTCGACCGCCCGCACCAGGCCTGTGCGCACCGCCGCCTCGAACTGGGCTTCGTCGATCCGGTAGCGGCGGCGGAACGCCTGCACCGATCCGGCGTCTGCGATCGACAGGGCGAGCTCCTCCCGGCTGACCCGCAGCCGGCAGGCCGTGCCGTCCAGTGCCGAGAGCACCAGCTGCTCACCGAGCTCCTCGGCACCGGCCGGGTCGCGCCAGGCGCGCGGCTCGCAGGGGTCGCGCACGGTCAGCGGCTCGTAGTCCGATCCCCCGGCCGCCCCGTAGGCGCCGATCAGCGCAAAGGACGCCACGATCGCGGCGACGACCAGCGCGATGCCTGCCGGGCGCACGGTCACAGGTCCACCCGTCCCCGGGCGACCGCCAGCACGAGGCCCGCGATCAGGGCGAGAAGACCGGCGACCGCGAACGAGCGCGCGAACGCGGCGGTGGCCGCCCGCTCGAGCTGATCGGCGAGGGAGTCGCGCAGGGCGATGACCCCGGGGCGGTCAGCCGGCGTGCCGGGCAGCGGTCGGAACACCGGCCCGATGTCGGGCACACGCCGGCTCTCGGCCTCCAGCCGGCTCGACAGTCGCTGAGCCACGTCGAGCTTGAGCCGCGGCGGGATCGAGGCGTCGAGCACCACGGCCGTCACGGCGAGCTGGGCATTGCGTTGCTGGGCCTCCAGGTCAGCGATCAGCACGGGCGTCAGGAGTGCGAGGCCGGCTACCACTCCGAGATGGCGAGAGGCCATGGTCCAGCCGCCGTGGATGGCCTGCGGGGCCCGACCCTCCAGCGCGGCGGCCGTCAGGGCGCCGAGGGTCAGCGCGAGACCCGCTCCGACGAGGACCTGCGGGGCGACCGTCCACCAGGCCGACGCCGCGGGCACGACGGCCAGGGCTCCGAGACCCCCGGCCACACACACGGCGCCGGCACCGGCCCGGGAGCGCCGCGAGACACCCTGCGGGATGGCGAACCCCACCGCCACGGCGGCCACTGGCATCACCGACACCACGAGGGCGGCGTGGGCAGCGCCCAGGCGCCAGCCTTCGATCATCAGCAAGACGATGAGAAACAGGGCCGCGGTCAGCGCCGCCGACACGAGGGCGAGCACGACGTTGGCCAGCAGGTGCGGCCGCCCGACCGCCGCACGCGGGGCCGGCACGTGCGCCACCATCAGCCCCAGCACGGGAAGGGCCAGCAGGGCCAGCGGCACCTGCACGAAGAAGATCGACTGCCACGACACGAGCTCGGTCAGGGCGCCGCCGACGGCCGGGCCGAGGGCAGCTCCCGCGGCGCCGGCCGCCGCCCACACGCGGGCTCCGGCCGCCTCTGAGCCGGTCGCCGCGGGAAGCAGCTCGAGGGCAGCCCCGATTGCCACCGCGCCGCCGACCGCCTGCAGGCACCGTGCGACCAGCAGAACCCCGAGGACGCCCGCCAGCCCGCAGCCCGCGCCTGCGGCCGCGAACACCACCAACCCGGCTGCGAGAGCGGCGCGCGAGTGCGCCCGGAAGAGCCGGGCGGCCGGGACGGCAAGGAGGGCGAGGGCGAGGTTGAACAAGATCAGCACCCAGACGGCGCCGGCCACCCCGACGCCCAGCGACCGGTAGATCTCCGGCAGGGCGAGCACGACGATCGAGGAGTCGGCGAGGACGAGCCCCACGGCAAGCGCCAAGCCCGCCACGGCCACGCGGGAGCGGCCACCCCTCGCTGGACGGCCGTCGGCCGTCGGCTGCCCCGGATCTGCCACCGGCCGATGGTAGGCGGTGGGCCCAACGGCCGAGCCCGCCCGGCCGGTTTGCTTCAATTTCCGTACCAGAGAAAGGAGGTGGTCCGAAACGTGATTGACAACTGTTGCGGGACCCTGGAGGTGTCCGACCGCTAGCTCCTTGGGCTGAGCTTTCGGAATCCAATCGAGGCACCGCTCGACGCGCGAGCCGGAGGTCGTCCCACCGGCCCGGGACCCAGGTCCCCGACGCGCAATGAGTGTCGCCCAGCAGCGAGGGGCGTCCCGTTTCGGGGCGCCCCTCCTGTCGTTCGGGGACCGGTGGGTCAGCCAGGCCCGGAGACGCCGGAGACGGCCTCGTGATCGAGCACAACAGGCTCGCCTGTCAGGTGGCCGGGGTCGAACCGCTCGAGCAGCTCGGCCATCGTCACCGGTTCCTCGGGTCGGCAGAGGCCCAGGGTGGCGCCCAGCCGCGCCCGGACCGCCGCGGGCGACTCGCCGGCCTGCCGGCGGGCCGACATCGACACGGACCCGTGGCGCTTGGCCAGGCGCTGTCCGTCGGGTCCGAGAACCAGGGGGACGTGGGCGTAGGAGGGGACCGGGAGGTCCAGCAGACGGGCGATGGCGATCTGCCGCGGGGTGGTGTCGAGCAGGTCCGCGCCGCGCACCACCTCCCCCACCCCGTCGGCGGCGTCGTCGACGACCACGGCGAGGTTGTAGGACGGCGTCCCGTCGTTGCGGACCACCACCACGTCGTCGATGGCACCCTCGAAGCGGCCGGCGAGCCGGTCGTCGAAGGCAAGCCCGGGCCACGGCGCGCGAAGCCGCCAGGCCGCCGGCCGCCCATCGCGTTCGTGGCGCGCCCGGGCCGCCGCGTCGAGGGCCCGGCAGGTTCCCGGGTAGGCGCCCTCGGGCAGCGCCCCGTGCGGCGCCGAAGCCGCGTCGCGGATCTCCCTCCGGGTGCAGTAGCACCGGTACAGGTGCCCGCTGTCTCGCAGCGCCGCCACGGCCTCGTCGAACCGCTCGCGGTGCTCGCTCTGGCGCGTCACCGGTCCGTCCCAGTGGACGCCCAGCTCCGAAAGGTCGCGCAGCTGACCAGCCTCGTGCTCGGGCCGCGACCGTTGGGTGTCGAGGTCCTCGACGCGGAGGCTCAACCGGGCACCCGCGTGGCGGGCAAACAGCCACGCGACCATGGCCGTGCGGAGGTTTCCGAGGTGCAGCTCGCCCGTCGGGCTCGGCGCGTAGCGGCCGTCACGGCCGCCCGGGACCTCCCCGGGCCTCACCGGTCCTCAGGCGGGATCGACGACGTAGATGGCAAGCCCCTCGGGCGTGCCCTTTGGCGTGATGCGCCGGCGGCGATCAATCACCAACGCGTCGCCGTCCAGCTCGGCCAAGGTCGGGTTGCTCAACATCACCTCGCCGCCTCTTGCGCACTCGGCCACGCGGGCCGCGATGTTCACGTCGATGCCGAGGTAATCGTCGCCCAGCCTGCGCGGGCGCCCGAGGTGGAGGCCCATCCGCAGATGCGGCCGATGGCCGTCGACCTCGACATCGGCGACGTGGTCGCGGGCGTCGAACGCAGCCGCTACCGCGTCGGCCGGGTCATCGAACACGGCCATGATCCCGTCGCCCAAACGCTTGACCACGGTCCCACCGTGGCCCCGGACACACGGCTCGAGGGCATCGCCGACCGCTCGCAGGAGCTGGATCGCCCTTTTGTCGCCTGCCTCCAGTGCCCACTCGGAGAAGCCGACGAGGTCGGTGAACATGATCGTGAGGGGCTCGTCGCCGCGGCGGTCGCTGGCCTGCCCGATGGCCTGCCATACCTGCAGGGCCGTCAGGCCCATCTCCCGCAGGGCGCTGGGTCGGTGATCTGCCATCTGACCGACCTTGGCGGCCACGCGCTGCGCTGTTTCGTCCCCGGTCGTGGACAGCGTGTCGCCGAAGTCCGAGTCGCCGGGGAGCCGCTCGCGGACCTTCCGGATCACGTCCACCATCCGGCCGGAGTCCGGCTCAGCCGCCACCTCGCCGTTGCCCTCTGATTTCCCGTCCGTGCCCACCCCCCGACTCTACCCATCCGTTCGGCCGGGAGCGGATCCCCCGAACGGGGGAGCAGGATCCGGGTTTCCGCACTGGCTCTCAGGGTGTTGGCCCTCGAAGCCGACTACAGGGACATGGGAGATGGCGGGGCGAGCAGCGACGGCCACGACAACGTCCGCCTCGGCGACCTGCGGCGGCGATTGCTGATCCCGGCCGCGGCGCTCGGTGGCCTGCTTCTGGCCGTCCACGCCGTCGGCGCGCTCGCCGGCGATCACGGCTCACCGGCGGTGATCGCGGACGGCATCTACCTCGCCGTGTACGCCCTGACTCTTGCGCTGTGCGTGCTACGGGCCTGGCGTGGGCCATCACAGACGGCCTGGCGGCTGGCGGTCGTCGGGCTCGTTCTGTGGACCGGCGCCGAGGTGGCGTTCCGGGTGATCGAGCCCAACGCCAGCGCGCCCTATCCGGTCCCCACCCAGCTCATGCTCGCCGCCGGGTTCGCCTTCGCGTTCAGCTGCCTGGGGATCCTCGCCCGCGAGCGGATCTCCTCCGTGCACCTGGCGCCCCTGGCCGACGCCGCGATCGGCGGGCTGGTCGCCGCCGCGATCATGACCTGGGTCTTCAGCGACCTGCGTGGCGGCGCCGGCGAGATGGCCGGGATGCCGCCGGTCACCTACCTGGTCGCCGCGGTGGCCGGCCTGGTGTTCGTCACCCTCGTGGTCGGGCTCACCGGATGGCACCCGGGGCCCGGCTGGACGCTCATCACCTTCTCGATCGCCGTCAACGTCCTGGGAGACGTGATCCTCGTGGCCGACGCGGCCCTGGAGATGCGCGCCCGGGGCGACCTCTCGGACACGATGTTCGCCGGATCGGTCCTGCTCCTCGGCTTGGCCGCCCTGCACCCGAACGGATCGGCGACCGACGATGCGACGGTCGAGGATCGGGTCCGGGTGGCGCCACCCCTGTTCTTCGGGTCCCTGGCCGTGTCGCTGCTGGTCCTCGACAACGTCGTGCCCATGACGCCCATCGCCACGGTCCTGGCGGTCTGCGCCCTGGTGGCGGCGGGGGTGCGCCTGGCTCACGCCCTGGCCGAGAACCACCGGCTCCTGCAGGCCAGCCGGGAGGAGGCACGGACGGACAACCTCACGGGCCTGGGCAACCGCCGAAGCCTGGCCCTCGCGCTCGACGACGTCTTCGATCGCGGTGAGCCCAGCACGCTGGCCATCTTCGACCTCGATGGATTCAAGGGCTACAACGACTCGTTCGGCCACCCCGCCGGAGATTCGCTGCTGCGGCGCATGGGCGAGCGACTGACGGCGGCGGTGCCCGCGGGGACCGCCTTCCGCATCGGCGGCGACGAGTTCTGCCTCGTGGTACCCGGCGACGCGGGTGCGGCGTCGAGCCTCGTTGCCCGCTGCCGCGGTGCGCTGACCGAGCACGGCGACGGCTTCGCGGTCAACTGCTCGTTTGGGGTAGCGGAGATCCCCACCGAAGCCGAGACCGCCGAGGAGGCGGTGCGCGTCGCCGACGGTCGGCTGTACGAGGCCAAGAATTCCCGCCCCGGAGCGGCCCGCGGGGCGTGCCGGGCCCTGGTCGAGCTGCTCGCCGAGCGCGAGCCCGATCTCCACGAACACCTCCAGGGTGTGAGCCGGCTGGCGACGGCGACGGCACGCAGGCTCGGGCTGGCTAGGGCCGCCGTCGAGGAGGTCACCCGGGGGGCCGAGTTGCACGACATCGGCAAGATGGCAATCCCCGACGCGATCCTGCACAAGCCGGGTCCCCTGGACGAGGAGGAATGGAGCTTTGTCCGCCAGCACACGGTGATCGGCGAGCGCGTCCTGCTCTCGATCGCTGGGCTGCGACGGGTCGCAGCCATCGTGCGCTCCAGCCACGAGCACTGGGACGGCAACGGCTATCCGGACGAGCTCGCCGGGGACGACATTCCGATCGGCGCCCGGATCATTGCCGTATGCGACGCGTACGACGCGATGCGCTCGGAGCGTCCCTACTCCGCGGGCCTTTCCCGCCACCAGGCCATCGCCGAGCTCCGTCGCTGCTCCGGCAACCAGTTCGATCCCGATGTGGTCGCTGCTGCGTGCGCGGAGCTGACGACCGCCAACACCGAGCGACTTCCCTTTCCCGCGGGCTCGCCGGTGGCGCACACCTGAGGCACGACGCGTCGGACCACCCCGCATCGTGCGGCCCCCGATGCATAGGCATCCCCCACATGGGGGATGTGTTTCGGCGATCACTCGATACGATGCACACAAGCGTTCGCATCTCGAACCGGGAAGGGGTCGTAGATGGGTGCATTCTGGGCCACGTCGACGGGAGAGCTCCGCGCCTACCGCTGCACGGACTGTGGCGCACGCACCCACACCGGAGGGCAGGAGTGTGCGGTGTGCGGGTCCGAGCAGCTCCACCGGGCGTCGCTGTTCGACCGTGCCCGACGGGAGGCACGCCTCGACGACGCCGGGCCCGAGCCGGACTGGCTGGTGGAGCTCGGGCCGTCGCTCGAGCCGGGCCAGTACCTGATCCTCGAGCACGGCGGCGAACCGACGCCGATCCGCCTGCGCAAGGCGTGGACCCGGATCGGGCGCTCGGGCGCGGCCGACGTGCGCCTCGACCACCCCCAGGTCAGCTTTCGCCACGCGATCGTCACCCGGCAGGGCCGGCGCACGGTCAACGTCGTCGACGACGACAGCGCCAGCGGTGTCTGCGTGAACGGCTCGCGGATCGATTGGCGGGTGCTGCACGACGGGGACCGGATGGAGATCGGGCCCTACTGCTTCCACTACCTCGATACCGAGGCCCGCGAGGTCGTGCGGCGATGGCCCCAGCCGGGACCGTTTACCCGGCCCGTCGAGGGACGGCCCCTGAGCCGCGGCGCCGACGATCAGCCCGCGCTTCACTGAGGCCTGCCCCGGGAGCTGATGCGTTTGGAGGAGACAACGGGTAGGAGGGGGCTGGCGCGATCTGCGAGACTCGGCCCATGAGCGACGTCTCCGAGACCCAGCTCCCCGGCGTCGGCGTGCGCCACGATTTCCTGACTGCCCACGGGGATCGGATCGGGATGATCTCCCACCGCACCGGCCACCGGGAACTGCTCATCTATGACCGCGAGGACCTCGACGCGTGCAACCTGGTGCTCCGGCTCGAGGAAGATGACGTGCGGACCCTGCACGAGGTCCTCGGCGGATCGCACGTCACCGAGGAGCTGAACCGCCTCAAGCAGGAAGTCGACGGCCTGACCATCGATTGGCTGCCCGTGGAGGGTGCGTCGGCCTGCGCGAACCGCTCGGTCAAGAGCATCGGCCTCGCCGCCGACGCAGGCGCGTCGATCGTCGCGGTGGTTCGCCAGGAGCAGATGATCCCGTCGCCGCCGAATGATTTCGAGATGGTCCCCGGCGACACCGCCGTGGTGGTCGGCACCCGCGAGGGCGTCGAACAGATGGTCACCCTGCTCCAAGGGTCCTAGCCGATGATCCCCATCGGGGCTGGGGGCGACACCGTCGCGCCCGTGTTCGCGGAGTTCGGCGCCATCCTCGTGGGCCTGGCCCTGCTCGCTCGGGTGCTGGCACGCTTCGAACTCTCCCCCATCCCCGCCTACCTGCTTCTCGGCGTGGTGATCGGCTCGACCGACCCGCTCGCGTTCGATCCCGAGTTCATCGACGTCGGCTCGCAGATCGGCGTCGTGCTGCTGCTGTTCATGCTCGGGCTCGAGTACACGGCCGACGAGCTCAAGCTCAACCTCCAGCGAGGGTTGCCCGCCGGCCTGGTCGACGCGGGCCTGAACTTCACCCCGGGCCTGGTCCTGGGGCTGGTGCTCGGCTGGGAGCCGATCGCCGCGGTGCTGCTGGGAGGCGTGACCTGGATCTCGTCGTCCGGTGTCATCGCCAAGACGCTCGCCGACCTCGACCGCCTCGGCAACCGCGAGACGCCGTCGGTCCTGTCGTTGCTGGTCATCGAGGATCTTGCCCTCGCCGTCTACCTGCCGTTCGTCGGCGCGATTCTCGTGGGCGGCACCGCCCTCGCGATCGCGGGATCGGTGGCGCTGGGACTCGGGGCGGCCGGCGGTGCGCTGATCCTCGCCCTGCGCTTCGGGCACACGATGAGCGCGGCGGTCTCCCATCGATCCGATGAGGTGGTCCTGCTCACGATCCTCGGCCTCATCCTCGTGATCGCCGCCGGCGCCGAGCAGGTCCAGGTCTCCGGGGCCGTCGGGGCCTTCCTGCTCGGGATCGCCCTCTCGGGCAGCGTCGCCGAGCGCGCCCGGGAGCTGCTCGGCCCGCTCCGAGACCTCTTCGCGGCGGTCTTCTTCGTGTTCTTCGGGCTCCAGATCGACGCCGGCGCGCTGGTCGACGTAGCGCTCATCGGCGGACTGCTGGCCGTCGTGACCGCCGCGACGAAGATGGCCACCGGCTGGTTCGCGGCGCGGCGCGCCGGGGTCGGCGAGCCCGGCCGCATCCGTGCCGGTGCGGCCCTGGTCGCCCGCGGGGAGTTCTCGATCGTGATCGCCGGGCTGGGGATCAGCGCCGGTGTCGAACCCAAGCTCGGTTCGCTGGCTGCCGTGTACGTCCTGATGATGGCCCTGGCCGGACCGCTGCTGGCGCGGTACTCGAACGCGCTGGTCCAGCTGTATCGCCGTCGTCAGGCGACGACGGTCTCGGCGCCCAGCTCGTCGACGATGGCCACGTCGGGCGAGTAGTCGATCGGCAACACGATGACCGAGGGCTCGTCGAGCGAGACGGCGCGGGCGAGCGCCTCCGAGTAGTCGGAGATCGACGAACACCGCCAGGCCGGGAGTCCGAAGCTCGTGGCCAGGCCCACGAAGTCGGGGTTGGTGAAATCGGTCCCGAAGTTGCGCCCATACCGCTTGCTCTGGCTGCGCACGATCGAGCCGAACTGGGCGTTCTCCCAGATCACGTTCACGAAGGGGGTCTTCAACCGCTTGGCAGTCTCCAGCTCCTGGCAGTTCATGAGGAACCCCCCGTCCCCGGAGACCGTGATCACGGTGCGCTCGGGATGCACGATCTTCGCCGCGATCGCCGCCGGCACGGCGAAGCCCATCCCGGCAAGCCCGTTGGCGATCAGGACCGTGCCCGGCTGGTGGGCCGGGAACATCCGCGCGATCCACAGCTTGTGCAGGCCGACGTCGGAGATCAGGATGTCGCGCTCGGAGAGCACCTGGCGGATCTCCCACAGGGCCCGGGGCGGCTGCATCGGGAAGTGCTCGTCGGATGCGGCGGCCCGGAAGTGCTCGAGCACGGTCTTGCGCAGCCGGGGCGCCCGCGGGTCGCTGCCTGGGCGGCCGCAGTCCTGCGCGAGCTCGGTCAAGACGTTGCCGATGTTCCCCACCAGCTCGCTGGCCGGAATGAAGTAGGCGTCGGTCTCGGCGGCCAGGGAGTCCACGCAGATGATGGTCTTGTCGCGATCGGGATTCCAGTGCTGAGGCGAGTGCTCGACCAGGTCGTATCCGGCGGCGATGACGACGTCGGCGTCGTCGAACCCGGCCATGGAGTAGTCGCCCGACTGCAGTCCCACCGCGCCAAGCGAGAGCGGGTCGTCGGCGTCCAGCAGCCCTTTGGCCATGAAGGTCTCGGCCACCGGGATCCCGGTCGCCCGGGAGAACTCGCGCAGCGCACCCGCCGCTCCACCACGCACGACGCCGTTGCCCGCGAGCACGACCGGGTTCTCGGCCTCACGCAGCAGCGAGGCCGCCCGTTCGATGGCCGCCGGGCCGGGCTCCACCGAGGCCTGTTCGGTGCGCGGGAGCGGCTCGGCGTCGATCTCCTCCGCCATCACGTCCTCGGGTAGCTCGATGTGGGTAGCCCCGGGCTTCTCGGCCTCGGCCACCTTGAAGGCCTTGGCCACCACCTCCGGGATCACGGCCGGCTCCGACAGCGACACGTTCCACTTGGTGATCGGTCGCATGACACCCACGACATCGATGTACTGGTGCGACTCCTTGTGCATGCGCTCCCGGTCACCCTGGCCGGTCAGGGCGACGAGCGGCGCCCGGTCCAGGAACGCATCGGCGACGGCCGTCACGAGGTTGGTGGCGCCCGGACCGAGGGTCCCGAGACACACCCCGGCCTGGCCGGTCAAGCGACCGTAGACATCGGCGATGTAGGCGCCTCCCTGCTCATGGCGCACCGGGACGAACGTGATCGACGAGGTGTCGAGGGACTCGTTGAGGTCCACGGTCTCCTCGCCGGGGATGCCGAAGACGTGCTCCACGCCTTGGCGCTCGAGGCAGGAGACCAGCAGATCCGAAGCGCGACGGGCCACGCCGGGGATCTACCCCGCGCCGAGCCGTTCGACACGTCGCCGGCCCTGACGCGGCGGCTAGGTCCGTGCGCCCTCGGCCACCCGCCGCGCCAGTCGCACGGCATCCTCGGCGTCGCCCGCGGCCATCGCCTCTCGGGGTGACCGGCCCCCCAGGACCGGCCGGGGCTTCGCGAACCACGCGACGATGCCGTCCTCGAGAAGGACGTGGCGCAGGTGCAGGACGCACCGTGCGGCCGGCACCGCGTGTGGTTCGATCTCGTCGGCGAACCCCCTGTGGGTGCGCAGCAGAATCGTCCGCAGGTAGCGCTGCGCGACCTCCGGGTCCGCCAGGGCCGCCTCCAGGCGGACGACGTCCTCGGCGCTATGCGCCATCCGCCGCCCGGTCGAGGTCCAAGGCTGCCGAGTTGATGCAGTACCGCTGACCCGTCGGCCCGGGTCCGTCGGGGAAGACGTGGCCAAGATGGGCGTCGCACGTCGCGCAGACGACCTCGGTGCGGCGACCCGTCAGCAATGAGTTGTCGGCCCGCAGCTCGACGTTGCCCTTGTCGATCACGTCGGTGAAGCTCGGCCAGCCGGTCTTGGAATCGAACTTCGTGTCGGAGTCGAAAAGCGCAGTGCCGCAACCGATGCACCGGTATGTCCCGTCGGCCTTGACGTCGACGTACTCGCCGGTAAACGGGCGTTCGGTGCCGGCCTTGCGCGTGACCTTGTACTGCTCGTCGGTGAGCTGCTCACGCCACTGCTCTTCGGTCTTTTGCACCTTTTCGGTCACGGGGCCCTCCTGTGGCTGGATTCGGTCGGTCGACGGATCGTAGCTACCAGGCCTCGGCCGCTAGGCTCGTCGGTCCGCATGACCGGATCCCCGGACACCAGCCCCCTGCGCGTGGCGATCATCGGCTCCGGCCCTTCGGGGTTCTACTCCGCCGAGCACATCCACAGGGGCCACCCCGAGGTGGAGGTCGACATGTTCGACCGCCTTCCCACGCCCTACGGCCTGGTGCGGGGCGGGGTCGCTCCCGACCATCCCAAGATCAAATCGGTCACGCGCGTCTACGACAAGACCGCCAGCCACCCGGGGTTCCGGTTCTACGGCAACGTCGAGTACGGCACCGACATCACCCGAGAGGAGCTGCAGGCCCGCTACCACGCCGTGGTCTACGCGGTCGGAGCCCAGACCGACCGCCGGATGAACATCGACGGCGAGGACCTCGCCGGATCGCATCCCGCCACGGCCTTCGTCGGCTGGTACAACGGCCACCCCGACTACGGTGACGTGCGCTTCGACCTCATGTGCGACCGTGCCGTCGTGGTGGGCAACGGCAACGTCGCCATCGACGTGGCCCGCATGCTTGTCCTCTCCGACACGGAGCTACGCGCCACCGACACCGCCCACCACGCCATCGATGCGCTGGCCGAGAGCTCCGTTCGCGAGGTGGTCGTCATGGGCCGTCGCGGTCCGGCGCAGGCGGCGTTCACCAACCCCGAGCTCCGCGAGCTCGGCCAGCTGGACGACGTCGACGTGATCGTGGATCCCGAGGATCTGGTTCTCGATGAGGCAAGCCAGGCGTGGCTGCAGACCCCGGAGGCCCGGGCCACCAACAAGAACATCGAGCTCCTGCGCGACTACGCCGGGCGGACGACGGGCGGAGCCTCGCGCCGCATTGTGCTGCGCTTCGGGCTCTCACCGAGGCGGGTACTCGGGACGGATGCAGTCGAGGCCGTCGAGGTCGAGCGCAACGACCTGGTCGCCGACGACACAGGCGCGATCCGCGCCCGCCCCACCGGCGAGACCGAGCTGCTGGACGCCGGCCTGGTGCTCCGCTCCATCGGCTACAGGGGCCTGCCCCTTCCCGGCCTGCCGTTCGACGACGCCCAAGGGGTCATCCCCAACGACCGCGGTCGCGTGACCGAGGACGGCACCCCCCGGGCCCGAGAGTACGTCGTCGGGTGGATCAAGCGGGGCCCCAGCGGGATCATCGGGACCAACAAGAAGGACGCGGCCGAGACGGTTGCCGCCCTGTTCGAGGATCTCGAGGCCGGGGCGCTGACCGCTCCGCCGGAGCCCGACCGAGACTCCCTCGAACGGCTTCTGCGCGAACGGGAGGTCGCCGTGGTCCCCTACGAGGGGTGGGAGCTGATCGACGCCCACGAGCGTGAGCTGGGCGAGTCGGAGGGCCGGCCCCGCCGCAAGCTCACGCGCGTGGAGGAGATGCTCGAAGTGGCGTCGGCGCGTCAGCGCAGCGGCGCCTGAACGGCGCCGCTGCTCAGCTTTCGAGCGTCGCGTCGAGGCTGATGTCGACGGCCTTCAGGGCCTTCGACAGCGGGCACCCGTCCTTCGCCGCGTTGGCAACGGACTGGAAGTCCTCGTCGGAGATGTCCGGGACCTTGGCGGAGGTCACGAGCTCGATGCCCGTGATCTCCGGGTCGCCGTCGACCTCGTCGATCGTCACCTTGGCCGTCGTCTCGATCGACTCGGGCTCGTGGCCGTTGTCGCCGAGCGCGAGGGAGAGCGCCATCGAGTAGCAGCCGGCGTGCGCCGCGCCGAGCAGTTCATCGGGGTTGGTGCCGTCGCCGCCTTCAAAGCGGCCCTGGAAGGAGTAGTCGGCGCCCGAGAGCGTGCCGCTCTCGACACCGATCGTGCCGCTTCCTTGCTTGACCGAGCCGTTCCACTCGGCAGTTGCCTTGCGTGTGGGCATCGTTGTGGTGTCCTTTCGTCGGGAAGGGCAGGTCACGAGCCTGCGGGAACATTGGGGGTACCCGCCCCGGGGCGGCGCTACGCACCCGCACCCGCTCCCGGTGGGCGGAGACCTCAGGCCCGGCCCGGGATCTGGTGTGCGGCGGCCAGTTCGCGCCCCCGGGCCAGCGTCGCCGGGTCGACGGTCCCCTCTGTGAGCGACAACCGCCCCTCGAAGGCCCCGAGCACCGCATCCTCCACCGCGCGCGGGGTGGCCGGTGCGCCCTCGTCGCCGACGCTGCCGACCGTGGCCGGCGCGAACTCGAGCTCCAGCGCCTCGTAGACCGGGATCAGGACGTCGCGGATCCGGTCGGCCCCACCGGCGACCAGCACCGCCCCGGTGTGAGCGGCGCCGCTGATGATCCGCTGCCCGATCCCGACGAGCTTCGTCTCGCCCCGGGCGTTGAGGCTCCAGCGGCCCGGGCCGTACTCGTCCGGCACCTGCCCCACCCTCGCGTCGATCCCCAGCGTTCTCAGCGCTTCGGTGACGACCTCGGCCAGCTCGCTGAACCGCTCGTGGATATGCAGCCGGGCATCGTTGTCGGGTTCGGTGAGCGCCAAGGACAGGGTCTCCTCGTGAAAGACGGCCGCCCGGCCGCCCGGAAGGCGCTGGACGGGCGCGTAGCCGTGCCGGACCGCCTCCGCCACGGCCGCGTCGTAGCCATCCGCGGCCCGGTCCTGGCGGCTGAAGGCCAGGACGGGGCCCGGCCAGTGCAGGCGCAGGCAGGGACCGAGCCGGCCCGCGGCCACGCCCTCGAGAACGGCCCGATGCAGGGCCGCGGTGTCGAGGGCGGGCTCGTCCGGATAGGAGTCTCGAAGCAGCTGCACGGTCGCCGGCATCGGGCGAGTATTGCGGGCGCGGAGTACGGGGGAACGTCGGCACGGCGGCGGGTCCTACCCTGTGGCGATGGAGACCGCTCCCACCCCGTCCGCCGAAAACCGACCCACGCCACCACCGGCGCGGCGTGCCCCGGGCGGTCCACCGGTCAGGCTTGGAGCTGTCAGCCCGCGGGGCATCTCGCCAGGGGTCTGCGGGCTGATCCGTGACGGGGTTCACCACAACCCCGGGCTCGCCACCCGAATGCGCGGCAGCGCCGAGCTACGCGTCGAGGGCGGTGCCGACCCCGTCGTGGTGTCGTTCGGAGGCGACGCGATCCACGTGTTCGACCGTCCCCGGCGAGGCCACCACGAGGATTCCGACGCCGCCGCCCCATCCGTGCAGGCCCCAGATGTCGTGATCGAGGGGCGGTTGCCCGATGTCGTCCAGATGATCACCGTCCCCCACCTCGCGGGCTTTCCCAACCCCCTGCGACCACGGGGCCGCCGGGCCCTGGGGAGGTTGTGGCGCGGCGGGGTCCAGGTCACCGGCGACCGGGCCTTCGCGCGCGAGCTCTTGCAGCTGCTGACCGTCGACGGCTGAGTAGCCCGGTAAAACTGCGGCCGTGGACCGCTGGATCGCAGAGCACGCCCGGCGGCTGACCCGGTCGGCGCCCGAACAGATCGCCCGGCTCGTGGACGCCCCCTCGCCCAACGGCGAGGCAGACGGGGCCCGGGCCTGCCTGGAGATCCTGCGGCGGTTGCTCCCGTCCGCAGCGGCCGTGTCCGGCGACCCGAGCTCCACTTCCGGCTACGCCGACGACCTGCGGGCGACCGTGACCGGCACGGGTCGTGGCCGCCTGCTGCTCCTCGGGCACGTCGACACCGTCATCCCCCGGGCCGACCACCGGCCGGCTACGCGGGACGGCTCGTTGCTGCGGGGGTCGGGCACCTACGACATGAAAGGCGGGCTCGTCGTGGCGGCCGCGATCATGCGGGCGCTCGCCGCGCGGGCCGATCTCTACGAATCGGTGACGCTGCGCTGCGTCGCCGACGAGGAGTGGCGCGACCAGCCGTTGCGGATCTCCGAGCCGGACGCCGCCATCGACGCGTGCCTGTGCTTTGAGGGCGGCGAGCGCATCGACGGCGACGAGGCGATCGTGGTGCGGCGCAAGGGTGCGGCCGTGCTGACGGTCGATGCCGAGGGGGGTGCCGCCCACGCCGGGGCGTCGGCCGACCAGGGACGCTCGGCGCTGGCGGCGCTCGCGCGGTTGGTGGGCGAGCTCGGCGCTGCCGAGTGGCCGGCCGACGTGACCGTTGTGCCCACGGTGCTGTCGAGCGGCGACGCGATCAACGTCGTGCCGGCCACCGGGCGGCTGGCCTGCGACGTACGGACCCCGGATCCGGCCGGGGTGGCACCGGTGCTTCACGCCGCCGTGCCCGACCGCGTGGGCGAGGTGCTGCTGGCCTCTGATGTCCGCCAGCGGTTTCCGGCCCTCGACGCGCGAACGGCCGCGCAGCCGCTGCTGGACCACACCGCCGGGCTGCTCGCCCGCCCTGTCCGGCCGGCTTCCCGAGGCGGCTCCTCCGACGCGGCCTTCCTGGGGGCCCACGTACCGCTGACGATCGACGGGCTGGGACCGCTCGGAGGCGGCGATCACTCCCCTCGTGAGCACGTCGAGCTCGACTCGCTGGCCGACCGGATCGAGCTGGCGCTGGCGTGCGCGGTCGCCGCCCTGGGCCTTGAGGTGTGAGCGCGACATCAGCCGGGCACATCGTCGTTGCGCACGCAACGACCCCGAGCTCCGGAGGGCCATGACTGACCGTACAACCGTAGAGAACGAGGTCGACAGCGACAGCGGTCGCTTCAACCGCCAGACCAGCGAGTTCCGCCGCTGGGTAAGCACCGACGGCTCGACCGACTTCCCCGCCGAGGCCGGGCGGTACCACCTCTACGTGTGCCTGGCGTGTCCGTGGGCCCACCGCGCGATCATCACCCGGCGGATCAAGGGCCTCGAAGACGCGATCTCGATGTCCCTGGTCGACCCGATCCGCGACGAGAAGGGCTGGCGCTTCGGCGATGCGCCAGGCAGCGAGCCGGATCCCCTTCACGGCTGGGACTACCTCTCCGAGGCCTACGAGGCGACCGATCCCGGCTACGACGCCCGCGTCACCGTCCCGGTCCTTTGGGACACCGAAACCGGGGTGATCGTCAACAACGAGTCGGCTGACGTGATCCGGATGCTCAACAACGAGTTCGATGAGCTGGCCGACCATGACGTGGATCTCGAGCCCGCCGCGCTGCGTGACGAGATCGCCGAGCTCAACGCCCACGTCTACCAGACGGTCAACGACGGCGTCTACCAATGCGGGTTCGCCGGTAGCCAGAAGGCCTACGAGGAGGCGTTCGGTCCGTTGTTCGCGACCCTCGACGAGCTCGAGCGCCGGCTGGCCGACCGGCGGTTTCTCATGGGCGACCAGTTGACCCTCGCCGACATCCGTCTGTTCACCACGGTCGTGCGCTTCGACCCCGTCTACACCCTCCACTTCCGCTGCAACCTGCGCAGGATCATCGATTACCCGAACCTGTGGGGCTGGGTGCGGGACGTCTACCAGTGGCCCGGGATCGCCGACACCGTCTCGATCGAGCACATCAAGCGCCACTACTACTGCACCCACGAGTCGCTGAACCCCAAGCGCATCGTCCCGGTCGGACCCGACATCGACTACACAACGCCCCACGGCCGCGAGGCCCTGGCCGGGTGAGGCCCCGCTGGCGCCGCGGTCGCCGGGGCCGCTCCGGCCCCGCCCGGGCAGGTCAGGAGCCGGCCAGGCTCTCGACCACGGCCACCACGGTCCGCGCCGCCTGGTCGACCGTCTCGTAGTGGACGTTCCCCGGGACGTCGGTGGGCCAGTGGTAGTTGGTCGGCGCCTTGAACTCGTCCACCGACGAGAGGGTCAGCGTCGGGTAGCCGAGCTTGAGGGGGATCAGGCCGTCGGTGGCGTTGCGCAGGCGCAGGCCGCGGCGGGTGCGGACGCCGATCTCCTCGGCGCACGCGGCGGCGAGCTCACGCAGCTCGGACGTGTAGTCGACGACGCCGAGCATCCCCTCGCCCTCGAGAACCAGCAGCTCCGGAGACCCGACCGACTCGAAGTTGATGACGGTCGTCGTCTCGGGGGAAAGCTCGGCCCCGTGGCGGGCCCAGAACGCCTGCATGCCCTCCTGGAAGGACTCCTCGGAGCCGGTGGCCACGACCAGTACTCGCAGACCCGGCGGGGGCTCGGCGGCCAGGTGCCGCGCGGTGGACAGCATCGCCGCACGGCCGAGGCGTTGTCGTTGGCGCCCGGGACGGTGCGCGACGCCCCGATGTTGGCCATCGCCGCGGCGAACGTGCCGCTTATGACGGAGCCGAACAGCCGGAGACGCCTGCGGCCGAGCGCCGCGCCCGCACCCACGAGCGCGGGGCCGCCCACGGCCGCCCACATCGTCGGCGCCGAGGTGTGGGCACGCTCAAGCGCCCCGGGGAACAGCCGGAAGGGCGCCCGCGGCAGCTCGGGATGGAAGACCAGGCCGGTGTGCGGAGCGTCGTGGTGCGCGACGAGAACCACGGTCTGCTCCGCCGACGGGTCACCCAGTTCGGCCACCACATTGTGGGTGGTGCGGCGCGGCAGCAGCGTGCGAAACAGCTGCCGGTCACAGCGGATGTCGTCGGCCACCGCCACCGCCACCGCGATGCCCACGGCCGCTGCGGGTCTCCCCCCTCGCAGGCCCGACAGCGCGGCCGCGGCAGTCAACAGGCCGATCGGCCACCAGAAGGTGCCATGCACCCGCTCGGGCTCCAGCCTCGTCCGAGCTCCGAGGGCGCGTAGCTCGGCAGCGATCAACTCCGCGCCCCGCCGTTCGCCGGGCGAGCCTGATTCGCGCTCCAGCGCGCACAGGCGCTCCACGCGGTCCCGCAGCTCCGCATGGGTCAACAGCGCCATCGGACGAAGCGTAAGGGGTCCGAGGGCCCTCGATACCCTCTTGGGCGCCGTGGCGCCGCAACAGCCGACAGCGGTCACACCGGCGCCGGGGGCGCCCCGGCCCGGCGACGGGTCGCGCTCACGCGACGCCGCGGGCCCGACCCCTCGCGACAGCCGCGCCCTGGCGCTGGTCGAGGCGATGCGACCCGCCCAGTGGACGAAGAACGCCTTCGTTCTCGCCGGGCTCATCTTCAGCGCAAGCTTCACCGACGCGGACGCGGTGCTGCGCACAGCCGTGGCCTTCGTGGCCTTCTGCCTCGCGAGCAGCGCCACCTACCTGCTCAACGACGCCTTCGACGCCGAGACGGATCGCAACAACCCCCGTACGGCTGGACGCCCCATCGCCCGGGGGGCGCTCTCACGGCGCACGGGGTTCACGGCCTCGGCCGTGTTCGCGGTGGCCGCGCTGGCCATGGTCGCACCGCTGAACTGGGAGACGCCCGCGGTCGTCGGTGGCTACCTCGTCCTGCAGGTCGCGTACTCGATGGGCCTCAAGCATCTCGTGTTGCTCGACGTGCTGGCCGTGTCGCTCGGGTTCGTCCTGCGCGCGCTCGCCGGCGCTGTCGCGATCCCGGTGGTGATCTCGGAATGGCTGCTGCTGTGTACCGGGCTGCTCGCCCTGTTCCTAGCCCTGGCCAAGCGCCGCGGCGAGCTGCTGGCCCTCGGACCGGGCGCGGGGACCCGGCGCGTGCTCGACGACTACACCCCCGAACTCGTGGAACAGCTGATCACCATCACCGCGCCGATCACGGTGATCGCATACGCCATCTACTGTGTCACCGCTGCCTCCACCCCGGCCATGGCGATCACCCTGCCCTTCGTGCTCTACGGGCTCTTCCGCTACCTGTTCTTGGCCCAGCGGCGCGGGGTCGGCGAGGAACCCGGCACCGCGGCCCTGCACGACCGGCCGCTCGGGCTCGCCGTCGTCCTCTGGGGCATCACCGCGGGTGTCATCACCGCGATCGCCGGGGCGGCCTAGACTGGGCCCCAGGCCCGGCACTACCCACGCGGCCGCGGCACCGCCGTCAGTGGTGTCCGGTCGCCCTCTGCGTCCTCGGAGGACTCGTCGTTGTCGTCCTGGTTCGATCGCTCGGATCCGCAGGCCCCCCCACGCAGCCGGTACACCGTCACCTCGGGGCCGGGCCGGCGGAAGGCCAGCGGGTAGTAGTTGAAGGTGTGGTCGAACTGGAAGGCCGGCAGGGCGACGTCGGCCGCCACGGGGCTGATCCGGTAGGCCACATCGGCTTCGGAGGCCAGGGCCCGGTAGTACTGGATCGCCTCGGGCGCCCGGTCCGGGTCCCGGGCGCTGCGCCCCTGCTGCATCGAGGTCGAGAACACCCAGCAGAACCCCAGCTCGCGGTAGGTGTCCAGCATTCCCGGGAACAGCGTGAACTGGTAGTTCTGGAAGTCGCTGGACTTCGCGGCTCCGGGGAAGGCCTTGGACAGCTCTCGCTTGAGCGCCTTGCTGCGCCGGAACCGATCCCAGCGGTAGAACTGCGTGCCCTCGAAGTCCCCCCACGGCAGGCCCCCGTCGCGGTGCCATTCCCGGGGAACCGACGGCTCGACCACGACCTTGGTCCCGGCCGGGATGTTGTCGACCATCCACGCTCGCGCGGTCGAGCGGGTGTCCTGGCGGGCGAGGACGACGTCGTTGTGGACCGTGGTCACCAGTCCCTGGCCCAGGGCCGCGGCCGCGACGACCGTGGCGGCCACCCACCGGAGGCTGGGGCTGCGCCGGCCGGCCAGGTCGACCAGCGCCGCGCCTCCCGCTCCTGCGAGCAGCATGAGCATCGGATAGGCGGGCAGGATGTACCGCGCGAAGTAGCGGTCGGCCGCGCCGAGGTAGACGATCGAGAACACCGGGACCGCGATGAGCGCCGCCAGCGCCCAGGGTTCGCGGCGTCCGGTGCGCACCGTCCCGATCGCCGCGAGGGCGAGCGGCACCCACCCCAGTCCCCAGGTCAGGCTCCACAGGAAGTACCCCTCTCCGCTGGTGTTGACCTCGCCGATCATCCGCCCGAGGTCGTAGTGGTCGCGCAGGCGCTCGAGGTCGTCGAGGAACACCGTGTGGTTGAGCAGGGCGAACGGATTGAGGACGAGAAAGCCCGCGACGACACCGATCCCGCCGGCGACCGCACCGATGGCCACCGGTCGCAGCGCGCGGACGCGCCACAGGTGGGCCAACGTGGCCACCGCGAGGGCGATGGCGACGAACCCGGCGTTGTACTTCGTGGCCCCGGCCATGCCGGCGCCCAGGCCCGCCCAGAGGTAGTCCAGCGGCCCCCCGCCACGGAGGATCCCTGCCACGCCGACCAGCGACAGGGCGATCGGCAGCAACGACGGCGCGTCGTTGAGGGCGAAGTGGCCGTAGAAGACGGGCAGGAACGTCAGCGCCATGAGGGCTGCGGCCAGCAGGCCGGCTCCCCGGCCGAAGAGGCGGCGGCCGGCCAGGTACAGGAGCCCGATGGCCGCGGTGCCCAACAGGGCCGAGACGACCCGCGCGACGGTGAAGATCGCCGTCGGGTCGTCGGCGAACGTGCTCTGGACGGTCTCGGCGCTGCGATAGACCAGCGCCATCCCTGCGGCGGCCGCGTAGGTGTAGCCGGCCGGGTTCAGCTGGTAGTCGGGATCGAGGCTGCCGCCGAACATCTCGACGGCCCGCGGGACGAAGTGGGCGCGCTCGTCGATGTTGTACGCGAACGGCAGCCCGTACTGGATCCCCCACAGCCGCAGGACGAGCCCGAGGGCCATGACCGCGGCCAGTCCCCAAGCCCAGGGGCTGCGCACCGACGCGCGCAGCGACCGGACCGCACGGTCGCGCACGGAGAGCAGCCTTCGGCTCCCGTGCAAGCGGGTGTCGGGGCTGACGTCTGGGCCAGTGGGATCCGGCATCGCGGGAGACGCGGCGCGGGGCTGGGTCGTCGGTGCCGACGCCTGCCCTGCGGCGGGCCGTACACGGTAGCGAGCGGCGCCGGCACGGTACGGTTGCGGCGTGCTCGGAGCCTGTGTCCTGCTGCTCTGCGGCGTGCTTGCGACGGCCGGAGCGGCGAAGCTTCTGCGGCCCGACGCGGCCCGCGCCGCCGTGCGAGATCTGGTGCCCACCGCTCCGGCAGCGGGGGTCATCGCCGTTGTCGCGCTTGTCGAGCTCGCCGTGGCCGGGGTCCTGGCGAGCGGTGTCGCGACCCGCCCGGCCGCTGCAGCCTGCGTGGTCCTGTTCGCCCTCTTCGACGCCTTTCTCGCGCTGCGCCGACGGGCGGCCCCGGGCGCCGGTGGCTGCGGCTGTTTCGGAGAGGCCGAGCCGTCGGGGCCGGCGCGCGCAACGGGTGTACGCAACCGCGCGCTCGCCGTCTCGGCCGCCGTGGTCGCGCTCCTCGCCGACCAGGCCACGCTCGGCCCCGGCCCTGCTGAGCTCGCCGCGCAGGCGACCGTCGCGCTGGGCATCGCCGTCGTGTTCGTGCTCGCAACCACCCTCGCCGCCCTCGCTGCCCGACCCGGTCACCGGAAGCTCACATGAGCGGCACCTGGGTGCTGTCCACGGTCCTGCTGTGGCTCGCCGTCTGCGGCTTGACCCTGCTCTGCCTGAGCCTGCTGCGCCAGGTGGCGGAGCTGCGGGCTCGGCTGGGCCCGGCCGGGGCGGCGCCGATCGCCCCCGGCCTCGTGGTCGGCCGGGCGCACCTGGGCGGCCTCGACGGCGGGTCGGTGGCGCTGGGCGGCGGAAGCGCCGCCGTCCTTGTCTGGTTTGCCGACGACTGCCCGGCCTGCGAGTGGATCCTGCCCCGGCTCGGGCCCCTGGCCGCCGAGGACCAGGTCGCGGTGATCGTCGGCGCGAACCGTCCTGCCGGGCTCGATCCGCGAGTCGCCGTTGTTCGCACCGCCGAGCTGCCGCCCCCACTGCAGGGGCTGGGCGCGCCGCTCGTCGTAACCGTGACCGGAGCGGGCACGGTCGCGGCGCTCGGGCGGCCGCGCGAGGCCGTCGAGCTGGAGCTGATGCGGCGGATCGCCCACGGCGCCGATGTCGGCGCTCCGGGGTCGGTCCGCGAGCACCTGTGGGGCTCGTCGCTTCCCTACTGGGAGTCGCCGCCCCAGGCATCCGACAACGCGTTTGCCGGACGTGCCTAGCCTCGACGGGCTCACCCGACGCCTCGGCGACCGCCTCGCCGAGCGACACACCCGCCGCCGGTTCATCGCCGGTGCGGGGGCCGGGGCGGCCGGGCTCGTCGTGGTCGGGTACGCCGGTCCGTTCGCGCCCACCGCGCTGACACCGGAGAACTCCATCGTGCGCTGTGGATTCTCCCGACGGGAGATCAACGTCTGCTACTCGCCGATGCGCGTCGAACGCTCCGAGCCCGGCCTCCCGAAGGGTGCCAGCGGCGTGGCCGTCCGCAAGGGCCCCGAGCCCGACGCGCCGATCATCCAGGTTGAGGGAACCCCCGTGATCGTTCCCGAGGGCCGGATCTTCGGGCGCCAGAGCGACCGCGACGGCGGCGTGGAGAACAAATGCCCCGATCCCGGTCCGCGGCCGGCCGTCAACGGCTTCGTGTTCGGCTATCCCGAGCCCGGTGCGGGCGTTGCGCTCAAGGGCGGATGGGCGGCGACCGGCTACGACGGCCAGACCTTCCTGCGCGACGATCCCACCTGGGATGGGCGACTGTGCGGGCCCGCCTTCCTCGACTTCGACTGCCGCGCCGGGGACGACCCGACGTCGCCGTTCAAGACGACGTGCGGGCGGCTGATCGACCGTGACGACCCCGAGCGGGGCCGGGAGGGCTACACCTGCGGCGGCGACGACACCGCGCCCGCGCAGTGCGGGCCTCCGGACGTGCTCGAAGTCGTGGTCGTCCGCGACCCCAAGGGCCGCGGGGTCGACGACAGCACGAGCTTCGAGCGCTACAACCTCAAGTACGAAGCCGACGGGACGACCACCCACTGGCTCGTGCCGGGCGATCGGGTCCGCGAGTTCTGCCGCAAGTGCGTGCGATCGGAGCGCTCGGAATTCTGTCCCGAGCGCCTGATCGACGACACGCTGCGCACCGGCTGCTGTCACTTCTACAGCTGCGTCGAGGTCCTCGACGCCAAGTACGTCCCCCGCGGGACGCGGGGCTGGACCGAGACGACGATCCTGCAGACGCCGGGTGGCACGCCGGCGAGCCTGGCCTCCTAGGTCCCGGGCTGCTTCGCTCCGGGCCCACAGGTCGCAGTCCGGGTCGGTGACGCCCGGCGACGGGTGGGCCCGACATGGACAAAGGGCGGCAATCTTCACGCTCTGTGGGCGAACGGACCGGCTGTCGTGACGGCGGGGGACCGCTCCCACCGCTAGCGTCGCACCCATGCCTGCCGCTCCCCGCCTCGGTCCCGTGCCCACCGGCGAGGGTTGGGAGGGTGAGGTCCGGGTGACTCACACGATCTTCGCGGCCGAGGACGGGACCTTCGCCGTGCTCGCCGCCGAGGATCCGGCCGATGGTGGCGAGCTGGTCCTCACGGGGCCCATCGCCCACCTGTCGGTCGGCAGCCGAGCGACCGTGGCCGGCACCTGGCAGGAACACCCGCGTCATGGCCCCCA
Source organism: Solirubrobacterales bacterium (assembly GCA_050999155.1). Taxonomy (GTDB): domain Bacteria; phylum Actinomycetota; class Thermoleophilia; order Solirubrobacterales; family 70-9; genus JBPCPM01. Next base: position 32,115 of record JBPCPM010000178.1, read on the forward strand.
GCTCAAGGTCACCGAGGCCAGCGAGCTCGATCCCCCGGACGCCCGGGGAGCGATGGAGTACCTGACCTCGATCCGGCGGATCGGCCCGGCCCGGGCCCGGGCGCTGCTCGGCCGCCACGGATCCGAGGTTTTCGCGACGATCGACGCCGATCCGCACGCCGCGTTCACCGCCCTGCCCCGCATGCCCGCCGGTCAGGCCGCGGAGGCGGCAACCTCCTGGCGCGAGCGTCGCGCCCTGCGGGACCTGGTCGTCTTGCTGGCCCCCCACGGGATCGCCCGCCTGGCTCCGCGGCTGCACGAGCGCCATGGGCCGGCCGCGATCAACCTCGTGCGCGAGGATCCTTTCGGTCTCACCGAGCTGCACGGCGTCGGGTTCGCCACCGCGGACAGGATCGCGCGCTCGGTAGGGGTCCCCGCCGACTCGCCGCGCCGCCAGCACGCCGCGGCGATGCATCTGCTGACCGAGGCCGAGGGCGAGGGCCACTCGTATTTGCCGCGCAACGGCCTGCTCGATCGTGTCCGCTCGCTGATCGACGTGGCCGAGCCGGAGCGCATCGACGAGCTCGTCGAGCGCGGGTCGGCCGTCGACGATGGCGGCGACGTCTACCGGACCGAGACGTGGGAGCTCGAGTGCCGGCTGGCCGAGCGGCTGGCCGAGCTGTCGGCCGCCGGACCGGCGTTCGACGCCGATCCGGGGGCTGCCGCGCCCGAGGGGCCGTCCGGCCCGGGGTCGCTGAGCGCAGAGCAGTGGGAGGCGGTCCGGGTGGCGTTCACCAGGCGGATCTCGGTCGTCACCGGCGGGCCCGGCACCGGCAAGACCACCCTCGTGCGCGCGATCGTCGAGCAGGCCCAGGCCGCGAAGCTCCGGATCGAGCTGTGCGCCCCGACCGGCCGCGCGGCGCGCCGGCTCAGCGAGGCCACCGGGCATCGCGCGCGCACCATCCACCGGTTGCTGGAGTGGATCCCCGGCGAGGGCCCGGCCCGCGACGAGACCGATCCGCTGCGCTGCGATCTGCTGATCGTCGACGAGAGCAGCATGCTCAGCCTGACCATCGCCTCCGTGCTCGCCCAGGCGGTCGGGCCCAGCACCCACCTCGTGCTCGTGGGCGACGCCGACCAGCTCCCCCCGGTCGGAGCGGGCAAGCCGTTCGCCGAGCTGATCGAGTCGGGCTCGGTGCCGATCGTGCGTCTCGGTCACGTGTTCCGCCAGGCGGCCCGATCGATGATCGTCAGCGCCGCCCATGCGATCAACACCGGTACCCCGCCGGCCACCACACCCGGACCCGAGCAGGAGCGCGACTTCTTCCTCATGGCCGAGCCCGATGCCGACCGGGCGGCGGACCTCGTCGTGGAACTCGCCACCAGCCGGCTGCCCGAGCACTACGGCGTCGATCCGCTGCGCGACATCCAGGTCCTCTCCCCCATCTACCGCGGTTCGCTTGGCGTCGACGAGCTCAACCGGCGGATACGCGACGTGCTCAACCCCGACGGCGAGCCGGTGCTTTCCGGCGCCCTGCGCGACGGGGACAAGCTCATCCAGACCCGCAACGACTACGAGTCCGGGCTCATGAACGGCCAGATCGCCCACCTGGTCGGCGACGACGCCCAGGCCGGCGAGATGCGGTTGATCACCGACGAGCACGAGGCGCTGACCCTCCCCCATGCCTCGGCGGGCACCCTGCGGCCGGCGTATGCGATCTCGGTCCACAAGTCCCAGGGCGCCGAGGTACCCGTCGTCATCGTCCCCGTGCACCGCTCCCACTGGATGCTGCTGTCACGCAACCTCGTCTACACGGCGATCACCCGGGCGAGCCGGGTCTGCGTGCTCGTCGGCGACCCGGGTGCGCTCAACCAGGCCATCGCCCGGGCCGACTCGCACCGGCGTTTCTCCGGCCTGTCGGCGCGGATCGCTGCGGCGGGGACGCCGCCCCTCGGGGAGGCCGGTTGATGGTGGCGGGCCGACCGACCTGGATCCTCGACGAGCTCGCCCATGCGGGACGCGAGAACGTCGATCCGCAGCACGTCGCGCGCTACGACGCGAAGATGGACGCGGACGCGGCCGCCGAGCTGCGGTCCCTGCGGGACTTCGGGCTCGCCGACGGGGTCACCATCGTCGACCTGGGTACGGGAACGGGGCAGTTCGCTCTCGCAGCGGCCGCAGCGGCCGATCGGGTCGTGGCGGTCGACGTCTCGCCGGTGATGCTCGACCGGCTCGACGCCAAGCTCGCCGCGCGGGACGTGGGCAACGTCGAGCGCGTCCGCGCCGGCTTTCTCACCTACGAGCACCAGGGGGCGCCGGCCGACCTCGTCTACACGCGGTTCGCCCTCCACCACCTGCCGGATTTCTGGAAGTCGCTTGCCCTCAAGCGGATGGCGGCCATGCTGCGCCCGGGTGGCCTCCTGCGCCTTTCGGACGTGGTCTACGACTTCGCTCCGGAGGAGGCCGAGACCGTTCTGGAGAACTGGATCTCGTCGCTCGCCGGCACGGATGTCGAGCAGGGCTGGACGCGGGAGGAGCTCGAGGAGCACATCCGCGACGAGCACAGCACCTTCACGTGGCTGCTGGAGCCAATGATCCGCCGGGCCGGGTTCGCCATCGAAGCACGCGAGATCAGCGACGACCGGATGCTCGCCCGCTACGTGTGTGTCAAGCAGGGCTGAGCGGACCCCGCACGCGATACCCCTCTGCTCGCGGCCGGTTCGGGATGGCCGGACCCGGCCCCATCCGACCGGGCGACACGGCGGTCCCACGCCAGTCGAAGGCGCTCATCTGGTCAAGCGCACAGGCGTAGAACTTCGCTCCCGGGTGGCTAGGGGTTGAAGCTGTCGAGAAGCTTGACGTCGGCCTCGCAGTCACCCTCGGCCGATTGGTGGGCGTCGATCTGCTCGCCCTGGGCCTCGACGCTGATGTTCACATCGCGGGATTGGCCAGGCTGGACCCGGACCTTCTTCTTCTTGACCAGCGGCTCGCTGCCGAGCAGCTTCCACTCGGCCCGCAACTCGGCGACCACGCCCACCTCCCCCGTGTTCTCGACGGCGGCGCCCGCGACGAAACGGTCTGGCCCGTCGACGCCGAGCAGGTAGTCGCAGTTCGTCGTCGACTCGGCCTGCGGGTCCGGGTCCGTGGGGGGTTCCGGTGCTGCGGCGGGCCTGGGAGCGTCCGCCGGGCGTTCTTCAGCCTGTTGTGGGCCGTTTGACGCTGGCTCTGGCGGACTGGCCAGGGCTGCGAAGACCGCCGCGAGCGCGACCGCCGCGACGAGCGCGGCCGCTAACCACCTCGGCCACCGCAGTCGACCTTTCCTGGGAGGTGGGCCGTGCTCCTCGGCCATAGCGATGAGTTCCTCATCGGAAAGCTGCCTGCTCGGCGGCTCCCGCGCCATGTCGATGAGCTCGTCGTCTGAGAGATGCTGAGGCGGCTCGTCGGTCACGTCATGGGGTGGCCGCGAACTCGTGGCCACAGTGGTGGCAGGCGACCTGGCCGTTACGCACGAGCCGGTTGCACCGCGGGCACGGTCGGTTGCGGGTCCGCCGGACCGTCCAGAAGATGAGGTAGCCGGGAAGCCCGACGAACAGGAGCAGGATGAGCAGTTCAAGCGGGCCCACGAAAGCACCCTATTTGCGACAGCTGCAGGCGTGCAACCCCCCTTCGGTCGAGGGGGTTCTTAATCCACCGTTGAGCAGCGTGCGCGACCATGGGCACGTGTTCTCCTGGGTCGGCTCGACGCACACGTGAACCCACGACTTCTTGCCGGTCTCGCCGTCGCGGTAGTTCTCGGACTCGGCGTGGTCGCGGCCACCAGCGGAGGCGGGCCTGCCTCCGGTGCGGACGCGCCGCAGATCTCCGTGCCGGCCGAATGGGGTGCGCCGCCCCCGCCGGGCGCCCGTCCGCGAGCCTCGGCCGGCAACGCCCTGAGAGCCCGCCCGAAACGCTCGCAGAACCCCAAAGCGGATCCGGCGGCCCCCCCAATCGAGCCCCGCGCCCAGCCACGCCCCGGGGCGGATCTCGCGCCGGTGCGCTCACGCTCCCGGGGAACGCACGCCGACGGGCGGCTCAGCGGCGGACTCCGCCTCACCGCGGCTGGACCCCACTACGTCACGTGGGATCCGATCTTCCGCCGGCGGCCGAACCGTCCGACTCGCGTCGTCGGCCACGAGCGGCTGTTGCGGACCCTCGACCGGGTCACCCGCGAGTTCCGCGAGGCGAATCCCGGCGCACCCCGGCTCGTCGTCGGCGACATCAGCCGCCCGCGTGGCGGGGACTTCGGGCGGAGGTTCGGTGGCATCGGCCACGCCTCGCACCAGGTTGGCCTCGACGTCGACATCTACTACCCACGCCGGGACCGCCGCCTGCGGCCGCCCGCCCGGGCGAGCCAGGTCGACCAGCGGTTGGCTCGCGAGCTCATTGCCCGTTTCGTGGTGGCGGGAGCCTCAAAGGTGTTCGTCGGACGCCGCTTCGTCCGCGGGCCCCGCTCCATCGTCCAGACGGTCCCCCATCACGAGGACCACCTCCACGTCCGGCTGCCGATCAGCAGGGACGGACGCTGAGTTCCTGATCGTGCACCCACCGCGCGATGGCCTCCTGATCGTGGCCGCCGGCGGTGGCTGGGAAGGAGGCGAGGTCGGGTCAGGTGTTGCCGGGCGGCCCGACGGGCACCAGGATGGGCTCGCCGACCTCGGTCTGCGTGCCGACGGCCTCGGTGATCTCGTCCTCGTTGCCCGTGCCCTCACGGCCGCAGACGATGCGAAAGCGACCGGTTCCCAGCTCGCCATCCGGAACCACGGGCAATCCGCGGATCTCCTCCCACCCGAGGCGCTCGGCCTCGAAGGGGTTCATCCGCACCTCGGACGCCGGGTACGGACAGTCGGCGTTGTGCTGGTCGATCGCCTTCGAGATGGCCTCGAGGTTCTTGGCTTCCGGGGATCCCACGCCCGGAGCTTAACGACGTCGCGGCGCCCCCCGGCACGGACCGGGAGACGCCGCGAGGTCGAGGGCGGGTGGCTAGCGGCGTGTGACCTGGATCGACCCGGTCGAGCCGAAGCCCAGGGCCCGCTTGGTCGCGCCGGTGAGGTCGAACTCACGGTGCGGGTGAAACGGACCGCGGTCGATGACCCGGACGTTGACCGTGCGACTGCCGCGCTTGAGCGTCAGCTTGGTGCCGCAGGGCAGCGTCTTGTGGGCGACACCGATGGTCCCGCCGTGCAGGCGGCCACCACAGGCGAGGCCGTTGCCGTACAGGCCGGGCCCGTACCAGGAGGCGTTGGCGCTGCGCCACACGTTCATCGAGCGCGCGGCCGTGCGATCGGCGCCGGCATGGCGGTCGGCTCGGGCGAGCGCCCGGACCTGGAACCGTGAGGCGCTACGGACACGCCAGCGGGCCGTGAACGCGCCGCCCTTGCGGGTGCGCACCCGGGCCACCGTCTTCCAGGAGCTGCCGGGGCGGCGGGCCTGGACGTAGACGCGACGGCCGCTGGTACCCGGGCGGACCGAGCCCTTGGCGACGGCGCGGCTGCCCACCCCGACGCTGCTGCGCACCCGGGTCGTGGCCCGCGAGCGGACCCTGACGGTCACCGGCGTGGTGGACGCGGCGTCGGCGCCCCGGACCTGCCAGGTGCCGTTGGTCCGGGCACGTGCCCGGAGCGTGAAGCGGCCGGAGCTGTCGGTCCGCGACGAGGACGCCGAGGCCCACGCCGTGCGGCCGGCCCGCTTGAAGCGCAGCTGCACGGCAGCGTTCGGCTTGCCCTCCAGGGTGCCCTGGAAACGCAGCTGCTGGTTGTAGGCGGCGGAGCGGTCGTTGACCGACAGCCGAGCGGTTGTCTCGGCGGCGGGGGCTCCGACCGGCGTCGCGGCACTCGCGACCAGGACGGGGACAACAAGTCCGAATGCGGCCCATCGCCGCTTGATACGAGGCAGTCGTTGCACCATGGAATCACTCGCTTTCTTGCGCCTGCGGGGGTAGCTGACGGGCTCGCGGTGTCCGCTACAGGCGGCGTGGCCGCCCGATTCGCCCCGGGCCGCTGTCTCGCGGCCGGTTGGGTTCCCCGCTCGCCGCGCTCAGGGCGCGACGACTCGGCGTTCGGGAACATCCAGTTCGCAGCCAAGGCTAGGTCGGCGCCCACCCCCATTGTGTGGGGGTGCTCACAATTGCAAGCGACCGCTCACACTACCCACTTCGGGGTAGTTGACCGCCCGGATGGCGGCCCTGCATCCCGCCCTGCCCTGGCCGGGTCACAGCAGGGTTTGTCCGCCGCGGGAACCGGAGATTCCCTCCTCGGGTGATGGTGTGACGAAAGGGGTCCGGTGAGCGGTGAGCGTCTGAGCGGGCTGGACTCCTCCTTCCTGCATCTCGAATCCGACACGGCCCAGATGCACGTGGCGTCGGTGCAGATCTTCGAGCCGCCGCCGCTCGGGTTCCACGAGCTCAAGCACCACGTGGGTACCCGGCTGCACCAGGTCCCGCGGTTCCGCCAGAAGCTCCGCAACGTCCCCCTCGGCCAAGGCCGTCCGCTGTGGGTCGACGACCCGCACTTCAATCTCGAGTACCACGTACGGGTCACTGCCCTGCCTCCACCCGGCAACCTCGAGCAGCTGCGCAAGCTGGCCGGGCGCCTGTTCGGCCAGCACCTCGACCGCTCCAAGCCGCTGTGGGAGATGTGGCTGATCAACGGCCTCGAGGACGGCCGCTCCGCGCTGCTGTCCAAGAGCCACCACGCCCTCGTCGACGGGATCTCCGGCGTCGACCTCATCACCGTGCTGTTCGACCTCGAGCGCGAGCCTGACGCGCCGGACGAGCAGCCACCCGACTGGACCCCCAGCCCCGAGCCCAGCGACGCGCAGGTCCTCGGGGAGGCGCTCGTCGAGCGCACGGTCGACCCCCGGTCAATCGCCTCCGGTGTCGGATCGGTGCTGCGGGCGCCGCTGGCCGCGGCGAACCTCGCCCGAGGCGCCGCGTCGAGCGCGAGCTCCCTGCTGGGAGTCGGGCTGCGTCCGGCCCCCCGAACCCCCCTGAACGTGGAGATCGGGCCCCACCGCCGGACCGCGTGGGTCAGCACCGATCTCGCCTCGTTCAAGGCGATCAAGAACGAGCTCGGCGGCACCGTCAACGACGTGGTGCTCTCCGCCGTCACCGGGGCGTTGAGTCGCCACATGGCAGCCCACGGAGTCTCGACCGTCGACCTCGAGCTCAAGGCGATGATCCCCGTCAGCACGCGCGACCCCCAGGGCGGCGGGGAGATCGGCAACGAGGTCTCGGCCATGACCGTCGACCTGCCCGTGTGGTGCGAGGAGCCGGTTCGCCGCCACCGCACGGTCGCCCACCGCATGCGCAAGGTCAAGGACTCGGAGATGGCCCAGGGCGCGGCGATGATCACCCAGCTCGCCGACTTCGCCCCGCCGACGATCCTGTCCCAGGCCGCCCGGCTGCAGCCACGCCAGCGCCTGTTCAACCTCGTAGTGACCAACGTGCCCGGACCCCAGTTCCCGGTGTACCTGCTGGGTCGCGAGCTCGAGGCCCTGTTTCCCCTCGTGCCACTCGCCGAGCGCCAGGCGCTCAACGTGGGCATCGTCAGCTACAACGGCGTGATGAGCTTCGGGCTGATGGGCGACTACGACGCCATGGCCGATCTCGACGAGTTCGCCAACGACCTGCGGGTCTCGCTCGACGAGCTCGGCCAGGCAGCCGGCGTGGAGATCGACTTCGCGCTCATGGTCCCCGGCGGACCCGCCGAAGAGCCGGTCGGCGACAACGCCTAGCCGCACCACCCCTCCGTCGGCGACCCGCCACCTCTATGCCGAGGACGTCGTCGGCAGGCGGGATCGGTAGCCCGACCCGATGAGCTTCTTCGACCCAGGCGATGATTTTCGGAGGGCAAAGCGGTCATAGAGGTACAGGCACTGAAAGACAACAGGGAAGGACCACCATGCCCAATCAGATAGTTCACTTCGAGATCCTCGGAAAGGACGCCGCTGAAACCAAACGCTTCTACACGGAGATGTTCGATTGGAAGCTGCAGGAGATCGGCGGGCCAAGCGACTACGCGACGGTCGTTACCGGCGAGCAGGCCATTGGCGGCGGCCTCGGCGGAAAGCCGGACGGCATGGACGACTTCGAGCCCTACGTCACCTTCTACGTCAATGTGGACGATGTCGGAGCCGCGCTGGAGAAGGCCGAGAAGCTCGGCGGTACGGCCGTGATGGGGCCACACCGGGTCGAGGATCCAGACATCCCCGGCGATCCATTCACGATCGGGCAGTTCCTCGATCCCGAGGGCAAGCTCGTCGGGCTCCACGCCATCGGTTGACCGAACGGAGAAGGCGCGCCGCAGCTCACGGGCCCCCATGGATCGCGGCCATCGCCGGGTTGCTCGCCGGCGCCCCCGGCTGAACGAGCACGTGCAGGGTTGGCGGGCCGCCGGTGGGCGCCGATGGACCCGTTATACGCTCTCCAAGGCTCCCGTGGCACGCAGCGCCCTCCGCATCGCTCTCGCCCAGGTCAACCCGACCGTGGGCGACCTCTCCGGCAACGTCCGGCTGATCGAACGCGACCTGCAACGCGCCCGCGCCGAGGGAGCCGAGCTCGTGGTCTTCCCCGAGCTCGTCCTGACGGGCTACCCCCCGGAGGACCTGCTGCTGCGGCCCGACTTCTTGACCCGCACGCGGGAGGCCCTCGACGGGCTCGCCGCCGAGATCCACGACGTCGTCGCGCTGGTCGGGTTCCCCCACCTCGACGACGATCTCTACAACGCGCTCGCCGTCTGCTCGCGGGGCACGGTTCTCGGCGTGTACCGCAAGATGCTGCGGCCCAACTACGGCGTCTTCGACGAGCACCGCTACTTCGGGGCCGGGACCGAGCCGGCGATCATCGAGGTCGGCGACGTGAAGGTCGGGCTGACCATCTGCGAGGACATCTGGGAGCCCGGCCTCCCCGAGACCGCCGAAGCGGCGGCTGGCGCATCCGTGATCGTCAATGCATCCGCGTCGCCCTACCAGCTGGGCAAGGCCGCCTCCCGCGAGCAGATGATCGCCCAGCGCGCCGAGGACGCCCGGGCCGTGATCGCCTACTGCAACATGGTCGGGGGGCAGGACGAACTGGTCTTCGACGGCCGCAGCGTGGTGATGGACGAGCGCGGACAGACCATCGCGGCCGCCCCCCAGTTCGCCGAGGCGCTGCTGCTGTGCGACATCGAGCCGCACCGATCCCAGTGGGCGCGCCTGCGTTCCCCGGGCTTCCGCTCGGTCTCCGACCGCGAGGCCGCCTCGGTCCGCACACTGGCCACCCTCGATCCCCGCCCTGCCGCCGACGGGGACCTGGAGTCCGAGCTCGCCGAACCGCTGCCGCGGCTCGAGGAGGTCTACGCCGCCCTGCGTCTCGGCCTGGGCGACTACGTGACCAAGAACGGCTTCACCGACGTCGTCCTTGGCCTCTCCGGCGGCATCGACTCCGCGCTCGTCGCCCTGGTCGCCGCCGATGCGCTGGGGGCCGAGCACGTCCACTGTGTCGTGATGCCGTCGGCCTTCTCCTCCGATGACACCCAGTCCGACGCGATGACCATCGCCGAGAACCTCGGTGCCCCGGCCGTCGAGCTGCCGATCGAGGGACCCCGAGCGGCGTTCGGCGAGCTGCTGGCCGAGCCGCTGGCCGGAGCCGACTCCGGGCTGGCGGGCGAGAACGTCCAAGCCCGGATCCGGGGCACGATCGTCATGGCCCTGTCGAACGCCCACAACTGGCTCGCCCTGGCCACCGGCAACAAGAGCGAGATGTCGGTCGGCTACGCCACGTTGTACGGCGACATGGCCGGAGGGTTCGCGCCCATCAAGGACGTGCCCAAGCTGGTGGTCTACGAGCTGGTCCGCCACCGCAACGACCTCGCCGGCCGGGAGCTCGTACCCGCCTCGGTCATCGACCGCCCCCCGACCGCCGAGCTCGCCCACGACCAGCTCGACAGCGACACGCTGCCCCCCTACGAGGTCCTCGACGCCATCATCGACGCCTACGTGGTCGACGACCTGTCGCCGGCGGAGATCGAGCAGCGAGGCCACGATCGGGCTGTCGTGGCCGACGTCATCCGCCGGATCGATCTCGCCGAGCACAAGCGCCGCCAGGCGGCCCCCGGCGTGAAGATCACCAGCCGGGCCTACGTTCGCGACCGTCGCCGGCCGATCACCAACCGCTACTCGGCCGGCGCACCCTAAGGCGTTGGGCTTCCGGCCACGGGGCGCCCGGTCAGGCCCGCGTCGGCCAGCGCCCACTGGGCGGCGTCGGAGAACCCCATCGGGGCGTCGTTGATGCCCGCCGGCGGGTCGCGCTCGACAACGGTCTCGTGGCTGACGCTCTCGAGCAGGGGGGCGAGAAGGCCGGTCTCCGCGCCCGGGATGGCGAATCCGATCGCCAAGGCGGCGAGCTGTGGAGGTACGCCGGGCGTCGGCAGCCGTGGCGGCGCGGTGTGGCCCAGGAGCTGGGCCACCACGATCGCCATGTCGGCGTAGGACACGACGTCGGGTCCGCCGAGCTGCACCTCTCCCCCGCCTTCCGGCAGGTCCCCGCAGGCGACCAGCGCCGCGACGGTATCGCGCAGGGCGATCGGCTGCGTCAGCTTCTCGGTCCAGCGCGTGCGGGGGATGACCGGCGCCCGTTCGGCGAGACGGACCAGCAGATCGAACGAGCCGCCTCCGTCTCCGACGACCAGTGCCGCCCTGGCGTACACGAGCTCGGGCACGTAGCCGGCGAGCTGCTCGGCCACCATGTGGCGGCTGCGCAGGTGCGGCGACGCCTCGCGGCCCGTCAGGCCCAGACCGCCGAGGTAGACGATCCGCCGCACCCCGGCCTCGGCGGCCGCCTGGCCGAAGTTCTCCGCGGCCGTCCGCTCGCGTTCCCAGAACGGGGCCTTGCCGGCCTCCATCGAGTGGACGAGGTAGTAGGCGAGCTCCACGCCCGCCATGGCGTCGTCCAGCCCTTCGCCGGTGAGCAGGTCGCCGCGGACCGGCTCGTAGTTGACGCGCGGGCTCCCGGCGGGGTTGCGGCTCAGGGCGCGGACCGACCGGCGGTCGCCGCGCAGGGCCGCGACCAGGGGCCGGCCGATGAACCCGCTGGCCCCGGCGACGAGGACGGGCGCCCCTGACGAAGCCGAGGGGCCCATCAGCGGCGGTCGCGGACCGCCATGACGATCCGAACCGTCGCGCACAGGCGGTCCTCGTCGTCGGTGATGTCGACGTCCCACACCCAGCTCGTGCGCCCGGCGTGCCGCGCCCGGGCGTCGATGTGGAGGGATCCGGCTTCGACCGGGCGCAGGAAGTTCGCGGCGTTCGACTGGCCGACGGCGATCTTCCCGTCGTCTGCGACCTCGCGGAAGGTCTTGGCCGAGACGACGCTCTCGGCGATCGCCGCCATCACCCCCCCATGGACGATCCCGAACGGCTGGCGGGTCGCGTCGGAGATCTCCAGGCGCCCGCTGGCCCATCCGTCGCCGTCGTCGAGGTGTTCGAGCCCGATGTGGGTGTCGAAGTGCTCGGAGAGCATCTGCGGCTCGTCGTTCACCGCAGCAATGTACCTGGCCCGATCGGCGGGCCGACTACGACGGCTCGGACTCCTGCGTGCCCGGCTCGGGGGCCGCGTCGACGGGCTCAGGGCCAGGCCACGGGCGGGGTCGCGGCGGCCATTGTGGATCCGGCGTGGCCGGGGCGGACGCATCCGGCGGCGGCTCCGCCACGGCCTCGGGGCCCGGTTGACGCCGCCTGGAGCGGAGTGCTCGGCCGATCGCGGCGGGAGCGCGGCGCACCCGAGACGGCGGGCGCGACACCCGGCCCAGGATCTGACCGGAGCGGCGGGTGAGGGCGACCGCAGCGACGCGTACGACGATGCCTCGCATGAGCAGCGCGTCCAGGGCCAGCCCGACGGCGACGATCGCGGCGAACTGCGCTGTCGCGGCCAGCTCCGAGCGCAGGACGACGGCCAGCAGCGCGACGAGCGCCACCAGCGAGGTGAGAACGGCCGTCTCGGCCAGCCGCCGGCCCGCCAGGTCGACAGCCGCGAGCTCCGGGCCGCCTCGCAGCTCCTCCACGACCGTGCCGACGGCCAGGCCCGAGCGGGCCGCACACACCACGACGAGCACGATCGCGGCCGTCCCCGCCGCCGCCACATGCAGACCGTCGGTCGGAGGGATCCCCAGGGCGTCGGGGATGGCCCCACCGTCTGCGATCAGCGATCCGACCCCGAGTCCGGCAACCACCGGACCAAGGGCGGCCACGGCGGCCACGAGCCCGAGGCCCAGGGCCCGGCCGGTGGCCAACACGGGCAGGGCGACAACGCTCGCCGCCGTGGCAAACGCCGCAAAGACCACGACGAGCAGCAGCGTGCCGCGATCGGCGAACCCCTCCTGGGCGTCCACGATCCCAGCGGTGGGGCCGGCCACCGCCCCGTCTGCGGCCCCCGCGACCGCACGGAGCTCTCCGAGGGCGTCCTGGGCAGATGCGCCGCGAGGCGGAACAGCGAGGCGTACCCGGATCAGCGTGCCCACCCCGGGAACGAGGACCGGGGCCGCAACGTCAGCCACACCCTTGACCCGGCGGGCCCGCTGCCCGACCGGGTCGGCGGCTCCGCGGTCTACCGCGGGGATGATCAGCAGCGCCGGCGCATCGAGGCCCGGACCCAGAACCCGATCGGCGGTCCCGTCGGCGATGGCAGGCGGGGTGTCGGCCGGCAGGCCTTCGGCGTCGAGGCCCACCATCGCGCCCGGCTCGAACTGGGAAGCGATCGGCACGAAGGCCACGACGGCTGCCACTGCCGCAGCGGTCACGAGCGCGGTCCGGCGGCGCGTCCCGAAGGCGCGGACCGCCCCGGCGCCGCGTCCGGCTCGCCGGCGGCCCGCTGATACGACCCGTGCGCCGCGATCCCGGATGGCCGCCAGGCGGTTTCGCGTCGTGACCGACGCCCGCTCGAGCGCGCCGAAGATCGACGCTCCGCGCCGGGTCAGGGGCTCCAGGCGGCGGCGCAGTCCCGGGGTCTCCGGGGATCCAGCGGACTCGTCATCGGGTGGGGGGTCCTCCGCGGGGTCCATCGCGGCGCTCACTTCGGGGGACAGCTCCCCGTCCCGGTCGGAAGGCCCCTGCGGTTCACCGGCCACCGGGGTTGCGCCAAGGGGCGCAGGCGGCTCGTGACTGTCGTGCGCGAGGTCGACCAGGCGGGGTCCGGCAAGGTGCAGGAGGGCCGGGAGCACGAGCGCCGTGACCAGGCCCGTGAGCAGCGCTGCCACCCCGGCCGCGGCCGCGGCACCCTGCAACGCGGCCACCGGGGCCGCGAGGGCGACCACGGTCGCGGTGGCCGCGGCAGCTGTCGCCGATGCGATCACCGCGCGCCCACCTTCCACCGTCGACAGGGAGACCGCGTCGCGCCCGGCGCCGACCAGATCGGCGGCCAAGAAGTACGACGACAAGAAGCCGCGGGTGTGTTCGATCGCCAGCACCGTCGCGACCGTGACCGCGGTGACGACGCCCAGGATCGACATCTCCACGACGCCGTCGGCCAGCGCGATCACGGCGAGGGTCGCCGGGATCGCCACCGCGGCGACCAGCAGCGCGCCGCCGGCCACGGCGACCGAGCCGGCGAAGGTCACCAGCAACACCAGCAGCAGCAGCGGCGCTGCGTAGAGCAGTCCCTGGCCGATGTCCCCCCGGGTGACATCAAGGGCGGCCTGGCGGACCGGCACCGTGCCCGCGAGCTGGATCCGCAGCGTCCCCGGGTCGAGGTTGCGTTCAAGCTCGGACACCGCGGTGGACCGCTCGGCATCGCTCACGTCCTCGAACTGCAGCAACAGCGCGGTGCTGCGCCGGTCGGAGGAGATGGGCCCCCGCCGGACCTCGGCGACGCCCGGTTCGGCCTCCGCCTGCGAGACCAGCGCGTCGAGCACGACCTGGTAGTCGGGAGAACGAACCGCGACATCTCCGGTGACGAGCACGATGGCGTCGGTATCGGGATCGAATCCGGCGGCCTCGGTGAGCTCGCGCTCGAGGCGTTCGCCGGGGGTGTCTTCGGCGCCCAGGTCGCCGAGGCCCAGGCCGCCGGGTACACCGAAGGTGATCGCTCCGAGCAGCACGGCCACGATCCCGGCACCGGCGAGCAGCCGTCGGGAACGCCGGACTGCGAGTTCGGCCAGCGCGTCGAGCACGACGAGACCCTAGTGGTCCCCCGGTCCGTGCGATCTCCTAGGCTGTCGGGTTCGTGGCCCTCTCCGCCGACCAACGCGCATTGCTGCAGCTGCTGCTGGAGCGCTCACAAAGCTACGCCGACCTCGCGGGGCTGCTCGGCTCCGATTCCGGCGCGGTCCGCAGCCGGGCGCAGGCGGCAGTGGCAGAGCTGGCCGGAGGGCCGGTGGACGACCAGGCCTCGGTCACCGACTTCCTGCTCGGACAGGGCGATCCGATCGACCGCGCGGACGCGGTTCGGGAGTTGCGCCGCGATCCGGAGACCCACCGGCTGGCCGAACAGGCCCACGGAAAGCTGCGGGTCATCGCCCCCAAGGCCGAGCTGCCGGAGTTGCCGCGGGCTCCCAAGGCCAAACGGTCGGAGAGTGGCCGCAACGCCGCCGGCGCCGACGACACGCCACGCCCGCGGTTCGGCCGCCGCGGCCGCCTGGTCATCGCGGGAGCCCTGGCCGCGATCATGGCGATTTCGATAACCGTGGTGGTGCTGACGACTGGCGGCGGCAACGACTCGTCCACGGCGAGCACCGACACCAGCACGACGTCGGACCTGCTGCTCCCGCCGATCGAGCTCGCCCCGACGTCGCGGGCCCCCAAGGACGCCAAGGGCGTCGCGCTCGTCCGGCGTGAGGGCGAGGGCATCACGCTCGACGTGACGGCCCAGGGGCTGCCGCCCACCAAGAAGGGCCAGGTGTTCACCGTCTGGCTCTACAACAACCGCAAGTTCTCGTTCCCGGTGACGCGAGGCAACCCGGTGACCAGCGACGGGCAGCTGTCCGGTTCGGTCAGCTTGCCCCAGCAGTACATCCCGGTCCTGCCGCAGATCCGATCCGTCGATGTCTCCTTGCAGCGGGAGGGGACGACCGACCACAGCGGCCGCAGCTTCTTGCGCGGCCGGATCCAGGGCGGGAGCGCGCTGCCCGGTGGCGCGCCCAACCAGGAGGCTCCGGCGCCTGACAGCGGGGCGCAAGACGGGGGCACGCCGGGGCTGACCACCCCTGGCCAGTAGAACGCGTAGCCAGGGCTCGTCGCGCGGCTAGCGCAGCTCGCCGCTGAGCAGCTTGCCCGGATTCATGATGCCCGCCGGGTCGAACTGCGCCTTCAGGGCGCGCAGGCCGTCGAGCGCGAGCGACCCGATCTCGTCGCGCATCCACGGAGCGTGGTCCTGCCCGACGGCGTGATGGTGGGTGATCGTCGCTCCGGCGGCGGAGATCGCGTCGCCGGCCGCGCGTTTGACCGCACGCCACTGCTCGAGCTCGGCGCCCGGCCTGCGGGGAGCGAGGAAGGTGAAGTACAGCGAGGCCCCGTCACGGTAGGCGTGCGAGAGATGGCAGAGGACGATTCCCGGGGTCCCCTGGTCATCGAGCGCCCGGGCGATGGCGCCGTGGACCGACCCGTAGAGGTCGGCCAACCCGGCCCAGGTGTGCGCGGTCTCCAGCGTCTCGACCATCAACCCCTCGTCGAGCAGGACGTCGCGCAGGTAGGGACCGTGGAACCGGCCCTGTTCCCACACCCGGCCCATCCGGGTGCCCAGCGACACCGCGCCCCCGGCCCGCAGACGACGCCCGGCCCGGGCGCGTTCGCGGGCGACGCCCTCGGCGGTGCCCTCCCAGCCGCAGATCATCAGGCACCCGCCCTCGCGGCCACGCAGCCGCAGGTAGCGCTCCAACAGGGACCGCTGCCAGTCGAGCGTGTCGGCGAGGGCCAGTGACATCTCGGTCTCCTGCTCGTCGGAGAGCCGCACCACGTCGGGCAGCGCGTCGTCCTGGGCAAGTTCCCGGACGGTGGCGGTACCCGCCGCGAGATCGGCGGCCATCCACGCCTCGTACACCCGGCGCTCGGGCACCCGGCGGATCTGCGCCACCACATCGGTGATGACGCCCAGAACGCCCTCGGAGCCGAGGATCAGCTCCCGGACCGACGGGCCGGCCGCCGAGTGGGCAGGCAGGGTCCGGACGCCACCGACAGGCGCGGCCAGGGTCACCTCGCGGACCAGCGCGTCGAACCGCCCGTAGCGGCTCGAGGCCTGCCCCGCCGAACGTGTTGCCGCCCAGCCCCCGACGGTGGCGTGCTCGAAGCTCTGGGGCAGGTGCCCGATGGTGAAGCCGTGCGCGCCGACTGCCCGCTCGGCGTCGGGGCCGGCCAGGCCCGCCCCGAGCCGTGCGGTCATCGACACCGGGTCGATCTGGACGTTGGTGAGCGCTCCGAGGTCGAGCGCGATCACGGTCTCGAAGGATCCACGGACCGGATCGACACCGCCGACCACGCTGGTGCCGCCCCCGAACGGCACCACGGCCACCGCAGTCGCCGTACATGCCCGCAGCACGGCCGCGACCGCAGCCGGCGTCGGCGGTCGCACCACCGCGTCGGGCAGCGCGGGCACCACGCCCTGGCGGAGCTGGGCGAGATCGGGGTACCCCTGCCCGTGGCCACAGCGCAGGCGGGCGGCATCGTCGGTGCGCACCGCGTCCGGGCCCGCCGCTTGGAGAACCTCCGGAGGCAGGGGCCCGGCCTCGGGCATCGACAGGTCCGCCAGGGCCGGAACCGGCCAGGGCTCGGTGGCTCCCAGGCGCTGGGCGAGCATTGCCCGCGCCCCGGGGCCCAGCGAGACCTCGTGTCGCCCGTCACCCCAGCCCCACCAGCGCCGCTCACGCCCTTCGGTCGACGCCTCTGGGCCCTCGGTCGTGCTCACGGCCGCTTGGTGATGTCGGCCAGCGAGGAGAGGGCCTCGTCGAGCTGGCTGCGAGTGCTGCGGGCGATGAACAGCCCGCCGCCCAGCCGCGCCATGCCACGCATGCGCGCGCCGACGGTGATGGTGACCCGGGTGCCCGATGGCTCGGGGGTCAGCTCGATCTGGGTGGCGACCGAGGCGAAGTGCTTGGCGAAGGGCCCGTCACCGAGCTCCTGCTCCCAGCAGTAGCGGCTGGAGGTGACCGATGCCGTGCACCGGTAGTCGGCACGGACCTGGCGCCCGCCCTCGGCGGCGAGGACCGTCGTCCAGCGGGTGCGTTTGCGGGCGGCGGGCCCCTGGACGTTCTCCACGCGCACGACCCGCGGCCACCAGCGCACGAGGTGCTCGGGATCGGAGATCACGCGCCAGAGGTCGTCCGGGGCGGTACCCACGACCCGCTGACGGGTCACGACCGCCACGGGTCAGCCGGTGATGCCGCGCAGCGTCCGGACCAGCAACAGGTGCTGCAAGCGGCTGGCCACGGCCGCGAGGTTCTCGAGGTTCTCGACCGCCTCGCGCCGGCGATCGGCGCTGTGCGAACGCAGGGCCGGGCCGAAGATCTGTTCGAGCAGCCGGGCCTCGCGGTCGGCCGAGGACTTGAAGACCCTCAGGTTGCGCCCCGCCACGCCGAAGCGGGCAAGCTCGCCGACGGCCCGCAGGACCTCGCGGTCGGTGTCGGTGTAGAGCATGCCGTCCGGAGTCTTGGAGGCAACGACGATGCCGTACTCCTCGAGTTCGCGCAGGACCTGTTCATCGACCCCGGACTGCTCGAGCAGCTGCTGGCGGGTGAGGTCCATGCCCTCGGTCTCGACGCTGATGGCGCGGCGGACCGGGCCCGAGCTGCTGCGCTGCTCGGGGTGGGGCTGGGTGTAGTCGCCCGAGGCCAGCTCGCGGCGGATCACCCGCAGCGGCAGGAACTCGTCGCGCTGGAGCTGGAGGATGGTGCGCAGCCGGTCGACGTCGTCCTGGCTGTAGAGGCGGTAGCCGCCGGGGGTGCGCCGGGGGGTCAGGAGCTTCTGGTCCTCCAGGTACCGGATCTTCGAGATCGAGATGTCCGAGAACTCCTGGCTGAGGATCTTGCAGACCGAGCCGATGGTCATCGCCTTGCGCGGCCGTGAGGGCTTGGCGCGACCGGGCTGGCCATCGGCGTCGGGTCGCGACGGGGGAACTGCGGTTGTTCGCTCCATGTCCGCTACCGCTCCAGGTACCCGAGCTTGTACTTGCCAATCTGGATCTCGTCGCCGTCGCTCAGCCGGTGGGACTCGATGCGGTTGCGATTCACGTAGGTCCCGTTCAGCGAGCCGAGGTCGTCGACGAACACGCCGTCGCGGCGGCGCACGATCAGGGCGTGGTTGCGCGAGACGGTCACGTCGTCGAGAAAGACGTCGGCGTCGGGGCTCCGGCCGATCGCGGTGCGGTCGTCTCCGACTGTGAAGCTCTCACCGGCCCGGCCCCCGCCGGTGCGGATCACCAGGGCCGCGCCACGGTCCGACGCCTTCTCGAGGTCGATCGGCGTGATCTCCCCCTCGTCGACCGTGTAGCTCATGGTCGTCGGGTCGTCCCGTGCCCCCGAGGATGCGAGGTACGCCCCGCATCGCGTGCAGTAGTTCGAGCCCTCGCCGTTGACGAAGCCGCATTCCTGACAGTGGATCGCCACCTGCCTCCTCCCCCCTGCCGGCCCCGACTATTCGGTGTCCGCCGGCGTGGCCTTGCCCGAGAGAATATCGGTCAGCTGCTTGACGTCGGCACCACTGATGACCGATTGCCCTTCCTCGCGGCGCTTGCGCAGGCGGTTGACGAGTTCGGCGCGGAGGATATCGATCTTCCCGTGCAGCAGCCGTCGCCGGTAGCTGACGTCCTGCTCCTCCGTGGTGTGCTGGTCGATCAGGTCCTTGAGCTCTTGATCGCTCAAGGCCCCGAGATCGGGAAACGTCTCGTCCATCGTGCTCCGTTCGGGTGGCGGGCGGAAAGGTCGTGGGGCAGCGTATAGGCCCGGGAGCCGAAGGGTCAACCAGAACTCGACGGTTGGGCGCGATCGCCCGCGCGGGCTCGTTCACGCCCCGTCTTGATGTAGAGCAGGGTGGCGGCCCACGCCATTGCCACGCCGATGCCGAGGGTGATGTCGAAGGCGATGGTGTCGAACACCATCGCCCAGAACAGCGAGAAGAACACGAGGAAGGCAGCGATGCGGCCGACCCAGGTGATCTCGATGTCGACGCCTCGGGTGATGGCAAAACGGGCGAGAAACGGAATCACGAGCTCCCGAAGGCCGAGGGCGATGAGCAGCCAGCGCGGCAGCAGCTCGAAGTTGAAGCAGACGATCGCGCCGCACAGGACCGTGAGCCGGTCGACAACCGGGTCCAGCAACGCCCCGAGGCGGCTGTACTGCCCCGTGAGCCGAGCCACCATCCCGTCGAAGTAGTCGCCCCAGGCGACCACGCCGAAGATGGCCGTGGCCACCGGGTCGCGTCCGTTCGGATCGTCGAACGCCAGGTACAGGAAGACAGGCAGCGCGGCGAGGCGCGCGTACCCGATCATGTTCGGGATCGTGAACGGCCGCAGCGGCTGTCCGGCTCGGGTGGCGGTGGGTTCGGGCCCTGAGCGGTCGATCCCGAAGATCCGGCGCCGCGTGCGGATCGTCTGGGGCTGCGAGGAGGGCGGCGTCCGCTCTGGCTCGCTCACCGCGGCTCCCGGGCGAGGTCCTCGACCCCGGCGGCCACCGCATCGAGGGCGATGGATGCGGTGGTGCCGTCGGCCCGGCGCTGGCCCTCGACCACGCCGTCGGCAAGGCCGCGCCTGCCGACTGTGAGCCGTACCGGGCAGCCCAGCAGCTCGGCGTCGGTGAACTTCTCGCCGGCCCCGGCCGCGCGGTCGTCGAGCAGGACCTCGTGGCCCTCCTCGCTCAGCTCTGCGTACAGGCGCTCGCTGGCCGCGGCTTCCTCGGATCCGGGCTTGCCGAGGGAGACGATGTGGACGTCCCACGGGGCGATTCCGGCCGGCCAGACGATGCCCTTCTCGTCAGCCATCTGCTCGATGGCCGCCGCGATCACGCGGGCCGGGCCGATCCCGTAGGAGGCCATGACGATCGGGTTCTCGGAGCCGTTCTCGTCGAGGTACGTCGCCCCGAGGGCGTCGGAGTAGCGTGACCCGAGCTTGAAGATGTTCGCGATCTCGATGGCCGGGATGATCTCGATGGGGTACCCGGCCTCGGTCTCGTCGCCCGGCTCGACCGACCGCAGGTCGGCGGGCTCGAAGGTGAAGTCGCGACCCGGCTGGACCCCGGTCAGATGGGCGTCGGGCCGGTTGGCGCCCGTGACGTAGCAGTGGACCTGGTCGACGGCCAGGTCGAGCACGACCGGCACCTCGGCGCCGACGGGTCCGACGAATCCGACGGGGCCGATCGCATCATCGATCTCCTCGGCGCCCGCGGGCCGTACCGCGCCCCCGAGCGCGGTGGCTGCCTTGATCTCGTTGAGCCGGTGATCACCCCGCACCAGGCACAGCACCAGGCCGCGGCCCTCGGCGACGAGCGGCACCGCCTTGAGCAGGGCCCCGGGCACCACCCCGAGGTGGCCCGCCACCTGCTCGACGGTGACCAGGCCGGGGGTGGAGACCTCGTCGGGCCGGGCGCGGAACTCGGCCGCCCCGCCGGGTGGTTGCGCAACGGCGCTCGCGACCTCGAGGTTCGCGGCGTAGCCGGGGGCAAGAGCGATCTCATCCTCGCCGGCCGCGCACGGCGCCATGTACTCGTGGGCTCCTGCGCCGCCCATCATCCCGACGTCGGCCTCGACGCGGTACCACTGCACCCCGGCCCGGTCGAAGATCCGGTCGTAGGCGCCGATGGTCCGCTCGTAGGTCGCCTCCATGCCGGCGGTGTCTCGATCGAAGCTGTAGGCGTCTTTCATGATGAACTCGCGGGTGCGCAGGACCCCGGCACGCGGCCGGGCCTCGTCGCGGGCCTTGACCTGGAGCTGGTAGAGCATCAACGGCAGCTCGCGGTAGGACCGGACCTCCTGGGCGACGTGCCAGGTGACGGTCTCCTCGTGGGTCATGGCCAGGCAGTACTCGGTGCCCTTGCGGTCGGTGAGCTTGAAGAGCTCGGGGATGTCCCAGCGGCCGGTCGCCCGCCACGGATCGGCGGGCTGCAGGACGGGGAGCAGGGCCTCCTGGGCGCCGATGGCGTCCATCTCTTCGCGCAGGATGGCCTCGACGCGCCGGTGGGCCCGCCAGCCGGCGGGCAGGTAGCTCCACATTCCGGCGCCGAGCTGCCGGACCAGGCCGGCCCGCACCATGAGCTTGTGTGAGAGTGCCTGGGCGTCGGCGGGAGCGTCGCGCAGCGTGGGGAGGAACAGCTCGGACAGGCGGGCCATCGCGCGAGCGTACCGAGTGGCGATGCGGCACCGTGCTCGCCTCCGACGGGGCGCTGCCCGCTGTCGCCGGGCGCCGGCGTCGGCCCTCGCCGGATCTGCCTCCGGCCGCGTCACAATGGGTCGCTCGCGCCGTCGGCGCTCGCTGTTTCCATGCGACTTGTCCTGACCTCTCACCCCCTGATCGCCGTCTGGGCGCTGGCCGTCGTCTTGGTGGCCTGTGCGCCGCCGGCCCCCGCGTGGGCGTCCCGCGACCAGCTGTCGGTGATGATGGACGACGACCGCCTGCTCTACAGCACCGACGTCGATCGCACCAGCGCGCTCGACGAGATGCGGGCACTCGGCGTTGACGCGGTCCGGCTGACGGTCAAGTGGGAGGTGCTCGCTCCCGTCCGGCACCCACGCGGCTTCGACGGTCGCGATCCCGACGACTACCACCAGCAGATCCTCGACCGCTACGACCGGGCGGTCCGCGGGGCGATCGCACGCGGCATGGTGCCCTACCTCAACGTGACGTGGCCCGGCCCGTCCTGGGGCCACCGGCGGGCCTCCAGCGCCCGGCTGCGGGCCCTGGGCACCTACCGGCCCGACCGCGGGGAGTTCGGCCGGTTCGTGGAGATGCTCGGTCGTCGCTACAGCGGGTCCTGGCCCGACGCCAACGAGGGGGGCGCGGTGCTCCCGCGCGTTGACGTGTGGTCGATCGGCAACGAGCCCAACCAGGGCGGCTGGCTGACGCCCCAGTGGCGCCGCTCCCGGGGGCGGACCGTTCCCGCTTCACCCCAGCTGTACCGGGCGCTCTACACGACCTCGCATGCGTCCTTGCGCCGCACCGGGCACGGCGGCGACCTCGTGATGCTCGGCGAGCTCGCGCCGCTGGGCCGCGACCGCCGCAACTCGACGGCACCGATCCGCCCCATCGAGTTCTTGCGCGAGGTGTTCTGCCTCGACAGCCGCTACCGGCCGTATCGGGGCGCCGACGCCCGGGCCCGGGGGTGCAGCACCCGCACAATGGCCCGGATCGCGACCTCCGGCTTGGCCTACCACCCCTACACCCGCGAGCACGGTCCGTCGTGGACGCCGCGCAACCGTGAGGAGGCGACGACGGGCAGCATCTCCCGGCTTACCCGGGCCCTGGACCGCATCGCCTCGCGAACGGGCAAGCTCGATCGCGGGCTGCCGGTGATGCTCACCGAGTTCGGGTACGAGACGAGCCCACCCGACCCGCACGTCGGCGTCTCGCTGGGCCGCCAGGCGGCCTGGATCAACCAGGCGACGTACATCGCCTGGCGCAACCCCCGTGTGCGCACCGTCGCCCAGTTCCTGCTGACCGACTCCCCGCCCCGGCGCTCCGAACGGGCTGGGTCGCGGGCGTTCTGGGCCACCTACCAGAGCGGGCTGCTCGATTCCCGCGGCCGCCGCAAGCCCGCCTGGGCCGCCTACGCGCTGCCGGCCCACGTGACGCGCACGGCGCGCGGGATCCGGATCTGGGCGCAGCTACGCTTCCGTCCCAACGGAGTGCCTGTCCGGGCGGAAGTCCAGTTCCGTCGCCGCGATTCGCGATCCTGGCGCACGGTCATGGAACTTCGGTCCAACAGCGACAAGGGATTCGTCGCAGCAAGCACGAAATCACCCGGGGTTGGGTCAATCCGTGTCGTCTGGCGCAACCCCGAGGGCACAGTGCGTGTTAGCAGTCGTGCTGTCGCGGTTCCCACCTCCCAGTGACCTTCCGTCAGCCGTACCCAGGGACAGGATGCCCGTAGTACCGCCGTCTGACGTCGTAGTTCGGCGTCTCGTTCCCGCCCCAGACAAGGAGCAACTTTCGTGAAATCCCTTCGGATCTTCGTGCTGATCGCCCTGGCAACCCTCGCGTTGCCGGCGGCCGCGTCCGCGCGCAGCACCCAGGAAACGATCTTCCAGGACGACGCCGCCATCCTGGCGTCCGACGAGGCCGGCCAGGAGGCGACACTGCTCGAGCTGCAGGCCCTTGGCGTGGACGCCGTGCGTGTCAACGTGATCTGGAAGCAGTACGTGCCGGGTACCGGCAACGAGTCGAGCCGTCCCTCGGGCGACCCCAGGGATCCGAGCTGGTACCCCGAGGCCAAGTGGGCCCGGCTCGACCGCTTCGTCCAGCGCGCTACCGCCCTGCGCATGCAGGTGCTGTTCAGCCCGGCTGCGGCGGCGGAGACAGCCTCCAGCAGCCGCCTGGGCCTGCCCAAGTGGGCCCGGAACCGCGACGGCTCGCCCAAGGACGTCGAGTTCGAGCGATACGTGCACGCCTTGGCCAAGCGCTACAACGGCACGTACCGGGGGGCCGACGGCACCCTTCTGCCTCGCGTCCGCCGCTGGTCGGTCTGGAACGAGCCGAACCAGGGCGGCTGGTTGCAGCCCCAGTGGAAGAAGGTCAAGGGCCGCAACATCGCCTACTCGCCGGTGACCTACCGCAAGCTGTTTACCCGTGCCCGCAAGTCGCTGCGCCGGACCAGCGGTCATTCCTCGTCGGCCATCTACGCCGGCGAGCTCGCCCCGATCGGGCGTGAGGGCTCGCGGCGCACCAAGACGAGCCCCATCTCACCGGGGCTGTTCCTCCGGGAGATGACCTGCCTGGACAGCCGCTACCGGGCCTACCGGGGCGGCGACAAGAGCAGGCGGTCGAACTGCTCCGGGGCCAAGTTCACGACCAACGGTCTGGCCATCCACCCCTACACCAAGGGCAACCGGACCAACGCCACGACCAAGCACGGGCGTGACGAGTTCCCGACGGGCGACCTCAGGGGCCTGACCCGGATGCTGGATCGGATCGCGCGCACGCGTCGCCTTCCGAAGCGCCTGCGGGTCTACAACACCGAGTTCGGCTTCCAGACGAACCCGCCCGACAAGCCCGCGGGAGTGAGCCCGTCCCGTCAGGCCCAGTACGAGAACGAGGCGGAGTACATCCACTACCGCAACTCCCGCGTCTTCTCGTTCAACCACTACCTGATGTACGACGACCGCTGTGGCGGATCGCGCTGTGGCGGCTTCCAGACGGGCTTGCGCTACTACCAGGCCGAGTCGCGTCGCGGCGCCTTCAAGCCGGCATACGAAGCCTTCCGGATGCCGATCGTGGTCACGAGCACGAGCAGGACGACCCGGATGCGCGTATGGGGCGCGGCCCTGGGCCGCGGCCGCCGCGATGTGTGGATCTACAACCTCTCCACGAAGAAGGTGGTCAAGAAGCTGTCCGCGTCGAAGACCAGCCGGCGTGGCTACTTCAACGTCACGGTTTCCGGGAAGCGGAACCACCGGTTCCAGCTCATCGACCCGACGACGAAGACCACCAGCCGCAGCGCCCGGCGCTCGAGCAGCAAGGTTCGGTAGCCGGCCCGTACTGCGCTCCGGCCGCGACTTTCTCGCGGCCGGAGCGTTTGTACCTGGGTGAGACAGCCCGTCCAGAGGCGGCCGCCACACTCCCACCTGCATGCTGCGATCCATCCCACACCTGCTCCGCCCACCGGCCGGTCTCCTGGCGTTGATCGTGTGCGCCACGGCGTTCGCCCTTGCCCTCCCGGCAGCGGCCCAGGCCTCCCGTGGACAGGTGTCGATCATGCAAGACGACCGCCTGGTCTACAACGACGCGACGCGCAGCTCCACCCTCGACACCATGCGCGGTCTCGGTGCCGACTGGGTGCGCGTCAACGTCATGTGGAACCGCTTCGCGCCGGGAGCGAGCTCCAAGCGCCGGCCGGCGTTCGCGGAGACAGACTCCAACGCCTACTCCCGGGGCCAGATGGAGCTGCTCGACCGGATCGTCATCGCCATCAGGGCCCGGGGCATGGAGCCGCTGCTGACGCCAACGGCTCCGGCTCCACTGTGGGCGAGCGCCGGTGGCCGCGGCCCCGTCTACAAGCCCAGCCCCACGCGGTTCGGTCGCTTCGTGCAGGCACTCGGCGAGCGCTACAACGGCCGGTTCACCCCGGCCGGCGGCAGCTCCGCGCTTCCCCGTGTTCGGCGGTGGTCGATCTACAACGAGCCGAACCAGCCCGGGTGGCTGCAGCCGCAGTACAGCGCCGGGCGGCCCTACGCCCCCCACCTGTACCGCAAGATCTACGTCGCCTCCGAGGCGGCCCTGCGGCGAACGGGCCACCGGACCAGCAGGATCCTCATCGGCGAGACCGCTCCGCTCGGGGACCGGCGCCGCTACAGCCGGTCGAAGATGCAGCCGGGCCGGTTCATCTCGGAGCTGTTCTGCCTGGGATCCCGGGACCGGGCATGCCGCAGCCCGCGCACGATCCGCACGTCGGGCTTCGCGCACCATCCCTACGCAAAGTTCCGCAACGACACGCCGCGGACGCGAGGCAGTCGGGACGAGTTTCCCTTCGGCGACCTTCGAGGACTCACCCGCCTGCTGGACAGAGCCGGGCGGGCGCACCGGGTTCGCCGTGGGCTTTCGGTCTACAACACCGAGTACGGGTGGCAGACCAATCCCCCCGACCGCCTTTTCGGCGTCAGCCAGTCGCGGCAGGCCCGCTACCTCAACGAATCCGAGTTCAGCTCGTACCTCATGGGCCGTGTCAAGTCCTACGGCCAGTACCTCCTGCGCGACGATCCCGACACCGACGGGTTCCAGACCGGGTTGGTCGAGATCGACGGTGATGCGAAGCCGGCCCTCGACGCGTTCCGCACCGCCCTGCGCCTCGGGCTCCGCCAAGGACGGATCACGGTGTGGGGCCACCTGCGCCCCGAGAGCAGCGGGACGGTGGTCGAGCTCGAGCACGCGAAGACCAGCCGCGATCCGTGGCGCAGGTCGGGAGGCCGGCTGAAGACCGACGGCCGCGGATACATCGGGACCCGCCGCAACTACCGCTCGGGCCGCTGGCGCCTGGTCTGGACCGACGCTTCGGGCGCCACGCGGACGAGCCGCGTGGCATCCAGCCCCCGCCGCTAGCTCCGTTAGATTGCTGGGATGAGTCCCCTCGTGCCCACCGTCATCGAGCAATCCTCCCGCGGGGAGCGCTCGTTCGACATCTACTCCCGGCTGCTCAACGAGCGGATCGTGTTCCTGGGCAGCCCGGTCACCGACGACGTCGCGAACCTCGTGGTCGCCCAGCTGCTGCACCTGGAGTCGGAAGATCCCGACAAGGACATCTCCCTGTACATCAACAGTCCCGGCGGCTCGGTGTACTCGGGCATGGCGATCTACGACACCATGCAGTTCATCAAGCCCGACGTGCGCACGGTGTGCGTCGGGGTCGCCATGAGCATGGGACAGTTCCTGCTCACCGGCGGTGCGGCCGGGAAGCGCTCGGCGCTGCCCAACTGCCGCATCCTCATCCACCAGCCATCGATGGAACGGCTCGGCGGACAGGCCTCGGACATCGACATCCATGCCCGCGAGCTGATCCGGCTTCGCGAACGGCTGGAGCAGCTCGAGGCCGACCATACCGGGCAGACGGTCGAACAGATCCATGAGGACATGGACCGTGACCGGTTCTTCACCGCCGAGCAGGCCGTCGAGTATGGCCTGATCGACAGCGTCCTCGGCGAGCACTGAGCCCGCGCCCGGCTGACGGGCCTTCCAGCAGCTCTTAGCTGCCGATCGCGCGCAGGCGGTTGGCGATGAACGAGCCGACCACCAGGTAGACGATCGCGGCGAGCGCCCAGTTGAGCAGAGTCGTCTGATCGCGGTCGTCGAGCTCGAACAGGCCCTGGAACGGCGAGGTCAGGAAGTCGCCGACGCTGCGAAAGGCGCTGACGACGGCGTCGAGCACACCGTTGGACGGGTCGAGGTCCAGCAGCTCGAAGGTCAGCCCGATCCCGATGAGCGCGGCCACGATCACCGCGAGAAGGGCGATGATCGCTCCGACGAGGTTCAGTGGCGACCGCATGACCCAACCGTATGCCCTTCCAGCCGCCGACACGACCGTACCCCACCCTTGGCGCTCGCTGTGGGATTCCGCCGCGCCCTGGCGCGGGAATCGTTCACCGAACGTGGCTCAGGCGCGGGTGAAGCGGCGGCCTGTGGTGGGTGACGCCTGCTCGTCGAGCCGGACACGCTCCTTGGCGTCATCGGCGCTCGGCAGCGGGGTCCGTTCCGCCTCGTCGGCCGGGGAACCACTGCCACCGTCGGTCTCGTCGTCCGCGGCGTTGCCAGGGCCCGACAGTGCGTCGATGACCGCCTGCGCCTCGTCGCCGTCTTCGGCGCGCGCGGCCTCGGCCTCGAGCTTGGCCAGCCGCTCGGGGGTCAGCTCGCCGGCGTTCTCTTCCTCGATGCGTTCCAGCCAGGCGGCGCCCTCGGCGGCCTCCCCGGCGTCGACATCGACCGTGCCCTGTTCCAGGGAGCGGTCGATCTCCTCGAACAGGGCGTCGACGAGGCGATCCTGGGGCACCTTGCGCAGTGGCTTGCCGCCGGCGAAGATCAGGCCCTCGTTCTTGGCGCCGGTGATGCCGAAGTCGGCCGACGATGCCTCGCCGATGCCGTTGACGGCGCATCCGAGCACGGCGACCTCGACGGGCTCGGCGTAGGCCTCCAGGCGCTGTTCGATCTCGGCGACGACCGTGTCCATGTCGAACTGCAGGCGGCCGCAGGTCGGGCAGGCGATGAGGACCGGTCCACGCTCGCGGAGCTTCAGTGCCTTGAGGATCTCCCAGCCGACCTTGACCTCCTCCTCGGCGTGGAAGGTCGAGAGGCTGATGCGGATGGTGTCGCCCACCCCGTCGGCGAGCAAGGTGCCGAGCCCGACCGCCGACTTCAACGAGCCCGACCACTTGGTGCCGGCCTCGGTGATGCCGAGGTGGATCGGGTAGGGGATCCTCTGGGCCAGCAGCCGGTTGGAGGCGATCGTGTTCGGGACGTTGGTCGACTTGATCGACACCTTGAAGTCCCGGAAGTCCAGCGACTCCATCAGCTCGACGAACTCGACGGCGGCCGTGACGAGCGCCTCGACGGGCTTCTCGCGCTCCAGCGCGTGCAGATGGCGCGGCAGCGACCCGGAGTTGACACCGATCCGCATCGGCACGCCGGCGGCGCGCGCCTTGTCGGCGACCTGGGAGACCTTGTCGGGACCCCCGATGTTGCCGGGGTTGAGGCGGATGCAGTGGGCCCCGGCCTCGATGGCCTTGATGGCCAGCGTGTAGTTGAAGTGGATGTCGGCGATGATCGGGATCGGCGACTCGGTCACGAGCGTCGCGAGGGCCTTGGCGTCCTCGTCGCGCGGCACGGCGCAGCGGATCAGATCGGCGCCCGCCTCGACGGCGCGGTGGATCTGGGCGAGGGTCTCGTCGAGGTTCGCCGTCTCGGTCTTGGTCATCGTCTGCACGGCGACGGGTGCGCCGCCCCCGATCGGGACGCCGCCGACGGTGATCTGTCGCTCGGAAGCCATGGCCACAGGGTACCCGGGCCCCCGGCCCGGTCAGGTGCCCGCCCGGTCTGGCCCCGTCGGGCGCTCTCAGCCGCGCAGGATGCGCAGGCCGCCGCGCAGGATCATGTACGCGATCCACAGCCAGGTGAGAGCGGCGGCGCCGATGGCGATCACGGCGGCGGCGCTATCGGGCCACCTGACCCCGTCGATGTCGCCGATCGTCAGGGGGAAGCTGATGTCGGCGCCTACGGCACCGAAGAACCCGATGACTAGGACGTACGCACCGTAGAGAGCGATGAGCCCGAACAGCAGGACAGGCAATCCTCCGGCGAGGCGGAGTCCGCGGCTGGTGTGTCCTCCTTGGCCCATTGCGCAGCGAAATCTACAAGAGCGGGCGGCACCGCGACCGCCCGGCGTTCCGCCTAGACGTTCTCTTCCTTTTCGTACATCTGCTCGATCTGCTCCTCGTACTTCTCGGCGATCGGCTTGCGCTTGAGCTTCATCGTCGGGGTGAGCTCGTCGCCGCCCGGCTCCCAGTCGCCGTTGACGATGTGGAAGTACTTCACCTGCTCGACCCGGGCGAGCTTGGCGTTGGCCTTCTCGATCGCGTCGCCGATTGCCTCGTAGGCCTCGTCGGTCTGGGCGATCTCCTCCAGCGAGGACGCGTCGAGGCCCTGGCGGTCCGCCCACGCCGGGGCGTTGTCGGGATCGAGGACGATCAGCGCGGTGATGTACTTGCGCCCGTCGCCGATCACGGCCGTCTGGCCGATCAGCGAGTCGGCGCTCTTGATCTCGGCCTCGATCTCGGTGGGCGACATGTTCTTGCCCGCCTCGTTGATGATGATCTCTTTCATCCGGTCAACGATCTTCACGTAGCCGTCGTCGTCGATCTCGGCGACGTCGCCGGTCTTCAGCCACCCGTCGTCGGTCATGGTCTCCCGCGTCTTGTCCTCCATCCCGCGGTAGCCCAACATCACGACGTCGGCCTTGACCAGCAGCTCGCCGCCTTCGCCGAGCTTGACCTCCACGCCCGGAGCGGGCGGGCCGACCGTGCCGATCTTGATCTTCTCGGGCGGGTTCACGCAGCCCGAGCCGCAGGTCTCCGACATGCCCCACAGCTCGGCCACCGGAATGCCGATCGCGTGGAAGAACTCCAGCGTCTCGGCCGGGGTCGGCGCGGCGCCGACGTGCACGGCCTCGATCTGGTCGAGCCCCAGCTGCTGGCGGATCCCGGCGAACATGTTCTCCTCGGCCTGCTGACAGGCCTGGGCGAGCTCCTCGGGCACCTCCTTGCCCTCCTGCTCGAGGCGCACCTTCTTGCGGCCCGCCTCGATGGCGCCCTGCATCTTCTGCTTGGTCTCCTCGTCGGCGCCCTCGGCCATCGATTCGAGCTTGGCCTTGATCTTCTCCCAGATCCGCGGCACCGCGAAGAACCAGGTCGGGCGCACGGCAGCCAGGTAGTCGCCGATCTGCTTGGCGTCCGGGCAGGTCGTGACGGTGAACCCGAACGCCGTGGGCAGGTAGTGGTGCGCTGCCCGCTCGGCGATGTGGGCCGCCGGCAGCCACGAGATCACCTTCGCGTTCTCCGGGAAGTCGATGATCGTGTCGAACGACCGCACGGCGGCGATGAGGTTCGCGTGCGAGAGCTGCACCCCCTTGGGCTTGCCCGTGGTCCCCGAGGTGTAGATCAGCGTCAGGACATCCTCGGGCGTGATCGCATCCCGCGCCGCCTGGACGTCGAAGTCGGGGTTGGAGCCCTCGACCTCGTCGAGCGTCGTGGTGTCGTCGAACTCGTCGCTGTCGATGACGACGACGTGCTTGATGTCGGGCAGGTTCGTGCGCGCCTCGAGGAAGGTGTCGGCGAACTGCTTCTCGATGACGGCGATCTCCACGCCCGCGTCCCCGCACACGTACTCGATCTGGCCGGCCGCGTAGGTCTCGTAGATCGACAGCGTCGTGGCGCCGAGCGACATGGCGGCCAGGTCGACCAGGTGGAACTCGGGCCGGTTGCCGAGCAGGATCGCCATGCGGTCGCCTTTTTCCAGCCCGAGCTTGGCCAGCCCGCCGGCCAGCGCGTCGATCCGCTCGCCCAGCTCGCTCCAGGTCAGCGAGACCTCGTCGTCCTTGGTGCGCACGGCGACCGTGTCCCCGTTGTCGCGGATGGTGTTCTCGAGCGCTTGGGCCATGGTCTTGGCCTCGACCTCGTTGAGGTCTCCGCCGTAGACGGCGTCCTCCCGGCGTTCAACGGTTCCGCTCTCCATGACCCCTCCTGCGTAGCTTCGGCGACGAACACCGAAGCTACCCCATACGACGGGGACGGGTGCAGGGTCTCAGCGCAGCTGGAAGCCCTCGCCGGTCAGGCGGCCGATGTCGTTGCTCAGCCCCACCGCGAAGATCATGATCACCAGCACGAAGCCGATCATTCCGGACCGCTCCATCGTCGCGTAGGAGACGGCCTTGCCGCGGATCTTCTCGACGATCCCCCAGAAGATGTGGCCACCGTCGAGCGGCAGGAACGGGAAAAGGTTGATGATGCCCAGCGAGAGGCTGATCACCGCCACGAGGAACACCGCGGTGCGCAGGTCTTGGTCGATCGCCTGCCGGGTCACCTCGGTGGCGCCGACGACGCCGGAGAGCTCCTTGCGCTTGTCGGACTCGAAAAGCCGGGCGATCGTGCTGACCGTGCGGCTGGTGACCTGCCACATGTAGCTCGTGACGTTGCCGGCTGCTTGGACCGGGCCGGGATTGGCCGGGGCCGTGCCGAAGGAGAAGCCGAGCCGCATCCGCTCCCGCGAGGCGTCGTAGACGGGCCTGATCCGCTCGGTGCGCTCGGTGCCCTCGCGCAGGATGGTCAGCGTGGCCGGCGCCGCCGCCTTGCACCCGGTCTCCAGCTCCCCGGCGCAGCGGTGGCTGTTGACCTGGTCGCTGAGCTCGCGCGGCTCGCCGGGCTTGCCGTCGACGGCCTGCAGCTCGTCGCCGGGCTTCAGGACGCCGGTCACGGGCGCCTCGTCCTCGACGGACTTGACCGTGGCGACCACCTCGGTGGCCGAGAACGCCAAGACGTAGAGGATCGCGAAGGCAAGGACGATGTTCACCGCCGGGCCTGCGGCGATGACCACGATCCGCTTCCACACCGGCTGCGCGTAGTAGCCGCGGTGGGCGATGTCCTCCGGAAGCTCCTCTTCCGGATTCATCCCGGTGATCTTCACGAAGCCGCCCGCGGGGATCGCGCCGATCCCGTACTCGGTCTCCCCCACCTTCACGCTCACGACCTTGGGCGGGAAGAACAGGAAGAACTTCTCCACGCGCATTCCCACCGCCTTGGCGGCGGCGAAATGCCCGGCCTCGTGCAGGACGACGAGCACGGCGAAGGCGGCGATGGCGAGCGCGAGGTTCACCGGGCCGGCGCTCCGTCGGCCAGCAGCCCGTCGGCGCGCTCCCGCGCGAGAGCGTCGATCTCGAACAGCTGCTCGAAGTGCTCGACGGGCTCGGTGCCCATGGCGTCCAGCGTCCCGGCCACGACCGCGGGGATCTCGGCGAACGCGATCCGGTCGTCGAGGAAGGCGTGGACGGCCACCTCGTTGGCGGCGTTGAGCACGCACGGAGCGGTGCCTCCGGCCCGTCCGGCGTCCCGGGCGAGGGCCAGACAGCGAAACGTGCCGGGATCGGGTTCCTCGAACTCGAGCCGCCCGACGCTGGCCAGATCCAGTGTCTCCAGGTCGACGGGGGCTCGGTCGGGCCAGTGCAGGGCCCCGGCGATCGGGACCCGCATGTCCGGGTAGCCGAGGTGGGCCAGGGTCGCCCCGTCGACCAGGTCGACCAGTGCGTGGACAATCGACTGGGGATGCACGACGACGCCGATCCGGTCGTATCCGAGCCCGAAAAGGTGGTGGGCTTCGATCACCTCGAGTCCCTTGTTCATCAAGGTGGCCGAGTCGATCGAGATCTTGCCGCCCATGTCCCAGGTCGGATGGGCCAGGGCCTGCTCCCGGGTGACGTCGTCGAGCGTGTCGCGGCCCCGGAAGGGCCCTCCGGACGCGGTGACCACGAGGCGGCGCACGGTGCCGGGGGGCCGGCCGTCGAGCAGCTGGGCCAAGGCCGAGTGCTCGCTGTCGACGGGCAGCAGACGGGCGCCGGTGCCCTCGGCCAGGGCCATCACGAGCTCCCCTCCCACGACCAGGCTCTCCTTGTTGGCCAGGGCGACGTCGATGCCCTCGGTGAGCGCGACGATGGTCGGGGCCAGCCCGGCCGAGCCGACGATGGCGTTGAGCACGAGATCCGGCTTGCACTCGGCGATCAGGCGCAGCAAACCGCCCGGGCCCTCGTGCAACGTGCCGGTGTGGTGCTCGGAGGCGCGGGGGGCGGCGGCCGGGTCCGAGAGGGCGAGCTGATCGACCCCGTGGTCGGATGCCTGCCGGCAGGCCTGCTCTGCGTCGCTGTGGGCCGAGAGGCCGCACAGGACCAGCTCCCCCCGCGAGGCGGAGATGACCTGCAGGGCCTGGGTCCCGATGGACCCGGTCGATCCGAGCACGCAGACACGCTTCATCAGCCGGTGGAGTCTAGGGATCGGCTCCCACGGGCCCCGGGCGTTGCGGACGGATCAGCTGACGCTGCCGCCCACGAACGCGCCGTAGGCCAGCACGACGTAGTAGGCGCCCACGACGGAGAACATCACCCCATCGATCCGGTCCAGCAGCCCCCCGTGCGCCCCGACGATCCTGCCCGAGTCCTTGACCTCGAGGTCACGCTTGACGTAGGACTCGAAGAGGTCTCCCAAGGGCGCCAGCGTGGCGACCGTCACGCCGAGGACCAGCGATTCACCGAAGGACATCCAGTCCTGGTAGAGCCCGGCCAGGGCGACGGCCATCGTGCCGCCCGCGATCCCGAAGGCGAGCCCCTCGACCGTCTTGCCCGGCGAGATCTCCGGAGCGAGCTGGCGGGACCCGAAGGCCCGCCCACCCGCGTAGGCCGCGGTGTCGGCGAGGAACGCTCCGACGGCCACGTCGATCAACAACCCTCCCCCATGGGGCTCCAGATCACGCAGCAGGATCGCGTGGGCGAGCGGCACCCCGAGCCACAGGACGCCGAACGCGGTCGTCGCCATGGCGTAGGTCCCGTTGGGCGGCCGCTCGAGCAGCGCGACGCCGAACAGCACCGCGAAGCCCACCGCGGCGACGAGCAGCAGATGAAACGGCGGCCGGTCGCTCACGTGGGCGACCACCAGCGCCGCGGCCAGGACCACGATGCCCGCAGGGGCGAGCGGCTTGGCCCGCGCCGTCATCCCGTAGAACTCCAGGAGGCCGATCACCCCCAGGACCACGGCACCGGCGGCGAACCACCAGCCACCAAGGATCACGATGGCCAGGGCAAAGGCGATCCACGGCAGCGCGCTGACGACGCGGCGCAGGGTCTCGCCTGAGCCCCCGCCCTCGCTGGAGCCGGCGTCGTCGCGACGGCCACGCCGGCGCCCGCCCGCGGGCGGGCGGTGTTCCTCGGGCGCCTCGGTGCCGATGACGATCGTCCGCCCGCGGGCCGTGGCGCGTCGCTCGGCGTCGGCCGGCGGCCGGTCGGCGGCCATCAGCGGGCTCCGAAGCGCCGCAGGCGCGTCGCGTACTCGTCCAGCGCCTTCTCGAGATTGGAGCGACTGAAGTCGGGCCACAGCACGTCGGTGAACACGAACTCCGAGTACGCGGTCTGCCACGTCAGGAAGTTCGACAGCCGGTGCTCGCCGCTCGTGCGGATCAGCAGGTCGGGCTCGGCCATCTCGGGGGCGTACAGCAGCTTGGCGAACGCCTCCTCCCCACCTCCGTCATATCGCGCCGCGGCATCGAGGATCTCGGCGCGGCCGCCGTAGTTGAAGGCGACCCACAGCCGCAGGCGCCGCTGATCGCGGGTCTCGTCCTCGGCCCACTGCATCCGCTCCACCAGCTTCGGGGCCAGGCCCTCACGGCTGCCGACGAAGCGCATCTGTACGCCCTCGGCCAGCAGCTCGGGCGTCTCGGACACGATCAGCTCGGCGAACATCGCCATCAACCCGCTCACTTCGTCGTCGGGGCGAGCCCAGTTCTCCGTCGAGAAGGCATAGACCGAGAGCTCGGCCAGGCCCAGGGCAACGGCGTCCTTGACCGTCTGCTTCATCGTCTGGGCGCCGCGCCGGTGCCCCTCGAGCACTGCAAGCCCCTCCCGGCGCGCCCAGCGGGCGTTGCCGTCCATGATGATCGCCACCGACCGGGCGGCGGCGGGATCGGCGTCTGCGGTCACCGCGCTGGCGGCCCCACCGCCCGCAGAGTCGCTCACACCTCCAGCAGCTCGGCTTCCTTGGCCTGCATGAGGGCGTCGATCTCGGCGACGGCGCCATCGGTAAGGGTCTGCAGTTCGTTCTCGGCCCTGTGCTCCTCATCCTCGCCGGCCTCGCCCTCGCGCTTGAGCTCGCGCAGGTCGTGCATCGTGTCGCGGCGGACGTTGCGTACGGCGATCCGCCCCTCCTCGGCGACCCCGTGGATGACGCGGACGAGGTCGCGGCGCCGTTCCTCTGTGAGCTCCGGGATCGACAGCCGGATGACGGTGCCGTCGTTGCTCGGGGTGAGGCCCAGATCGGACTCGAGAATCGCCTTCTCCATCGAGGCGACGGCGGACTTGTCGTACGGGGTGATCGTGAGCATCCGCGCGTCGGTCGTCGCCACGTTGGCCAGCTGCTTGAGCGGCGTGGACGTGCCGTAGTAGTCGACGATGACGCGATCGAGCAGCGCCGGGGAGGCGCGTCCGGTCCGGACGGTCGCCAGCTCGGAACCGGTTGATTCCACGGACTTCGACATCCGTTGCTTCGCGTCGGCCAGCAGCTCGTCGATCATCGCTCGTCCCCGGGTTCCGGCAGCGGCCCGGCCTCGCTGGAAACGAGGCTTCCCACCCGCTCACCGGCGACGATCCTAGCGATGTTGTCGTCGGCCGCAATGTCGAAGACGTAGATGGGCAGATCGTTGTCCTTGCAGAGCGAAAACGCCGTGGAATCCATCACCTGAAGGTTGCGCTCCATCGCCTCGCGATGGGTGATCTGGTCGATGAACCGTGCCTCGGCGTTCTGCGCCGGATCGGAGTCGTAGATGCCCTTGGTGCCGTTCTTGGCCATCAGCAGCGCCTCGGCGTGAATCTCGAGCGCCCGCAGAGCGGCCGCGGTGTCGGTCGTGAAGAACGGGTTTCCGGTGCCGGCCGCGAAGATCACGATCCTGCCCTTCTCCAGGTGGCGGATCGCGCGTCGACGGATGTAGGGCTCCGCGACCTCGGTGACATTCAGCGCGCTGAGCACCCGGGTATGGGCCCCGCGCTTTTCCAGCGCGTCCTGCATGGTCAGCGCGTTGAGCACGGTGGCGAGCATGCCCATGTAGTCGCCGGTCGCGCGGTCCATGCCGGCCGCGGCACCGGCCACGCCCCGGTAGATGTTGCCCGCCCCGACGACGACGCCGAGCTCGATTCCCTGGGTGGCGACGCCCTGCAGAATCCCGGCGATACGCGAAACCTGCTCGGGGTCGGTGCCGTGGGTGCGATCGCCGAGCAGTGCCTCGCCGGAGAGCTTGACCAGCAGCCGCTGGAACCGGGGGGCGGCCACTACGCCCTCCGCCCGGGCCTGTCGGGCGAGCCGGCTGTCACCCGCCGCTTCCCGCGCCCACCTGGAAGCGGGCGAAGCGGGTGATCTGCACGTTCTCGCCGGTCTTGGCGGCGAACTCCGCGCGCAGCTGCTCGATGGTCTTGCCATCGTGCTTGTCGCCGTTGACGTGTGGCTGTTCGAGCAGGACGACCTGCTCACGCCACTTGGCCATCTGGCCGTCGACGATCTTGTCGATGACGTGGTCGGGCTTGCCCTCCTCGCGGGCCTTGCCCTGGTGGATGCCCCGCTCGCGGTGCTCGTCTTCGGAGGGAATCTCGTCGGCGGTGACGTACTCCGGGTCGGCGGCCGCGATGTGCAGCGCGATCTCCCGGGCAAACTCCTGGAAGTCGTCGTTACGCGCGACGAAGTCCGTCTCGCAGTTGACCTCGACGAGCACGCCGATCTTGCCGCCCGAGTGAATGTAGGGCGCGACGACACCCTCTGCCGCTTCGCGGCCGGCACGTTTGGCCGCCTGGGCCTGGCCCTTGACGCGCAGCGTCTCGACGGCCTTCTCCATATCCCCGTCGGCCTCTGACAGGGCGTTCTTGCAGTCCATCATCCCCGCGCCGGTGCGGTCGCGGAGTGCCTTGACGTCGCTGGCACTGATGCTCATCCGTCCTCCTTCGTGCTCTTCTCGGCGTCGGCCGGGACCTTCTGGTCGGTCTTCTCGCCGGCCTCGGTCTTCGGGCCCTTGTCGCCGGCGGGCTCGGTGCCTTCGACGGGGTGGGGCGGGCCGGCGGCCTGCTCCTGGGCTGCGGCCTCCACCTGCTGCTGGGGCTTCGCCGGCCGCTCGGCCTTCTGCTGCTCGCGGGCAGGCTTGCCGGACGCCATGGTGCCGGCCGGATCGGTGCCGGGCGTCTGCCCGCCGCGGCGGGCGCCCGCACGAACGGTGTCGGCGGCCGGCACCTGGCCTGATGCCTCCTGGGCCTCGGCCGTGGCGGCGGCTGCCTCGGCCGAGGCACGCTCTGCCTCTTCGCGGCGCACGCGCTCTTCTTCCTCGCGCTTGCGGCGTTCCTCGGCCTCGCGCTCGCGCTTGGCCTGCTCCTCGGCCTTGCGCTTGGCCTCGGCCTCGCGGAACTCCGATGCGGCAGC
Source organism: Solirubrobacterales bacterium (assembly GCA_050999155.1). Lineage (GTDB taxonomy): Bacteria > Actinomycetota > Thermoleophilia > Solirubrobacterales > 70-9 > JBPCPM01. Next base: position 69,472 of record JBPCPM010000178.1, read on the forward strand.
CCCGACGGCCTGGCCGATCGTCTCGAGGATCAGCCCGCAGGAGCGGATGGCGTCATCGTTGCCCGGGATCACGTACTTCACGGGCCCCGGGTCGCAGTTGGTGTCCACCAGGCCCACGATCGGGATCTGCAGGCGGGCGGCCTCGCGGACGGCGATCTCCTCGGCCTTGAGGTCGACGACGACCATCGCGTCGGGCAGGCGCTGCATGTCGCGCACGCCGCCGAGGTTGAGCTCGAGCTTGCGCAGCTCGGCCTCCATGGAGATCCGCTCCTTGGTCGGCAGCAGCGCCAAGCGGCCCTCCTCGGAGTGGCCGTGCAGCTCGTGCAGGCGGGTGATCCGCGCGGAGATGGTGTTCCAGTTGGTCAGCAGCCCGCCCAGCCACCGGTAGTTGACGTACGGCATGCCGGTCTCGTCGGCCCACTGGCGCACGGTGTCGCGCGCCTGCTTCTTGGTGCCGACGAACAGGACGGTGCCGCCCTTGGCCGCGGTCTGGGCGCAGAACTCGGTCGCCTGCTTGAGCAACTTCTCGGTCTGCAGGAGATCGATGACGTGGATGCCATCGCGCTCCCCGTGGATGTAGCGGCGCATGCTGGGGTTCCAGCGCCGGGTCTGGTGGCCGAAGTGCACTCCGGCTTCCAGTAGCTCCTTGATGCCTGCGTCGGCCATTGGTCAATCCCTTTGCGTTGGTGAGTGCGAGTGCCCTGCGGGGCTCACGGGGACCCGGTCGGCGTGACCGGGCAGGGACCCGCTGCGGTTGACCACAGGGATTGGGTTCGGTGAACGACCGATTCTAGGGGAGCGGCGGAGATCCGGCGGCTGGGCCGGGCGAATCCGGATCGGCGGGCGGCGGTTGGCCGCCGGCCGTCGCCAGCGCGGCGCCCAGGTCGGTCGGCAGGGTCGACCGGTGGCGGTGCTCGACGCCGTCGGCCGGGTGCTCGAAGCGAAGCTGGTCGCTGTGCAGGAACTGCCGGCCGAGCCCCAGCTCGCCGGGGTTCTGCCCGTAGGTCTGATCCCCGGCGACCGGCAGCCCGATCGCGGCGAGGTGCACTCGGATCTGGTGGGTCCGCCCGGTTTCCAGCCGCACCCGCAGCAGGGTGTGCTCGCGCAGGGTCTCGACGACCTCGAAGTGGGTGACGGCGGACCGCTCTCCCCGGCCGCCGATCGCCATCTGCGACGGGATGAGGGTGTCGCGGCCGATCGGCGCGTCGACCGTGCCGGTACGCGACGCCGGGCGCCCCCGCACGAGGGCGAGGTAGCGCCGCTGAACGGTCCGCGCGGCGAGCTGGGCGACCAGCGAGCGGTGGGCGTCGGGGGTCCGGGCCAGCAGCATCAGGCCCGATGTCCCGCGATCGAGTCGGTGGACGACCCCGGGGCGGTCCGCCTCTCCGCCGGCCAGCTCGGCCGCGAAGAGATCGACGAGCGTTGTCTCACGGCGTCCCGATGCGGGATGGACGAGCAGCCCGGCGGGCTTGTCGACCACGATCACCGCGTCATCACGGGCCACGACGAGCTCCTCGGGAGCGGGGCCGGCCGCTGGGGCGGCCGGCGCGGGGTCCGAAGCGACCACCTCGATGACCTCGCCACCCTCGAGGGGACGCGAGGGCTTGGACTGCGCACCGTCGACCGTGACCTGGCCGGCGGCGATCCGGCGCTGGGCTTCGCTGCGCGAGCCGGCCAGGCCGGCCGATGCGATCCAGCGGTCGAGCCGTTGCCCCGCATCGGCAACCGGCACGGTCGTCTGCTGCGGGTCAGCCACCGGCGGGGGCCGTATCGGCCTCGGAGGCACGCGGGTCCTCACGCAGGCTGAGCCAGATCAACAGGACCACGCCGATGGTGATTGCCGAGTCCGCGAGGTTGAACGTCGGCCACGCGTAGACCTTGATGAAGTCGACGACGCCTTCGCGGGCGAAGCGGTCGACGAGGTTCCCGGCGGCCCCGCCGATGACCAGCCCCATCCCGAGCCACAGCCACCGCCGGCGGGCTTCGATGGCGAAGTAGGCCAGCAACGCGACGGTGGCCACGGCGGTTCCGGCGATGAGCACCGCGCCGCCGCCGGCGAACAGCCCGAAGGCGACACCCTCGTTGCGCACGTTGGTGATGAAGACGTCTCCCACGATCGTCAGCCGCTCGCCTCGCTCGAGCCCTCCGGCGATCGCGAGCTTGCTGAGCTGGTCTGCGAGCAGCACGCAGGCAGCCACGGCGGCCATCTGCAGCCACCCTCGCCGCTGGGGATGCCGTGTCACGAGCCCACCCGCCCGGCGGGCGGGGCCGGCCGGCTCACCCCTCGATGGCGCCGACGATGATCGCCTGGAGGATGTAGAGGGCGAACAGCGCAATGATCGGGCTGAGATCGAGCGCGAACCCGCCGCCGCCCACGGGCGGCAGCACCCGCCGGAACAGGTTCAGGAACGGATCGGTCGTCTGGTGGACGAAGTCGACGACCGCGCGCAGCATCGGGTGGTACGGCATTCGCGGAATCCACGACAGCAGGATCCTGACGAAGATCAGCACGATGTAGACGGTGAACAGCGCGTTGACGTAGCCGGCCACGTCGAAGCGGTCGATCGCCAGGGGAATCAGGGCCGAGGCGCCGATCACCCCATCCGCTCCAGGGCCGCTCGGACCGCATCGGCGAGGGCCCCACGGGGGCTCTGGGCCTCCAGCGCGGCCAGGCCGGCCGCGGTGACGCCACCGGGCGAGGCCACGGCGCGCCGGACCTGCAGGCTCGTGTGGTCGGCGAGCATCGTTCCCGTGCCGGCGAACGTGGCCGCCACGAGCCGTGCTGCCGTCTTGGAGTCGAAGCCGTGCTCGATCGCGGCGTCGGTCAGCGCCTCGGCCAGGACGGCGACGTAGGCAGGCCCGCAGCCGATGACGGCCGTGGCGGGATCGAGCAGGCGCTCGGGCAGCTCCACCGCCGTGCCCAGCCGGCCCAGGAGCGCCGCCGTATGCTCGGCCTGGGGCGCGGTGAGCCGGTCGCCCGGGCTCCAGCAGACCACGCCGTGGCCGACCTCGACGGCGACGTTGGGCATGGCACGCATGATCGGCGTGCCCGGCAAGGCGGCCTGGAGCCGCTCGATGGTCACGCCACCGAGCACCGACACGATGATGCCCGCCGCATCCTGGAGCTCCTGCGCAACGGTCTCCAGGGACGCAGGCTTGGTTGCGAGGATCAGCAGGTCGCACTCGGCGGCCAGCCCGGCCAGCCCGTCGGCCCGGGTGCCGCCCAGCTCGTCGGCACAGGCGCCCGCGCGCCCGGATCCCGCGTCGGCGAACACGAGGTCCAACTCGGGATCGGCCAGGCGCCAACCACGCGCCATTGCGGCCGCCATGTTGCCTGCGCCTGCGAATCCGATTCTCATGCGCGATGCAGCGTAGACGACAGCCCGGCTCGTCTCTCGGTCCACGATGCGGGGCGCGCCGGCGCCGGCCGCGGCGGATCAGGACTGGTTGAAAAAGCCCTTCTCGAGGATCTGTGCCCGTTCCTCGGCGGAGACCTCGACGTTGCGCGGGGTCAGCAGGAAGGTCTTGTCGGCGATCTTCTGCATCCCACCCTCCAGCGCGTACGTGAGCCCGGAGGCGAAGTCGATGAGGCGCTTGGAAAGGTCGCGCTCGACCTCCTGGAGGTTGAGGATCACCGGGGTCGTGCGCTTGAAGTTGTCGGCGATCTCCTGCGCGTCGTTGAAGCTGCGAGGGCTGACGAGGTGGACGTGCATGGGGCCGGGACCTCCGTTGGTGACGGGACGCAAGACCCCGGTGCGAGCCTGGGCCGATGCCCCGTCGTCCTCGGCGAAGATGTCGTCGATCTCGTCGCGCGAGCGACGGCGGGCGTCCAGCCGGCGGACGTTCGGCCGTTCGCGGTAGCGCTCCTCGGCCTCGGTCTCGGTGACCGGCTCGAGGTGGCCGAAGTCCTCCTCCTCGGGGTAGGGGTCTTCGGCGAGTCCGAAATAGACGGCGACTTTATGCCAGGTATCGCGCAGGGCCATCGGTGGCGTCACTTCTCCCTCAGCAGACGGAATCCTTCGCCCACAGGGTACGCGTTCACTCCCGGGAAGCGAAAAGGGCGCTGCCGAGCCGGATGATCGTCGCCCCCTCCTCGGCCGCGACGCGATAGTCCTGGCTGGTCCCCATCGACAGCCGCGCCAGCCCGTGGGCCTCGGCCAGCTCCCGCAGCCGGGCGAAGTGCGGACGCGACGCCTCGGGGTCCGCGACGGCCGGCGGCATCGTCATCAGGCCGCCGACGCGCACGGGGCAGCGATCGAGCACGTCCGAGAGCTCGCCGGCGCTGAAGCCGCTCTTCGACGCCTCCCCAGCGACGTCCACCTGGATGAGGACCTCGGCCCCGGTGTCGGAGAACCGCTCGAGCCTCCGCAAGGCGGAGTCCGAGGCGACGGAGTGGATCAGCCGGACCTGTCCGATGAGGTCGTCGACCTTGCGGCTCTGCAGCGCCCCGATGAAATCCCAGGTGAACGTGTCGCCCCAGCGCTCGCGCTTGGCTTCCAGATCCTGGAGGCGGTTCTCGCCGATCAAGGTCACCCCGGCCTCGGCCAGCGCGCCAAGGCCCTCCGCGGGCACGTACTTGCCCGCCACGAGGATCTCCACGTCGGGACCGACCTCGTCGCGAATGCGCGCGAGGTTGGCAGCGACGACCGCCGGATCGGGGTCCCGGACGGGCTCAACCACGGTCGATCCAGGCGAGCCCGGCCTGGCGGCCCGTCGCCGCGCCGTCACGGCGGTGCGAGTAGAAGGCCTCCGGCTCGGCGTGGGTGTCGCGCCCGGCGGTCTCGATGGTCCCCACCCCGGCCTGCTGGAGCAACCGCACGGCCACAGCCTCGAGATCGAGGTGGTCGTCGCGCGCCACGTCGCCGAGATGGGCGAACGCCTCGAGCACCTCGTCGCCCACCTCGTAGCTGTCGACGCCGATCCCGGGCCCGACGGCTGCGTGCGTGGCCTCGACCGCTCGACATCCCCGTTCGACGATCCCGGCGGCCAGGCCTCGCCATCCGCAGTGCAGCATGGCCACGCCTCCCGGACCGGCCACCGCGACCGGCAGGCAGTCGGCGACCAGGACCATCAGGGCGAGCCCGGGGGTCAGGGTATGCAGACCGTCGGCTTCGAGCCGCACGGCGGCCGGGTCCGGCCACGCCGGATCCGGCGCGTCGGCCTCGAGGAGGTCGGCGCCGTGCACCTGGGTGACCGTGGCAGCGCCGTCGCCGAGCCCGAGCGCGGCCGCGAGCCGTCGCCGGTTGTCGGCGACCGGCCCGGTCATGTCTCCCCCACGCGTTCCGAGGTTCAGCCCGGTGAACGGTTCCTTGCTGACACCGCCGTGGCGGGTGGTGAAGACGGCGCGGGCGCCGGGCAGCTCGGCCTCGAGCCAGCGCAGCTCATCCTGCTCGCGGATCTGCATGCGAGCCAGCGTCGCACAGCCGCCCCTCACCCGTTCGCTGAACGATTCGCGGCGTCCCAGCACGGAGAATCGTTCAGCGAGCAGGGTTGCCTGCGGCCTCGAGGGCCGTGCGGAGCTCGGCCTCGCGGCCTTGCACGCTGCCGTCCAGCTTCGCTTCGAGGGCGGCCTGCAGGCCGCGGCCTATCGCTGGACCCTCAGGGACACCGGCGCGCAGTAGATCGTCGCCGTCGATCTCCAGCGAGACCAGGCGCCAGCGCTCGGCCCACTCCTGCGGCCAGTGGGCGCCGAGCGCACGGGCGAGCAGCAGCTCCGTGCCCGATCGCCCGGCTGTGAGCCGGGCCGCTGCCGAGGGGCTCTCGGGCCGCTCGGCCGCCAACGCCGGTGCGGCGCCCATCCGCCCCTCGGCCACCGCAACGACCGCCTCGAATGGATTGGCGAGCTCGCCCCAGGGGGGCGTGGACGCGAGCTCCGCCACCGAGTTGGCGATGGCCGGGATGTCTGCGCCGAGCTTGAGCACCCCCCACGTCGCGAGCAACGCCAGGCAGGCGCCGGGTCGCGATTCGGCGGCCACGCGTCGCAGCTCCTCCCGCCTGCGGTCATCGGACACGGTTGTGAGGTCGGTGCCGCGTAGCTGGGCCTCGGTGTCGGGGGCGGGCTCGAGATCCAGGCGCGCGGCGTACCGGGAACCGCGGAGCGTTCGGGTCGGATCGTCGGCGACCGACGAGCCGTGCAGGAGGCGAAGGGTGCCTGCGGCGAGGTCGCCCAGGCCACCGAACGGGTCGAGCAGCTGGTCGGGCGCCTCGAGGGGAACGGCCATCGCGTTGATCGTGAAGTCGCGCCGGGCCAGGTCCTCGTCGATGCCCGCGGGTTCGACGACCGGCAGGGCCCCCGGCGCGGGGTAGGTCTCGCGGCGGGTAGCCGCGAGGTCGACCGCGTGCCCATCGGCGATCCGCACCGTGGCCGTCCCGAACCGGTCGTGAACCGTGGCTGCCGATCCCAGCGCCCGGGCGACCGCGGCAGCGTCGCCGCTGACCGCCACGTCGATGTCCGCGACCGGCAGGCCGAGCAGCAGGTCCCGCACCGCCCCGCCGACGAGGTAGGCCGGCCGGCCCGCCGCGGCGTGGCGCATCTCGTCGAGGCCGGGGAGGCTGCGAACCCCGTCTACGAGGGCGGCCGGGTCGATCTGTGAGCGCGGTCGCACGGGGGGATCCTCGCCGTTTCCTACCATGGCCTGGTGCCCTCCCCCCTCTCCGACGGCCGATCACGGTCTCGCTGGCGCAGCCCGTGGTTCCTCGGCGGGGCCGCGCTGCTCGCCCTGGTGGCCGCCGCCGCGGTGGCCTGGCTGCTCGTTTTCAGTCCCGAGGAGGACGTCTCGAACACGGATGTCGCCTTCCAGGCCGAGACCGCGCCGGCCGAGACCACGCCCCCCGAAAAGACCACCGACTGGCCCTGGTACGGCTACAACAAGGCGCGGACCCGCTACCTGCCGGCCGAGCCGGACTTCAAGCCGCCGTTCAAGCGCCTGTGGTCGTTTCGCAGCGATGTCCTGATCGAGTTCTCGCCGATCATCGTCCGCGACACGCTGTACGTCACGCGGAACTCCGGTGGCCTGTACGCGCTCAACTCCAAGACGGGCAAGGTCAAGTGGACCAAGCGGGTCGGCAAGCTCAACGCCTCCTCGCCGGCCTACGACAAGGGCCGGATCTTCGCCGTGACCCTCAAACCGGGGCGGATCACCGCGCTGCGAGCCAAGGACGGCAAGGTGCTGTGGCGCAAGAAGCTCCCCGGCCGCTCGGAGTCCTCGCCCGTGGTCAACGGTGGCAAGGTGTTCTTCGGCTGTGAATGCGGAAAGATGTTCGCCTACGACGTCAAGTCCGGCCGCAAGGTCTGGGAGCGCGAGCTCGACGACGCGGTCAAGGCGGCCCCCGCCTACTCGGACAAGACGCTGTACGTGGGCGACTACAGCGGCAAGATGTGGGCGCTGAAGACGGCCGACGGCTCGGTGAGGTGGAGCTCGGACTCGCTGAGCTCGGGCTTTGGCCGCGCCGGCTCGTTCTACTCCACCCCGGCCGTGGCGTTCGGCCGCGTGTACGTCGGATCCACCGACGGTCGTGTCTACAGCTACTCGAAGTCCGACGGCAAGCTGGCCTGGAGCTTCTCGACGGGCGCCTTCGTCTACGCGGGACCGGCCGTGGCCGACACGCCTCGCACCGACCCGACCGTCTACATCGGCTCCTACGACAAGAAGTTCTACGCCCTCGACGCCAAGACCGGCAAGGTCCGCTGGAAGCACAACGCGGGCGGCAAGATCTCCGGCGCGGCGACGGTGGTGGGCGAGACCGTCTACTACTCGAACCTGGGCCGCCGCCGCACCACCGGGCTCAGTACCCGCACCGGCAAGAAGGTCTACGGCATCCGGCGCGGCGCGTTCAACCCGATCGTCTCCGACGGTAAGCGGATCTACCTCACCGGCTACTCGCAGATCTACGGCCTCAAGCCCACCGACGACGAGTAGCGGGCGTTGCCGGTCCCGCCTGACGGGCACGGATCCCCGATCGGAGGCACATTTAACTACGCGTTTAGGTCGCCTTGGCACCATTGCGCCTCGCTGATGGCACCGTCCGAGCCGCAGTCCAAGCCCGAACGTGAACTGCACCCGCTTCTGACCTGGGTGGCAGCGCCGCTCGCCGTGGTGGCCCTCCTCGGCGGCGGGCTCTACCTGTTCGCCGGACTGCTCGTGACGGGTCGTTATGTGCAGATCGCGGTCGGCGTCGTGTGGTTCCTTGTGGCCTCGTGGCTTGTCGGTCGCGTCTGGAAGGCACGCCCGGAGCTCAAGGTTCCGGTCCGTGGCGCATTCCTCGCAACCGCCGTCATCGCGAGCTTCGGCCTCTATTGGACCTCGTTCCGCGACACCACCGTCGACGAGCAGATCGTCGACGTCCCGGCCTCGTCTCCATCCGACGCCCGCGCGGGAGACGACAACGGTTCCGATGACGCCGGCTCCGCCGGCGCATCGGACGAAACCGACCAGGCGACCAAGGCCGAACCCGAGCCGGAGCCGATGGACACCGAGCTGGCCTCAGGCTCTTTCCGGGGCGCGGACAACCACGCGGGCAGCGGCAAGGCCGAGCTGATCAAGCTGGCCGACGGCGGCCGCAGACTGCAGTTCCGCGACTTCGACGTCGACCCCGGACCCACGGTGGTCGTTCGCCTGACCCCCGGCCCCGGAACGGTCTCCGGCTCCCAGGTCGTCGAGCTCGGTGAGCTCAAGGGAACGAAGGGCAACCAGTCCTACACGGTCCCCAAGGACGCCGACCTCGATTCGCTCGACACGGTGGTCATCTACTGCACGCCGTTCTCGGTCCGCATAGCGGTCGCCGAGCTCAGCTGAGCCCGGCGCGGAGGTCGCTGACGGGTCGAGGGGCCCGAACCTTCGAGCGTTCAGCCGCCCGCGCCCTGAGCCTGGTCCACGAGCAGGAGCCCGAGCTGGCGGGACTGGGCGACAAGCGTGCCGTCGGGTGACCACAGCTCGCCGTCTTCCTCGAAGAAGCCGTCCCGGACCTGGGTGCTGCGAAAGCGGCCGAGCAGCTCGACGTCGTCGAGGGGCAGCGGGGCCCGGAAGTGGACGGTCAGGTCGATGGTCGGCGCCGGGGCGAGTGCGTCCAGGCGCGGCCACGGCGCGGGAAACCAGAGGTCGGCGAGCACGCACAGCGTCAGGGCATCGATGGGCCGGGCCTCCTGCAGCGCGAGCCAGCCTCCAGCGAGCCCTTGCTCGGCACCCGAGAACATCGCCTCGCCGAAGCGCGGCTGCATCGTGACCTGCTCGACGAATGAGGGCGCGGGACGGTCGGGATCCGGCGCCAGGGGCGGCGGACGGTCGGGATCCGGCGGTTGGACATCGGGCATCGTGCCCTCCGTCAGCAGCGGCCCGGGCCAGGGGCCCGAAAAGGCGCACAGGGCGAGCGCGATGAGCTTGCCGTCCTGCTCCAGGCGGGCGCTCGCCGTGCTCAGGTTGCGGCCGGCGCGCTCGAGTACGGGACGAACGGTCACCTCACCCTCGTGCGGCGGCCGCAGGAAGTGCACGGTGAACGACCGCGGCTGGCGGGACTCGTCGCCCACCGCCTCCTGCATCGCGCGCAGCACGATGGCCATCACGTAGCCGCCGAGCGGGCCCCGGGGCGTCTCCCAGCCCGGCGCGACGTGGCCATGCCAGGCGCTGTCGCCCGCGGGGCTCAGGCCGGTGTCGTCGTCGAAGCCGATTTCGGCCCGGTACCCGGCGGCCCGGGCACCTGAAACTGAAGGCCGAGAAGGGGGCGTGGGAGCCGTGCGGGCCCCCACGCCCCTTTCCGGTCACATCCCGGTGATGGGCCGGGTGCTCGTGTACGTGGGCGGGTGCGCCCACTGCTCGTCGCTCTCGGCGAGGACCATGATCCCCACGGAGCTGAGGGCGATCAGCAGCACCGCGGCGCCGGCGATCGCGATGAACTCGGCGGCGGTGAACATGCCCACGGCGAGGAGGACCGAACCGACCGCCAGCCCTACGGCCAGGACCGGGGCCACCATGTTCGCCCGGAACAGGCCGTAGGCGAGCGTGATCATGCCCACGGCGAATCCGAGCGACACGAGGACGAACGGGATCACGTACCCGGTCGCCTCACCGAAACGCTCGAACAGGGCCACCATCTCCGCCCGGTCCCCGAGCCCGGCTTGCCAGCCCACGACCCCCTCGACCGTCACGATCCCGACGAAGGCCATGACGCCGAGCAGCGCGAGGCCGCCCCCCAGGTGCCCGAGCACAACCTCGCGCTCCCGGAGCATGTGCGTCAGGCCCAGGATCGCCGGCACAACGAGGACCAGGGAGATCAGGAGCAGCAGGTGCGACGCGTACCAGGCGTCGCTGTCTGCGGCGGCGGCAGCGATGATCGAGCGCTCGCTCGTCTCGACGGCCGGGTGGATCACCATCCCGGCCAGCAGCGCCAGTGGCGCCGCCACCATGCACATCCCCGCCACGATCCGGCGGATGTGGTGGGCATTCGTTGAGGCGTTCATGACAACCCTCCCAGCGGTTGACGGCAGGACACCAATCCCTACCCCACCTCGTGACATATGTTACGTGCCCTGGACGGAGGCAGAGCGCCGAGTGACCGATTTCTCGGTCAATGACCGAACGATCAGGCGCTCGGCGTGGAGTCCGGGTCGCGTCAGCACCCCGGGGATCCGCGGCAGGCTACTGCTGGCCGTGTGCCTGCACGCGCATCGCGGCAGCGATCTGCCCGCCGAGCTGCTCGTCGGCCCCGTCGCCGAAGCGCACGTGCAGCGGGCCGTCGAACGGCTGGCGCTCGAGCACCTCGAGCATGTCGCCCGGGACGATCCGCCGCTCGGCGAGCCAGCGCAGCATGTCGGGCTCGGAGTCGGAGATCCGCACGAAGGTCGCCTGGGTGCCGGTGGCCAGCTCCGAGAGTGGCTGGGTGCGGTCGGCGCCGAGCTCGAGCTCGCGGGTGGGAATCGGGTCGCCGTGCGGGTCGTGGCTGGGATTGCCGAGCTTGCGGGCAATGGCTTCTTCGAGCTCGGTGGAGATGTGGTGCTCGAGGATCTCGGCCTCGCGGTGCACGCGGTCCCAGGGAATGTCCAGCGTCTCGGCCAAGAACAGCTCAAGCAGCCGGTGGCGCCGGGTGACGCCGAGGGCGAGGCGCTCCCCTGCAGCGGTCAGGCGGATGCCGCGGTAGGGCTCGTGGGCGACAAGCCCACCCTCGCCGAGCTTGCGCACCATGGCCGAGGCCGACGAGGCTCCGACGCCCAGTCGCTCAGCCAGCCGGTTGGTCGACACGTCGGCCTCGCCGGCCTGGCCGACCAGCGAGTAAATCGCCTTGACGTAGTTCTCCTCGGCGTCGGTGTGGGCGCGCGCCGGGTGCTGGTGGTGGGCCAGGGCGCTCATCAGACGCTGATCAGCAGACCGGTGGCGTACAGGACGAGCGCCCCGCCGAGGATCCCGGCGACGCTGATCGGGTGCAGCAGGCGGCCGAGGCGGTCGCGCATGGCTGGGGCGAGCTGGGTGATGACCTGGGCGATGGCCCCCACGCCGACGCCGAACAGCAGCGCGGCCAGGCTCGGGTGGAACGCGGCGGCGCCGATCCAGGCACCGAGGATGGCCGGCGCGCCGGCCACCAAGCCGAGCGCCACCAGGCGCCCCAGGCTCACGCCCTCGTCGGCGAGGGGAGCGACGATGGCCAGCCCCTCGGTGGTGTTGTGCAGGGCGAAGCCGATCACGAGGAATGCGCCGAGGGCCAGGGCCCCCGAGCTGAAGGCCACGCCGATGGCCAGCCCCTCCCCCAGGTTGTGCAGCCCGATGCCCACGGCGACCAGCAGCGCGACCCGGTGCCCGCCGACGCCGCGGCGCTCGGCCTCGTCCCGCTTGCCCTCGAGGTGGGCCTGGACGGCGCTGAGCGCGAGGAACGAGGCAAAGGCGCCCAGGAGCACCAGCTCCACCCCGCCGAAGGCGGTGGGGCCCTCACCACCGAGCTCCAGCCCTTCGAGGAGCCCATCGATGGCCAGGAACCCCAGGAGGCCGACGGTCAGGGCCATGATCAGCTGCATCCAGCGGGCCGGGACGCGGCGCACGAACGGCAGCCACAGCATGCCCAGCGCCACGGGGATCACGCCGACGTAGATGCCCAGCAGGCCCATGAGGCCGAAGAAGCCGGCGTCGGCCTGTGGCGTCTCCACCGCGACGGGCACCTCGTGGGCGATCGTCCCGCCGGTGGACAGGACCATGGTGACCGCGACCGGCTGCCCTTCGATCCAGGGGTAGTTCAGCGTCAGCGTCTCGCTGGCGAGCCGGCCGACCTCGCCGCCGCCGGCGAAGTCGACGTAGACGCCGTTGACGATCACCTGGGCGATGTCCACGGCGTCGGCGCCGTCGTTGCGCACGGTCAGCTCGACCTCTCCCGGCCGCAGCACGGTGCGCTCGACGGCCAGCTCCTCGGCGGGCGGGACCTCGCGGTCGTCGCCGAGGCCGGGGATGCCGAAGATCGCGACCAGCGCGACGGCCAGCGCGACGA